>JAFEDL010000054.1:0-2746 GCA_018241645.1 Pseudomonadota bacterium
AGCGGGCAGCGGTTGATCTCCTCCGCGGTGCGCTGCAGGAAGCAGGTGAACGCGCTCGACGCAGCGGCGAACGCCCAGAATAAAAAGAACCCTCCAGAGTAAACCGCAAGCCGGCTCATGCCTGCGGGCTCACCAAAGAGGTGAAGCTCCATAGGGTCGAAAAGCGTGAAGAACAGCGTCTCGGCGGCGCCACCGACGATGAAGGCGGGCCACAGAATCCAGATTGCCTTGCGCATGTTTCCTCCTCCGGCCCGTAGCACGGGCCCTAGCTGGTTGTGCCGCCGAGGCTGAACGAGGATTCCCGCCCGGACCACTCCCCGGCCAGGCGCCAGTCGCCCTTCGGGGCCTCGATATGCACGTTCCATCGTCCGGGCGGCAGCTCCTGGGGCACGGCCGCCTCGTAGCGCCCTTCCCCCACCCGCACGAGGCTCAGCACCTGGTCGAACCCCGAGCGCGTGGCATGCGCAAAGCGCACGCGCAGCTCGCGCGGCTGGGTCCCGGCCAGCGTCACCACGATCCGGTGGCGGTCGCCCGCCAGTTCGACGCGCGCCACCAACCCGAGGCTCGCCGCGCGGTCCTCGCGCTCGAGCACCTTGTTCACCGCGAGCCCCTGCTTGTAGTAGTCCTGCGCCACCAGGCCGTCCGAGGTGGAGAACGCTATCCAGGTGGTGAACGCCCCGGCGACCAGCACGGCGGCCGGCCCGGACATCAGGATCCACGGCCAGCGCTCGCGGTACCAGGGGCCTGCATCCAGCTTTCGGGTGGTCATGGCCAGCTCCTCATTTGCGTACGATGAATACGGATTTCTCGTTCACCGCAACGTGCGGGTCGTCCTCCGCCTCCACGACGAAGCGGAACTTGTGCGTGCCTGCCTCCAGCGCCGCCGGCTGCACGCGGACCTTTACCGCGATCATCTGCGTAGATGCGCCCGCGAGCTCGACCTTGCCGTCGCCGGCCACCTGGGCGCCCGGCAGGCCTTCCACGTGGATGAGGAACCGCCTGCCCTTCTCGACGGTGTTCATGACCTGCAGGCGGTAGACGTTCTCGATCAGCCCGCCTTCGACTTCGCGCGAGATCGCCGCGCGGTCGCGGATCACGTCGACCTTGAGCGGGACGCGCAGCCAGAGGCTGGCGGTGGCGGCGATGATGATCGCGCCGAGGATCGAAAAGTAGACGAGCACCCGCGGCCGCAGCGCGCGCACGAACATCTCGCGCCGCGTCAGGTGCTGCTCCACCGCGTGGGTGGTGGAATAGCGGATCAGCCCGCGCGCGTAGCCCATCCGGTCCATCACCTGGTTGCACCCGTCGATGCACGCCGCGCAGCCGATGCACTCGTACTGCAGGCCGTTGCGGATGTCGATGCCCGTCGGGCAGACCTGCACGCAGATCCCGCAGTCGACGCAGGCGCCCAGGCCCAGCGCCTTCGGGTCGGCGCTCTTCGAGCGCGACCCGCGCGGCTCGCCCCGCTCGGGGTCGTAGGTGATGATCATGGTGTCCTTGTCGAACATCGCGCTCTGGAAGCGCGCGTAGGGACACATGTACTTGCAGACCTGCTCCCGCATCCAGCCCGCGTTGCCGTACGTGGCAAAGCCGTAGAACAGGATCCAGAAGCTCTCCCACGGGCCGGTGGAGAATGCGGGTATCTCGGCGGCCAGCTCGCGGATTGGGGTGAAATAGCCCACGAACGTGAACCCCGTCCACAGCGCTATCGCAGCCCAGATGGCGTGCTTGGCCGCCTTGAGGGCGAACTTGCGCGAGGTCAGCGGCCCCTGGTCGAGCTTCATGCGCTGGTTGCGGTCGCCCTCGATCCTGCGCTCCACCCACATGAAGATCTCGGTATAGACGGTCTGCGGGCAGGCGTAGCCGCACCACAGCCGCCCGGCCACCGCGGTGAACAGGAACAGCGACAGCGCGGAGATGACCAGCAGGACCGTCAGGTAGATGAAGTCCTGCGGCCAGAAGACCAGCCCGAAGATGTAGAACTTGCGGTGCACGAGGTCGAACAGCACGGCCTGCCGGCCGTTCCACTCGAGCCAGGCCATGCCGTAGAACACCAGCTGGGTGGCCCACACCAGCGCCCAGCGCCAGGCGGCAAACCACCCGCGCACCGCGCGCGGGTGGATCTTGGCGCGGATCTCATAGAGCGACTGCTCGACGGGGTCCGCCGGGGAGGCCAGGCCGATGCCGCGGGCATCCACCGGTCGGACGTCGTCTTTCATCACTTGGCCGGCGATGCGGCCGGCTGTGCTGTCGGTTGCGCAGCTGGTTGCGACAGCGAATAGACATACCCCGCCAGCAGGTGGATCTTGGCCTCGCTCAGCAGGTCCTTGTGGGCCGGCATCTGGTTGTTGCGCCCCAGGGTGATGGTCTCGATGATCGTGGGCTCACCCGACCCGTACAGCCAGGTCTTGTCCGTGAGGTTGGGCGCCCCCACCAGCGGGTTGCCCTTGCCTTCCGGCCCGTGGCAGGCGGCGCAGATGGTCACGAAGGTCTCCTTGCCCCGCCCGGCGCGCAGGCTGTCGCTGGCCATTCCGGAGAGCGACATCACGTAGTGGGCCACGTCCTTGACCTTCTCGGCGCCGAGCGTCGGGCCCATGGGCGGCATCACGCCGTTGCGCCCGTTGGTGATCGTCGCCTTGATGGTGTCGGGCTCGCCGCCCCACAGCCAGTCCTTGTCGGTCAGGTTCGGGAAGCCCTTGCTGCCGCCCGCGTCCGAAGCGTGGCACTGGGCGCAGTTGTTCAGGAA
>JAFEDL010000054.1:2927-4684 GCA_018241645.1 Pseudomonadota bacterium
GGCAGCGGGTTGTTGTACTCGCCCAGGTCCTCGTCCCAGGTGTGGCCCGTCGTTTCAGCCTTGCCGCCGGAGACCCGGCGCGAGCTCTGCATTTTCAACAGGACGGCGCAGCCGATGACCGAGATGATCGTGATCGCCGCGATGTAGATGTCCCAGAACCCGCTCGTGAACTGGCTCATTTGGACTCCCCTTCGCTGTCGTCGAACACCAGCCGCGCGTCCTGCTCGAAGCGGTCGCGGCGCGCCGGGCTGTAGGCCCACCAGACGATGCCCAGGAAGGCGCCGAACGCGAGCAGCGTCATCAGATTCCTCACAGTGTTGATATCCATTGCCGGTTCCTCAGTTGGTCTTCTTGAGCGCGGTGCCCAGCACCTGCAGGTAGGAGATCAGCGCGTCGAGTTCGGACTTGCCCTTGAGCTCGGCCTGCGCCGCGGCGATCTGCTCGTCCGTGTACGGCACGCCCACCAGGCGCAGCGCGCGCATCTTGGCTTCGATGTCGGCGGCGTTGGCCGGCGCGCCGGCGAGCCAGGTGTAGGCCGGCATGTTCGATTCGGGCACCACGTCGCGCGGGTTGTTCAGGTGGATGCGGTGCCACTCGTCCGAGTAGCGGCCCCCGACGCGGTGCAGGTCGGGCCCGGTGCGCTTGGAGCCCCACTGGAACGGGTGGTCGTAGACGAATTCCCCGGCGGTCGAGTAGTGGCCGTAGCGCTCCACCTCGGCGCGGAACGGCCGGATCATCTGCGAGTGGCAGTTGTAGCACCCCTCGCGGATGTACACGTCGCGGCCGGTGAGCTGCATGGGCGTGTAGGGCTTGAGCCCGGCGACCGGCTCGGTCACCGATTTCTGGAACGACAGCGGGACGATCTCTACGAGGCCGCCTACGCTGACCACCAGGATGACGAGGACGATCAGCAGCGCCTGGTTGCGCTCAATCATGTCGTGGGTAAGTTTCATCGCTCGGTCCTTGTTGACTTGTTAGGCGTGCGCAAGCACGGGGGCGGGAATCGGCGCGTCGACAGCCTTGCTGCCGCTCACCGTGCGCACGACGTTGTAGGCCATGATCAGCATCCCGGACAGGTACAGCACCCCGCCCAGCAGCCTGACCGCGTAGAAGGGATAGGTCGCCTTCACGCTTTCCACGAAGGTGTAGGTGAGCGTGCCGTCGGCCCCCACCGCCCGCCACATGAGGCCCTGCATGACGCCGGCGATCCACATCGCGGCGATGTACAGCACGATCCCGATGGTCGCGACCCAGAAGTGGACGTTGATGAGGCGCACCGACCACATGGCCTTCTGGCCGAACAGGCGCGGGATCAGGAAGTAGATCGACCCGATCGAGACCAGGCCCACCCAGCCGAGCGCCCCGCTGTGCACGTGGCCCACGGTCCAGTCCGTGTAATGGGACAGGGCATTGACCGTCTTGATCGACATCATCGGCCCCTCGAAGGTCGACATGCCGTAGAACGACAGCGACACGATCAGGAACTTCAGGATCGGGTCCTCGCGCAGTTTGTGCCACGCCCCGGACAGCGTCATCATGCCGTTGATCATCCCGCCCCAGGAGGGCGCGAGCAGGATCAGCGAGAAGACCATGCCGATCGACTGGGCCCAGTCGGGCAGCGCCGTGTAGTGCAGGTGGTGGGGACCCGCCCACATGTAGGTGAAGATCAGGGCCCAGAAGTGGACCACCGAAAGCCGGTAGGAATAGACCGGGCGCTCGGCCTGCTTGGGGATGAAGTAGTACATCATCCCGAGGAA
>JAFEDL010000054.1:4710-9846 GCA_018241645.1 Pseudomonadota bacterium
TACCACCACTGCACCATCGCATCCTGCGCCCCGGCATAGACCGAGTAGGACTTCCAGAACGTCACCGGCACCGCGGCGCTGTTCACGATGTGCAGGATCGCCACGGTGAGGATGAACGCGCCGAAGAACCAGTTGGCGACGTAGATGTGCGCGACCTTGCGCTTGAAGATCGTCCCGAAGAACACGATCGCGTAGGATACCCACACCACCGCGATCAGGATGTCGATCGGCCACTCGAGCTCGGCGTATTCCTTGGAGCTCGTGATGCCGAGCGGGAGCGTGACCGCCGCCAGCACGATGACCGCCTGCCATCCCCAGAAGGTGAACGCCGCCAGGCCGTCCGAGAAGATCCGCGCGTGGCAGGTGCGCTGCACGACGTAGTAGCTTGTCGCGAACAGGGCGCTGCCGCCGAACGCGAAGATCACCGCGTTGGTATGCAGCGGGCGCAACCGCCCGTACGACAGCCAAGCCTGGTTGAAATTGAGGTCCGGCCAGATCAACTGGGCCGCGATCAGCACGCCCACAAGCATGCCGACGATCCCCCAGACCACGGTCATCACGGCGAACTGCCGCACGACCTTGTAGTTGTAAGTTGTTTCAGATTGCATGGATTGGTCCCTGGTTGAAGCACGCACGCCCGTGCCAGTGGCCATGCTATGGAACCGGGGATAAACCGTTTTGACCCAGATCAAACGCCCCCGGCTCAGGGCTTGTCGTCGTCATCCAGGATTTCGCGCCCGGGGCGGTCGAGGTCGTCGAACTGGCCCGAATGGAGCGCGAACCAGAACACCCCGCCGATCAGGACGACCAGCACCACCGACACGGGCACGAGGAGGTACAGGCTCTCCATGGATTACTTGCGCAACGCCGCCGCGAGCCGGGCGGAATTGAGGACCACCACGAACGAGCTTGCGGCCATGCCTATCGCGGCCTCCCAGGGTCCGATCAGCCCCAGCGCGGCGGCCGGCAGCGCCACGCAGTTGTACGCAAGCGCCCACGCGAAGTTCTGCCGGATGGCCGCCATTGCGGATCGCGATATCCGGCCTGCTTCGAGCACACCGTGCAGCTTTCCCGAGAGGAGCACGAGGTCGGCCTGCTGCTGCGCCAGGGCGGCGCCCTGCCCCATCGCGATCGACACATCGGCCTGCGCGAGCACCGGGGCGTCGTTGAGCCCGTCGCCGATCACGCACACCCGCCGGCCCTGCGCCTGCAGGCGCTTGACGTAATCGTGCTTGTCCTGCGGGGAAACGCCCCCCTGGCACGACGCAAGTCCGAGCACGCCGGCCACCTCGCGCACCACGCCCGGATCGTCGCCGCTCAGCAGGTGCACCTGCAGGCCGCTCGCGCGCAGGCCTTCCACCAGGCCGCTGGCCTCGGGCCGCAGCCGGTCCTCGAACAGGAAGCGCGCCAGCCAGCCTTCGTCCGTGCCCAGGAAGACCGGGGACTGGTGCGCCCTGGCGTCAGGAAGGCCCGGCAGTTCGCCCGCCATCTCGCGTACGAACTGCAGCGTGCCCACCCTTGTCCGCATTCCATCAATCGTTGCCTCGATGCCGCTCCCGGGAAAGTGCGTGAGATGCCGCGGCTGGCGCGGTTGGGCTGCGCGCGGCAGCGCGAGCAAGGCACCCGCAACCGGGTGCCGGGATCCGGACTCGAGCGCCTGCGCAAGCGCGAGGCAGTCTTCGTACGCCATCTTTCCGAGGGCATCGAAGTGCGCAAGCCCAGGCTTGCCCTCGGTCAGCGTCCCGGTCTTGTCGAGCACCACGTCGGTGAGGCCGACCATGGACTCTACCGCCTGGGCGCGCGTGAGGACGATTCCGCGGCGCGCCAGCGCGGCGGTCGCCGAAGTGAGCGCGATGGGGGCGGCCAGGCCGAGTGCGCAGGGACAAGTGACCATCAACACCGCCACCGAAGCCCAGAACGCGCGTGAGGGTTCGACCAGGGCCCAGCCGAGCAGGGTCGCGCCGGCGGCGGCCAGCACCACCCAGGTCAGGACATGCGCGATGCGGTCCGCCGACTCGACCAGCCGCGGCTTGCCCGCAGCGGCCCGCTCGATCAGCCGCCCGATCGCCGCGGCCTGCGTCTCCATGCCTGCGCGGGTCACCTGCATCTCGAGCGGCTGCGCGATGTTGACCGAGCCGCCGATCAGCTGCGCGCCGGCGCCCTTCTCCACCGCCCGGGACTCCCCGGTGAGCAGGGATTCGTCCGCGCTGCTGGATCCGGCGACGACCAGGCCGTCCGCCGGCACCGTTTCGCCGGGCGCGACCAGGACGCGGTCCCCGGGGCGGAGCTCATGTGCCGCGATGCGCTCGGCTTCGCCGTCGCCGGAGCGCAGGCGCGTTGCGAACGAGGGCATCCAGCGCGCAAGGTGATCGAGGCGCGCGGTCGCCGCGCGCCGGGCCGAAAGCTCCATGCTCCTCGAGGCCAGCAGCAGGAACACGAGCATCGTGATCGAGTCGAAGTACACCTCGCCGCCGCCGCTGAGGGTTGCCCAGGCGCTCGCCGCGAAGCCGGCCAGGATGCCGAGCGAAACGGGCACGTCGATCCCCAGCCTGCGCGCGCGCAGGTCGGCTCGTGCCGACGAGAAGAAGGGACCGCAGGCAAAGAGGATCACCGGGAGCGTCAGGACGAGGCTGGCCCAGCGCATGACCTGCTCCGCCTCGGCGCTCAGCGTTCCGGCGTCGTCGATATAGCGCGGAAACGCGTACATCATCACCTGCATTGCGCCGAACCCCGCGACAAACAGCCGCCACAGCGAACTGCGGCGCTCCTTCTCGTCCCGGGCAAGCTGCCTGGTCGGCTCGAACGGGTAGGCGTCGTAGCCCAGGCTCCGCACGGCCGAAATGATCTGGCCGAGTTTGATGACCCGCGAATCCCATGTGACCTGCGCGCGGCGGGTCGCATAGTTGATCGATATCGCGGATACGCCGGGCAGCTGGCGCAAATAACGCTCGTTCAGCCAGACGCAGGCCGAGCAGCGGATGCCCTCCAGCATCAGCAGCGCCTCCCGCCCGTGCTCCCCGACGGGCGCAACGAACTGCGCCTGGGCGAGCGGGTCGTCGTAGATTTCCGGCGGCGGCAGGTCGGCCGGGCGCAAGCCGCCTTCCTGGGCGGAGTCGCGGGTCTCGTAATAGCTTTCGAACCCTGCGTCGACGATGGTGCGGGCCACCGCCTCGCACCCGGCGCAGCACATTTCGCGCGGGCGTCCCAGGACGGTCACGCGGAACGCGCCCGCCTGCGGGACGGGCAGCCCGCAGTGAAAGCATGCGGGTACAGCCGCCGGTACGGCGCGGGGTTCCACCGTCGCGGCGAGCGATTGGGTCATGCGGGGATGATAAGGGCTCGCAAATGGCCGGTTTTGACCTGGATCAACCGGGGCCGCCCCCATAGGCGCACCCAATTATGGAAATTGCCAGAATCGATTTGCCCAATGGGCACGCCCCGCATACATTGCGCCATCCGCCATCCGAATATTCGCGAGCCCATGACTACCAAAGAAGGCAGCCTCGAAGCCCCCACCCGGCATCCGCTCGACTGGAAAAACCCCGATTTCTGGGACGAGGCCAGCCTCGACAAGGAGATGGAGCGAACGTTCGACATCTGCCACGGGTGCCGGCGCTGCGTGAACCTGTGCACCGCGTTCCCCACCCTTTTCGACCTGGTCGACGAGAGCAAGACCATGGAGGTGGACGGGGTCGACAAGCAGGACTTCCGCAAGGTCGTCGACCAGTGCTACCTGTGCGACATGTGCTACCTCACCAAGTGCCCCTACGTGCCGCCGCACCCCTGGAACCTGGACTTTCCGCACCTGATGCTGCGCGCCAAGGCGGTGAAATTCAGGAAGGGCGAAACCACCTTCCGCGACAAGCTCCTCTCGTCCACGGACGCGCTCGGCAAGCTCGCGACGATCCCGGTGGTGGTGCAGACCGTCAATGCGCTGAACAGGAACCCGGCCGCGCGCGGGGTGATGGACAGCGTGCTCGGGATCCACAAGGACCGCAGGCTGCCCGAGTACGCCAGCCGCAAGTTCCGCCCCAATGCGGCCACCGGCCACCCCTATCCGGTCAAGGACGGCGACAACACGCCCGGCAAGGTGGCGATCTTCTCGACCTGCTACGTCAACTACAACGAGCCCGGCATCGGCCACGACCTGCTGGCGATCCTGGAGCACAACGAGATCCCCTACGTCCTCGTCGAGAAGGAGGCCTGCTGCGGGATGCCGAAGCTCGAGCTCGGCGACCTGGAGGGCGTGGAAAGGAACAAGGAGGCGAACATTCCCGTGCTTTCGAAGGTGGCGCGGGAAGGATACGCGATCCTCACCCCGATCCCCTCCTGCACGCTGATGTTCAAGCAGGAGCTGCCGCTCATGTTCCCCGGGGACAAGGACGTCCAGGCGGTGAAGGAAGCGATGTTCGACCCGTTCGAATACCTGGTGCTCAGGAACCGCGACGGCCTGCTGAAGAACGATTTCAAAGCGCCGCTGGGCAACGTCTCGTACCACATCCCGTGCCATTCGCGCGTGCAGAACGTCGGCCAGAAGACCCGCGAGATGCTGCAGCTCATCCCGGGGACCGTGGTGAATACAGTCGAGCGCTGCGCCGGGCACGACGGCACCTGGGGCGTGAAGTCGGAGTACTTCGAGAATTCGATGAAGATCGGCCGGCCCGTGTTCCGGCAAATGGCGGCGCATCTCGACGGCAAGCAGCCCGATTTCATCAGCTCGGACTGCCCGATCGCCGGGCGGCACATCGAGCAGGGAATGGCCGGCCAGGAGGGAGCAAAGCCCGTGGAGAAAGCGCATCCCATTTCGCTGGTGCGCAAGGCCTACGGGATCTGACGGATGACCTCGCTCGTATCCGTAAGGCGCGATGCCGGCGGCGTCGCCCGCGTGACGCTCGAGCATGCGGCCAAGGCCAACTCCCTCTCGAAAGCGCTGATGCAGCAGCTCATAGCGGCGCTCAAGGGAATGGCCGCAGACCCCTCGCTGTGCGCGGTCGTGGTGACAGGCGCCGGCGGCAAGGCCTTCATCGGCGGCGCGAACGTGGATGAGATGGCGGCGGTCGACACCGAAGGAGCCCGTGCCTTCATCACCCTGGTCCACGAGACCTGCGACGCGGTACGCCGGGTGCCGGTGCCGAC
>JAFEDL010000055.1:0-35709 GCA_018241645.1 Pseudomonadota bacterium
TCGGTGATCGACGCAATGGCATGCGCGAGCACGATGCCCGGGTTGCGCAGCAGCCCGCCCCAGTTGCCCGAATGGTGGCCGCCGGCGCGCAGGTCCACGGAGAGGTCGAAGTTGTAGGCGCCGCGCGAGCCGAGGAAAATCGTCGGCCGCTGCGCCTGCAGGCGCGGACCGTCCGAGGCGATCAGCACGTCGGCCGCAAGCAGGTCCAGGTTGCCCGCGCATACGTCCTTGAGGCCCGGGGAACCCATCTCCTCGCCGGTCTCGATCAGCACCTTCATGTTGAAACCGAGGCGCCCGCGCTTCTTCAGCACCGCGTCCATGGCCGCGAGGTTGATCGTGTGCTGGCCCTTGTTGTCGGCGGTGCCGCGCCCGTAGAGCCGGTCGCCTTCGCGCGTCACCGACCACGGCGACAACCCTTTCCTCCACTGCTCGTCCTGGCCGCGGATCACGTCACCGTGCCCGTAGGTCAGCACGGTGGGCAGCGCCGGGTCCTCGATGCGCGCGGCCACCAGGAACGGCCCGCCCTTGGGGTTCGGGTTGGGCAGGATCGTGCAGCGGAATCCCTGGCGCTCCAGGCCGGGCTGCATCTCGTCCTTGAGGTAGGACACCAGCGACGCCCCGCGCTCGGGGTTCTGGCTCTCGGTCGGGATCGCCACCCGCCGCGCGAGGTCGGCGAGGAAGCCGCCCGCGTCGAAGTACCGCTCGATGTCCGAAATCGCTTCTGCACGACTCATTCCAAGGCTCCAAAAAATAATATGCGCATGCGATACTGCCACACATGGCACCCCTCCCGCCCCCGTCAGGCGACCCGGCGATGCAGGCCTACTACGCCGCCCGCGCGCGCGAGTACGAGCTCATTTACGCCAAGCCCGAGCGCCAGGCGGACCTGCGCATCCTGGAAGCCGCCATCCCCGCGTCTTTCGCCGGGCGCAGCGTGATCGAGGTGGCGTGCGGCACCGGATTCTGGACGCAGCACATCGCGCGCACCGCGAGCCGCATCCTCGCCACGGACGTCGTCGAGGAAACGCTCCAGGTGGCGCGCGCGAAAAACCTCCCCGAAGGCAAGGTCCGCTTCCAGATTGCCGACGCCTACGACCTGCCCGCAGCCCTGGGCCCGTTCGACGGGGCGTTCGCGGGGTTCTGGTGGTCGCACCTGCGGCGCGCGCAACGCAAGGCATTCCTTGCGTCGCTGTGGCGCTGCCTCGCGCCGGGCGCGGTGGTGGTGCTGCTGGACAACCTCTACGTGGAAGGCAGCAGCACGCCGGTCGCGCGGCGCGACGCTGCCGGCGACACCTGGCAGGTGCGCAAGCTCGAGGACGGCACGACGCACGAGGTGCTGAAGAATTTCCCCACCGAGGCCGAGCTGCGCGCCGACGTGGAAGGATTCGGCACGAACTGCAATTACCGCGCATTGCAGTACTACTGGCTGTTCACGTTCGAGACGGCCTAGAGTTTCAGCTCCCAGAACTCGCCCACGAGTTCCACCCCGAAGCTGCGGTGCGGCTCGGTCTGCGCCAGCCTGAATCCCGCTTCCTTGTAGATGTGCCGCGCGGCCAGCAGGTTGCTCTGCGTCCAGAGGGTGAGCTTGCGGTAGCCGAGCGCCCGCGCATGCGCGATGCATTCCGCGACAAGGCGCTTGCCGAGGCCCAGGCCGCGCGCTTTCGGGTCGATGATCAGCAGGCGCAGCTTCGCGACGGACTTCGACTGCTGCACGAGGAACACCGAGCCCACCGGCTCGCCGTCGAGTTCCGCGATCCAGCAGCGCTCGCGTTCCGGGTCGAACTTGCGGATGAACTGCGCCGCAATCTCCGCCACCAGTGCCTCGAACGTCGCGTCGAAGCCGAACTCCTGCGCGTAGAGCGCGCCGTGAGCGGCGATCACCCAGCCCATGTCCCCGGGACGATGTTGCCGCAGCGTGATTTGCGCCTTTGCCTGCTCATGGCCGCCGAGCAGTTCCTCGACCGTCTTCATGGCCGCCACGAGTGCTTCCTGCCTGGAAACGGGGAGCTGGCCCAGCATGGCGGCGACTTCACGGTTCGTGCCGCGCTCCAGCGGATCGAAGGTCCTGCGGCCCTTGGCCGACAGCCAGAGGTGGGTGCGCCGCGCATCCTCCTTCGACCCCGCGCTCGCGAGCAGGCCCTCCTTTCGAAAGCGCCTCAGGATCCGGCTGAGGTAGCCGGCGTCGAGGCCCAGTTCGCCGCCGAGTTGCGTGGCGGTGGGCTTGTTGCGATGCGCAAGCTCGTACATCACCCGCACCTCGGTCAGCGAATACGGGCTCTCGAGCAGGCCGCCTTGCAGCACGCCGATCCGGCGTGTATAGAACCGGTTGAACCGCCGTACCGCGGTGACTCGCTGTTGCGACGTGGCCATGAGCGGCATTCTCGGATAATTACTTGACGGAGTCAACCAATGATGGACCTCGCAACCTTCAACCGGCGCCTGGCCGGCACCCTGCCCGAGCTGCTCGGCATGAAGTTCCTGTCGCTCGAGCCCGACCGCGTCGTGGCCGAGCTCACGATCCGCGACGACCTGCGCACGGTGGGCGGCGCGCTGCACGGCGGCACGCTGATGGCCTTTGCCGACACCGTGGGCGCGGCCGGGACGATCGTCAACCTGCCGGAGGGCGCGGGCACGACCACGCTCGAGTCGAAGACCAACTTCTTTGCCGCGGGCCGCTCGGGCGTGGTGCGCGCCGAGGCCACCCCGCTGCACAAGGGGCGGCGCACGCATGTGTGGCAGACCCGCGTCACCGACGAATCGGGACGCATGCTGTCGCTCACGCTGCAGACCCAGATGGTGCTCGAGAAGGCCGGCTGACCCCTGCCGCCGTCCCCTATTTCGCGTCGAGTTCTTCCCAGCGGGTCAGCGCGGCGAGCAGCTCTTCCTCGATCTGCGCGCTGCGCTTCTGCAGCTCGGCCGCCCGGTCCGGGGTGTCCTGGTAGATCGCCGGCTCGGAGAGCTGCGCCGCGATCGCGGCCTGTTCCTGCTCCAGCACCTCGATCCGGCCCGGCAGTTCGGCCAGTTCGCGGCTCTCCTTGTAGTTGAGCTTGGATTTCGCGGGCTTCTTCTGCCCCGCTGCGGCCACGCGCTTCTCCTCGCGTTTTTCCTCCGCCTTCGCCTCGGCCTTGCCGGCCTTGCTGTACCGTAGCCAGTCGCTGTAGCCGCCGGCGTACTCCTTCCAGACGCCCCCGCCTTCGCTCGCGATAGTCTGCGTCACGACGTTGTCGAGGAAGGTCCGGTCGTGGCTCACCAGGAACAGGGTGCCCTTGTACGACTGCAGCAGGTCCTCGAGCAGCTCCAGCGTCTCGATGCCCAGGTCGTTGGTCGGCTCGTCCAGCACCAGCACGTTGGCCGGCCGGCTGAACAGGCGCGCCAGCAGCAGGCGGTTGCGCTCCCCGCCGGAAAGCGATTTCACCGGCGCCTTGGCGCGCTCGGGCGGGAACAGGAAATCCCCGAGGTAGCTGATCACGTGCTTCCTGACGCCGTCGATCTCGACGAAATCCGCACCCGGGTTGATCGTGTCCGACAGCGTGGCTTCCTCGTCCAATGCGGCGCGGAACTGGTCGAAATAGGCGACTGCAAGCTTGGTGCCGAGGTGCACGCTGCCGGAATCCGGCTGGATCTCGCCCAGGATCAGCTTCAGCAGCGTGGTCTTGCCGCTGCCGTTCGGGCCGATCAGGCCGACCTTGTCGCCGCGCAGCAGGCGGCAGGAGAATTCCTTCACCACGTCGCGGCCGCCGTAGGCCTTGCTTACCGAATCGAGCTCGGCGACGAGCTTTCCGGAGCGCTCGGCCTCGCCGATCTGCAGTTCCACCTTGCCCACCCGCTCCCGCCGTGCGGCGCGCTCGACGCGCAGCTGTTCAAGCCGAAGCACGCGGCCCTCGTTGCGCGTGCGCCGCGCCTCCACGCCCTTGCGGATCCAGACCTCCTCCTGGGCGAGGAACTTGTCGAACTTGCGGTTGTGGACCGCCTCGCTCGCAAGGTCCTCGGCCTTCCTGACCTGGTAGGCGCTGAAGTTGCCCGGGTAGGTGGTCAGGTGCCCGCGGTCGAGCTCGATGATCTCGTTGGCCACCGTGTCGAGGAACCTCCGGTCGTGGGTGACGAACAGCACGCTGCCGGCAAACGACTGCAGCACGCCTTCCAGCCATTCGATCGAGGCCACGTCGAGGTGGTTGGTCGGTTCGTCGAGNNAGCAGCAGGTCGGGCTCGTACACCAGCGCGCGCGCGAGGGCCACCCGCTTCTTGAGGCCGCCAGAGAGTTCGTCGACGCTGCGGTCCGCATCGAGTGACAGCCGGTTCAGCGTGCTGTCGACCTTGTGCTGCAGGCTCCAGCCGTTGGTGGCGTCGAGCTGCTCCTGCAGCTGGTGCATGCGCTCGGCGAGTTCCTCGTTCTCGTGGTCCTCGGCGAATGCGTGCGCGGCCGCGTGGTAGTCGACCAGCAGGCGGTTGCCCTTGCCCAGGCCCTCCGCCACCGCCTCGAACACGCTCTGCCCCGGCTCGAACGCCGGCTCCTGCGCGACGCTGGCGAGCTTCAGGTCCGGCGCGCGCCAGACCTTGCCGTCATCGGCCTTGGAGACGCCCTCGATGACGCGCAGGAGGCTCGACTTGCCGGTGCCGTTGCGGCCGATGAGACCGATCCTCTGGCCGGGCTCGATGACGAGGTCTACGTGGTCGAGCAGCGGCACATGGCCGAACGCGAGGGAAACTTCGGAAAGCTGGATCAGTGGCATGAAGAGCTAGTTCCCGGCGGCACGTTTGGCGTCAAGGGCGCGGTCGAGGAAGTCGAGCCGGTCCTGCCCCCAGAATCGCTCGCCGTCCAGCACATAGGTCGGCGCGCCGAACACGCCGCATTCGACCGCTTCGTCGCTATAGCGCTTGTAGAGGGCCTGCACGCCCGCGCTGGTCTCGGCGGCGACCAGCGCGTCGCCGTCCATGCCGTTTTCCTGCGCAACCGCGCGGCGCACCTCGGGCTTCGACGTATCCCGTTCCTCGGCCCACAACGCGCGCAGCAGCGCGTGCGAGAGGCGTGGCGCATCCAGACCCGCCTCCTGCGCGGCGATCACCATCCAGCCGGGCGGCTTGTTCCAGCCGGCGGGCTTGCCGTCCGCGGGATAGAACTTCGGCTCCAGGTTGAGCGGCATGCCCAGGTACTTGCGCCAGCGGTCCAGTTCCAGCGCGTGGTAGGTGCGGCGCGGCTCCGGACGCGTGCGGATCGGCACGCCGCCGGTCTTGGGCGCGACGTCCTGGAAATCGTAGGGCTTCAGTACCAGCTTCACGTGATGGCGGCGCACGATGTCCTGGATTTTCGGGCCGGCGAAATAGGCCCACGGCGAGGACAGGCTGTAGAAGCAGGAAACTTCGATCATGGGACGGTCTCGGTGCGGGGTTCGGCGGGATAATCACGCCTCGAAGGGGGCACAGTTTAAATGATCGACGGTCTGAAAGCGCTCGAAATCGAGGCAAAACGGCAATTGCACCGGCTGAACTGGCCTGCGGCGAACTGGGTGCCGCCGCTGCCGGGGCCCGACGGGCGGCCCGTCCTCGATGTGCTGGTGGTCGGCGGGGGGATGTGCGGGCAGGCGGCCGGCTTTGCGCTCATGCGCGAGGGCGTGCGCAACCTGCGCATCGTCGAGCGCAAGGCCGAGGGCCTCGAGGGCCCGTGGGCGACTTTCGCGCGCATGGAAACGCTGCGCTCGCCCAAGCACCTCACCGGGCCGGACCTGGGCGTGCCCGCCCTCACCTTCCGCGCCTGGTACGAGGCGCAGCACGGCGTGGACGGCTGGAACGCGCTGTACAAGATCCCGCGCCTCGAATGGGCCGAGTACCTGCTCTGGGTGCGCAGGACTTCCGGGGTGCCGGTCGAGAACGGCACCGAAGTGGTCTCGCTGGAGCTCACGGGCGGGTACGTGCGTGCCGTATTGCGTGGACCGCGCGGCGAGGAACCCGCCCTGGCACGGAAGGTCGTGCTCGCACTCGGCCGCGACGGCAGCGGCGCGCCGCGCTGGCCTGTGTTCCCCTCCTTCGCGCCGGATTCGCCGGACGCGAAGGCCCGGGTGTTCCATTCGGCGGACGAGATTGATTTCGGCGCCTTCAGGGGGAAACGCGTGGGCGTGCTGGGCGCAGGCGCCTCCGCCTTCGACAACGCCGGCACCGCGCTCGAAGCCGGCGCGGCAGGCGTGACGATGTTCGCGCGGCGTCCTTACCTGCCGCAGGTGAACAAGTCCAAGTGGACTGCGTTCCCCGGGTTCCTGCGCGGGTTCTACAGCCTGGACGACGCGCGGCGCTGGCGCTACTTCACCTACATCTTTTCCGAGCAGGTGCCGCCGCCGTTCGAGTCGGTGCTCAGGTGCGAGAAGCACCCCGGGTTCTCGATGCGCCTGGGGGAACCTTGGACCGACCTGTCTGCGGGCGCTGCCGCAGTGACGGTAACCACACCCAGGGGAAGGCATGAGTTCGATGCGGTGGTGGTCGCCACCGGATTCGACGTGAACATGATGGACCGCCCCGAGGTGAGCGCTTTTCGCGACCAGGTTTCGGTCTGGTCGGACCGCGTGTCTGCGGCCGAGGCGGCGGCCCATCCCGAGGAAGCGCGGTTTCCCTATCTGGGCGAGGGATTCGAACTCTTGCCCAAGGCTCCGGGCGCGGCACAGGGCGTGCGCAACGTGCATGTCTTCAACTGGGGCTGCACCATGAGCCACGGTGCGCTGGCGGGAGACATCCCGGGCCTCGCGATCGGCGCGAACCGGCTGGCCGAAGGAATCGTCAGGGACCTCTTCGTTGCGGATTCAGACCGGCTGTTCGAAAACCTGCTGGCGCACGAGGAGGAGGAACTGAAGCCTACGAAGCAATACGTGCCTAAAGGCGCTCGGTAGAGATTTTGAATTTCCCGCTCTCACGATTTCGCGCGCTTTTGCGGTTGCGCGAACGCGCAACCACGTAAGCGCGCGAAATCGTGAGATTCATTTAAAAGAACAGGCACAACGCTCAGTCGACACTTGCCCCCGACGCCTTCACCACCGCTGCCCAGGCAGCGCGGTCGGCCTTCACGGTGGCGCGGAACTGCTCCGGCGTTTCGTAGCGCGGCGTGTTGCCCAGGTCCTGGAACCGCTGCCGCACCGCCGGCAGTTCGAGCGCCGATTTCACCGCCCCGTTGATCGCCGCGACGATCTTCGGGTCCATGCCTTTCGGGCCCATCAGCCCGAACCAGATGTAGCTCTCGTATCCGGGCAGGCCGGCCTCGGAGATGGTCGGCACGTCGGGCACCGCGGCGACGCGGGTCTTTGTCGTTACGCCGAGCAGCCGCACCTTGCCGGCCTTCCACTGGCCGAGCACCGACTGGACCTGGTTGAAGATGCAGCAGGTATCGCCCTTCACGACCGCGGCCAGCGCCTCGGGCCCGCCCTTGTAGGGCACATGCACCATCTGGAGGCCCGCCATGGAATTGAACGCCGCGAACGCCAGGTGGGTGCCCGTGCCGTTGCCGGTCGACGCATAGTTGTACTTGCCGGGATTGGCCTTCACCTTGTCGATGAATTCCCGCACGGTCTTCACGTCGATCAGGTCCGGGTTGATGGTCAGCACGTTCGAAACGTCGATCATCGGCACGATCGGCGTGAAATCGGCTTCCACGTCGAACGGCAGCTTCTTGTAGAGCGCCGCGTTCACGCCGTGGGTGGCCGAGGTCGCCACCAGCAGGGTGTAACCGTCGGGCTTCGCCCGGGCCACCACCTCCGAGGCGATGTTGCCGCCGGCGCCGGTGCGATAGTCCATGACGATCTTGGCCCCGAGCGTGTGCTGCATGGGCTCCTGCAACGTGCGCGCGACGATATCGAGTCCCGAACCGGCCGGGAATCCCATCACGATCGTGATCGGGCCGCCGGCGGGCCAGTTCTGGGCAAAAGCCGGCGCTGCGAGCAGGGCGGCAGCGAGGCCGAGGAGGAAACGTTTCATGGCGCGGTCCGGGGTGAGGGCGGGATGCCAAGCTTACGCGGGAACGCGCCCGCCGATCAATCCGCGGCCGCGGGCATTTGCTTATTCCGTCTGATGAAATCCTCCAGCAGCGCCGAGAACCGCACCGGGTCGTCAACGAACAGGGCGTGGCCGGAGCCCTCGAAGAGTTCCACCCTGGTGGCCGGGCGGTTGCGCCTGAGGCTTTCGGCCTGCCCGGCGAATTGCGGCGTCACCGCGTAAAGCAAGGGCTTCCTGAACGCACGCGCGATCTCGCGCCAGTGCTCGCGCGGGATGCGCTCGCCGGGAAACAGCGACAGGCTGGCGTCCAGCGGCATGCGCAGCGCAGCTTCGCGCAGCGCAACCAGGTCCGCGTCCCGCTGCGGGGTGCGGAACATTGCGCGCACGAACCCGTCCACGACGGCGGCGCGGTCGCGCTTCAGCTCATCCTGGAAACCCGGGACCGCGGGATCGCGGGGCGCCGGCGCCGGTCCCTCGCCCACCGAGCTGTCGACGATCACCAGCGCGGCCAGGGCAGCGTCGCCGTGCGCGTGCACGTACTGCAGCGCCTCGAGGGCGCCCAGCGACCAGGCGACGAGCACGACCGGGGCATGGCGCGCAACGAACTCGTGGATATCCTCGGCGCGGCGCTCGGTCGTGTACCCGCCGGGCGGCACCTCCGACTTGCCCTGGCCGCGCGGGTCCAGCGCCACGACGCGGTGCGTCGCGGCCAGCGCCTCCAGCTGCCGGCGCCAGATCGAGGCGGGCATGGACCAGCCCGGAACGAATGCGACGACCGGCTCCCCCGGGCGGCCCTGCCCGGCCTCGAGCACGTGCAGGCGAACGCCGTCCGTGGTGGTGAAGCTTGTGTCCTGGAAGTTCACGGGCACAGGGTGCGGTCCCTGCGCCGCCATTGCAAGCGCCAGCGCGAGCAGCGCCGCGAGGATCACATCAGTGGACGCGCTTCGTGGAGGAGCGCAGCACGATGCCCTTGCCGTTGCCGCGCGGCTCCACCGAGGTGGCCTCGGCCTGGGCGGTCTGCAGCGGGCGCCGGCCGACCAGCACGTTCGAGCGCTCGTCGCGGGCATCGTGGTACTGGTAGCCGAACGTGAACGGCAGCGGCGAGGACAACTGCGACTTGTACGCGCGGTCCAGGCTCGCCTGGAAGGCCCGCTGGAACGGCGGGATGGGCACGCCGTACCGGCCGTACAGCTGCACCTTCCAGCCGCGCGCCTCGAGGAACGAGTAAGGCAGCCCGGAGTCGTCCTGCACCAGGTAGCCGCTGGCGTCGAGCAGCGCCTCGCGGATCTGGCGGAACTCGTTGCCGTGCAGCAGGTACGAGGCCGACTTGATGAAGGTCGTCGTCGTGCCGAGGCTGCGGATGAACGCGAGGAACTCCGGGTAGTGGGCGAGACCCCGGTCGGTAGCGTCCACGGTGAAGTAGTGCACCCGGCGGATGGTCGGCGAGCCCGGGGCGCGGAACTCGATCGTCACCCCTTTCAACTGGCGCATGGGCTTGCCCTTGGGCACCGCCACCGTGCGCGCGACGGGCGCGAATTCGTAGGGCCGGATGCGCAGGATGTCCACGCCCGACAGCGCCATCGAGATCATGAACAGGGGCACCACGCCGCGCAGCTGGGCGGTGCGCAGCTGCCGCGACATGTTCTCGGTGATGAAGTAATTGCGGCCGAAGAAGTCCGTGGTCGCCGTGCGCACGTCCGCGACCATGCGCACCAGCTGGCGCTCGTTCATCGCCTCGATGTCGGGCACGTCGCCGATGTGCTCGAGGCCGAACATCACGAACGTCTCGCAGTCCGGGAACAGCCAATAGGCGTTGAAGAAGTCCGGCCCGCTGAACGGGTACAGCACGGTCTTGCCGACCGGGCAGGTCTTCGAGATCGCGGAATCGCGCCAGGCGGTCATCGTGGCCACCTGCTTCTCGCTCATCTTCGCCCAGGCCGCCTTCATGTAGGCGCTGTGCTCCTTCCAGGCCTCGGTCTCGGAGAACTCGATGTGCGCCGGGTACATGGGCGGCAGCCCCGAGATCAGCCTCGCCGTGGAATTGACCTTCCACTGCGCACCGAGGTCGAGGTCGGTCCGGAGGGACTGGGCCTGCGCGGCAAAGACTGCGAAGAGGGAGAAGAACGCTGCAACGAGGGCCGCGAGGCGGCTCTTATTGTTCTGGGGCATCAGGATGTGTGCATGACCGGGAGGGCCCGGCGAAGCGGTCGCGTGTATGGAGGTAAGCTACGGATTTTACCAGCTTTTACCCCCTATCGCCCTCGCGAAACCAACAGGTTCGCCCCGGTCATGTAGACGGCCTCGCCGGACGTCAGCCAGACGACGGCCTCCGCGCACCGCCCGGACACCGGTTTCGAATTCAGGCCTAAAGATATCCGCCGCGGTGCCGTTACCAGTGGACACAGTGCAATGGACATCACCTCCCCCAGCCGGATCGCCGCCGGACCATCGCCATTGGTCCGGGAGGACAGGATCGTCTACTCGTCGATCATCGCGCTCGCCCTCGGAGTGATCCCCGTGCTCCTGTTCTCGGACGGGAGCGCGCTGGGGGCGATGCACCAGGCGCGGCTGGCCTTGTGCTCCCTCATGCTCGCCACGGCCATGGGCGGGTACCTCCTGGCGCGGTCGGGATTCAGGAAACAGGCCGCGCTGCTGCTGGTGGGCATGCTGTGGAGCGGCACGACGGCTTTCGCATTCTTCACCGGGATCGGCCTGCACTCCGCGGTGGTGTTCCTCTACATCGTGGCGATCCTGTACACGTCGCTGCTTTGCGGCCTGGTGCCGGCCGCCCTGCAGACTGCGCTGACGGTCGCCGCCCTCACCGCGATGTACTGGGCAGAAACCTACGGCTGGATCGGCGGGATCCACGCGTTCCTGGAAAAGACCACGATCTTCAACTACTACCTCGGCGTAGTCGTCTGCTGCGCGGGCGCGCTCGCCGTAGCCACGGCCTACCAGCGCGCGGTGGAGCAGGCCATGGGCGCCGCGCAGGAAGCCCACGATGAGCTCGCCCGGCTCAACCGGGAACTGGAAAGCAAGGTTGCCGAACGCACCCGCGAACTGGAGGCCACGATCCACGAGCTCGAATCGTTCAACTACTCGGTGTCGCACGACCTGCGCGCCCCGCTGCGCGCAATCCACGGGTTCGCCTCGCGGCTGGTGCAGGACCGGGCGCGCGACCTCGACCCCGGCGCCCTGCGGCACCTGGGCCGGGTGGCGGCCGAAGCGCAGCGCATGGACACGCTGCTGATGGCGCTGCTGGGATTCGGGCGCATCTCCCGGCGGCCGCTCGTGTACGCCGAGGTGGACCTCAGCGCCATGGCTTCGCGGATCGCGGAGGAATACGCGCGCACGCCCGACGGGGTGCGCACCCGGTTTTCGATCCAGCCCGGCCTCGGCACCCGGGGCGACCGGCACCTTTTGCATGCGATGCTGGAGGGCCTGCTCGGCAATGCGGTCAAGTTCAGCCGTGGACAACCCGGACCGCGGGTGGAGTTCGGGCTCGCCCCGCAGGCCGCAGGCAACGCATACTGCATCCGCGACAACGGCGTGGGGTTCGACCCGGCCTTCGCGTCCCACCTCTACAAGCCTTTCCACCGCCTGCATGCGCACGGCGAGTTCGCCGGCATCGGCATGGGCCTTGCGGGCGTGCGCCGGATCATCGAGCGCCACGGCGGCAGGATCTGGGCCGAAAGCGGCCCGGACCAGGGCGCGGCGTTCTATTTCACATTGCCCGCGCGAGCGCCGTAGCCGGCCGGAAAACTATTGCCGCAGCGCCCGCATGGCGATGTTGGCCTTGCGGCCCTCCTCCAGGCCCGCGGCGAGGGGGAGGTCCGCCACCTTGTGGAAGAGCTGCTTGATTGCGTACAGCGCTTCCGGCTTGGACGCCGCAAGCGGCTCGGCGAGCGCCAGCGCCTCATCCATGAGCCTGTCGTCCGGGACCACCTTGTTCACCGCGCCCAGTTCGTAGGCGCGTGCCGCGCTCAGCGGGTCGCCTTTCGTCACCAGTTCGAAGGCCGCCTTGCGCCCGATCTGCCGTACCAGGTTCGTGATCACGATGGCCGGCAGGATCCCGTGCTTGATTTCGGGATACCCGAGCTTCATGGTTTCCGAAGCCACCACCATGTCGGAGGCCAGCGCCAGGCCCGCGCCCCCGCCCATCGCCGCGCCGCGCACCGCCGCGATCACGGGCTTCCTGATCTGCGAAAAGACCAGGTGGGAATGCATGGTCAGCTGCGCGCGGTGCTCGACGCGGGCCGCCTGGTCCGGCGTGAGGTCCTTGAACTCGCCGATGTCCGCGCCGGCGCAGAACGCGCGCCCCGCGCCCGTCAGCACGATCACGGAGATCGCGTCGTCGCGATCGGAGTTCTTCAGCCAGGCAAGCAGCGCCTCGGTGAGCGCAGTGTTCAGCGCATTGAGCTTCTCCGGGCGGTTCATGGTGAGGATCCGCACGCGGCCCCGGTCTTCGCACAGCATGACTTCTTCGCTCATTTCGCCGCCATCCTCTTGAGTGTGTCGTCCAGTTCCGCAACCAGCCTGCGCATGACTTCGGCCGCCGGCAGTACGGCGTCGATGAGGCCCGCCGACTGGCCGGCCTCCGGTTTGCCGTTGTCTACGTCGCCATCGAGCGCGGATTGCTTCAGGCTCGCCGCCTTGAAGATCGCCTCCAGCTCCTCCCGGGCCGCCCCCGATCGCTCTGCGGCGTCGTACCTGGCCGAAAACGCATTCCGGAGCTGGCGGATCGGCAGCCGCCCGCGCGCAACAAGTGTCGTCCCGTCGATCCCGGCCTCTACCACCGCGCGCTTGTAACTCTCGTGCACGCTCGCTTCCAGCGTGGCGAGAAACCGGGTGCCGAGCTGCACGCCTTCGGCCCCGAGGGCCAGCAATGCGGCAATGCCAGCCCCGTCGGCCACGCCGCCGCCGGCCACTACCGGCAACCGCACCGCCTTCACGATACTCCTCACCAGTACCAGGGTGGTGACTTCCGAAGGCGCCGGATGGCCGCCCGCCTCCATGCCCACCGCGACCAGCGCATCGACGCCCGCGGCCTCGGCCTTTTGCGCGTGCTCGACGGTGGTGACCACATGCAGCCATCTAGTGCCGATCGAGCGGAATCGCGGCAGCTGCTCCTTCGGCCCGCCCTGTGACGCGATCAGCACGGGCACCCGCGCCTCGAACGCGATGTCGAGGAATTCCGCCGCGCGCGGGTTGTACAGCGGGATGTTCGCCGCCCACGGCCTGGAGGTGCCCGCCTTGATCTCGGCGATCGCCTTGCGGAAATCCTCGCTGCGCATCGGTCCCGCCGCGATGACGCCGAGCCCGCCCGCGTTCGACACGGCGATCACGAGCGGCGAGCTCGACGAGGCCCAGCTCATGCCCGCCTGGATGATGGGATGCTCGATGCCGAGCAGTTCGGTGATCCGGGTCTTCATGAGCCTGCCGTATCCTTCGCTTCGAGCGTGCGGGCGTGCTCGGTCAGCCGCGCAAGCATGTCCATCAGGGTCGCGCGCTCCTCGGCCGAGAGCACCGACAGCCACGCTTCGCTGCGCCTGACCGCGTCCTCGAACACCCGGCCGTACAGCGCCTTGCCCGAGCGGGTGAGCGAGAACAGCTTGCCGCGGCCGTCGCGGTCGTCCGGCGTGCTTGCCACGAGCTTTCTCTGGATGAGTCCGGCAACGGTCCGGCTCGCGTAGCTCTTTGCGAGGCCCGCGCCGCGCGCGAGCTCGTTCAGGGACTGCGGCGCATAGCCGCCCAGCAGCGCCATCGCCCGCCACTCCAGCAGCTTAAGCCCGAAGCGCTGCTGGTAGCGCGCCTCGGCCCAGCGGGCCGACAGGTTGGCGAGCACGTGCAGCCGGTAGGAGACGAGGTCCTTGATTCCGTCCGGCTCGGGCAGGGGTGAATCCACGGGAATGGCTCTGGGATGCGGTGTTGCGGATAGATAGTTGCTAACGTAAACTAATTGCATCGCATCGTCAATCGACGCCCATGCCCGAAGTCACCCTGTGCGAATGCTTCGCCCGCGACGGCCTGCAGCACGAACCCGCGTTCGTCGCCACGCCCGCGAAGCTCGCCCTGATCGAACGGTTCGCCGCGGCCGGGTTCAGGCGCATCGAGGCGACCTCGTACTCCAATCCCAAGGTGGTGCCGCAGTTCGCCGACGCCAGCGACCTGCTGCGCGCCCTGCCCCGGCGCGATGGCGTCTACTACAAGGCGACCTGCGCCAACGTGCGCGCGGTGGAGCGCGCGCTGGCCGACCTCGACGCGGGATTCGGCGCGAATGAAATCAGCCTGCTCGTCTCGGCCACCGAATCGCACACGCAGAAGAACCTCAAGCGCACCCGCGCCGAGCAATGGGCGAACGTGCAGGAAATGGCCGCGGCCGCCCGCGGCCGGTTCCGCCTGATCGGCACGGTTTCGGTGGCGTTCGGCTGCCCGTTCGAAGGGGCGGTGGATCCGGGCTCGGTAGTCGCGGACGTCGCGCAGTTCGCCTCGCTCGGCGTCGAACACGTGGCGCTGGGCGACACCACCGGCATGGCCACGCCGAAGTCGGTGCGCGCGATGTTCGACCGGGTGGAGCGCGAAGTGCGCGCCGCGACCCCGATCGCCCACTTCCACGACACGCGCGGCACGGGCCTGGTCAACTACATGGCCGCATACGAGGCCGGCGTGCGGTTCTTCGACGCCTCCTTCGGCGGCGTGGGCGGCCATCCTGCCAAGGTAAAGTACGGCGGAGGCTTTACCGGCAACGTGTGCACCGAGGACCTCGTCAACCTGTTCGAGTCCCAGGGCATCGCCACCGGCATCGACCTCGGCCAGCTGCTCGGCGTGGCCGAGTACTGCGAGCAGGTGCTTGGCCGTGAGCTGCACGGCCGCGTTACCCGGAGCGGGCTGCATCCGCTCCTCAGGGAGCCCAAATGAAACCGCCCTTCCGCGCCGACCAGGTCGGCAGCCTGCTGCGCCCCGCCGAACTGGCCCAGGCGCGTGCCGCATCCAAACGCGGCGAGCTCGACACCGCCGGCCTGCGCGCGGTCGAGGACCGCTGCATCCGCGCCGCGATCGAAAAGCAGGAATCGATCGGCCTGCAGGCCGTGACCGACGGCGAGTTCCGCCGCGACTGGTGGCACGTGGATTTCCTCGCCGGGTTCGAAGGCGTGGAAGGCTATGTCGCACCGCTGGTGGTGGGCTTCAAGGACACGGAAGAGCAACCGCCGATGATCCGCGTCACCGGCAAGGTAAAGCGCACGAAGCCGATCTTCGTCGACTCCTTTCGTTACATGAAATCCGTGGCCAGGCACACGGCCAAGCAGACCATCCCGGCCCCCGCCATGCTGCATTTGCGCCCGGGGCGCTCGGGCATCAGCAAGGCGGCCTACCCCGACTTGGCCGAGTTCTGGACCGACGTGGGCGCCGCCTACCGCGCGGAGATCGCGGACCTCGGCGCTGCCGGCTGCACCTACCTGCAGCTGGACGACACGAGCTTTGCGTATCTCTGCGACGAAAAATTCGCCGGGGCGCTGGCCCAGCGCGGCGACGACCCGAAGAAGCTCGCGTATACCTATGCTGAGGCGATCAACGCTGCCGTGGCGAACCGCCCGGCCGGCATGGCGATCACCATGCATACCTGCCGCGGCAATTTCAAGAGCACCTGGGTGGCCTCGGGCGGCTACGAGCCCGTGGTCGAGGCGCTGTTTTCCGCGGACGTGGACGGGTTCTTCATGGAATTCGACTCCGAGCGCGCCGGGACTTTCGAGCCGCTGCGCTTCGTGCCCAAGGGAAAGAAGGTCGTGCTGGGTCTCGTCACCACCAAGTTCGGCGAACTGGAGGACAAGGACACGATCAAGCGCCGCATCGCCGCGGCCGCCAAATTCGTGCCGCTCGAAGACCTGTGCCTGTCGCCGCAGTGCGGCTTCTCCAGCACCCACCACGGCAACAACCTCTCCCAGGACGACCAGTGGAGGAAGCTGGAACGGATCGTCGAGGTGGCGAAGGAAGTCTGGGGCTGAACGCCGCTATTTCGACCCGGAGCGCTTGATCACGAAATCGTAGTGGGCGGCATATTCGCCCGAGGGCTGCTTCCTGAAATCCACGATCAGCGAATCCTTCACCCCGAACACGGCGTCCGAATCGAGGTACTTGTCCCCGCGCACGAAAAGGTGGGTCACCAGCTTGTCGTAGCCCGGCGCCGAAAGGATGGCGTGCAGGTGCCCCGGGCGCATCGGGTGCCGGCCGGTGGCGGTGAGCATGCGACCCACCGGACCGTCGTGCGGCACCGGGTAGCTCACCGGGAGCACGCACTTGAAGTGGAACTTCCCGTCTGCGTCGGCCGTGAAGCGCGCGCGCAGGTTGGTGCCCTCGCCCTTTTGCACGTCGTAGAAACCGTCCCCGCCCGTTTCCCAGACGTCGAGCAGCGCGCCCGGGACAGGCTTGCCGTCCGTGCCCTTGACCGTGCCCGTGACTGAAAGCGGCTCGCCCGGCGTTCCGGGCCTCGCGATGTTCGCGCCCAGCGGCAGGTCGGGCGCGCCTTCGACGAAAAACGGCCCGAGCACCGTGGATTCGGTTGCCCCCGCGGTCTTGCCGTAGTTGATGAAGTCCACCAGCATCGATACGCCGAGCGTGTCCGACATCAGGATGTATTCCTGGCGGCCGTCCTTGCACCAGTGGCCGGTCTCGGTCAGGAACTGGATCCCCGTGAACCACTCCTCCTGCGTGGGACGAACCTCGCGCACGAAGGCGTGCAGGTGCTTCACGAACGCCGTCATGACCTCCTTAAGGCGCGGGTCCTGCGTGTTCTCCATGCGCCGCAGGACCTCCGCGGTAAGGGTGTCCTCGCTGAAATTTCGGATGCTCATTGCCTGCCTCCCGGTAGTTCGGATGCCATCAGTTCGGGCCGCACCCCGCTGGTCTCGGAGTTGGCGAAATTGAGTTCGACCTTGACCTCGTTCGGGTCGAAAAGGAACAGCTGGAATAATCCCTGATCGTTCACCATGCGCTTCGTGAACGGGACGCCCAGGCGCGTGAGGTGTTCCATCATTTCGGACAGGCCGGTGCATCGGAACGCCACGTGGTCCACCACCCCGCTGCCCTTCAGTGCGTCGGATTGCTGGCCGAGGTACTTCTTGCGGTTCTCGCTCGTGTTGGCGCCGCCCTCGGTGAGGTGGAGCACGTCCTTCCCGCCGAGGTACAGCCAGCAGACCGGGAACTTGAAATCGGGCGAGGGCCCGACCTGCATGCCGAGCACCTCGACGTACCAGTCGCGCGTCTTCGCGAGGTCCGCGGTCTGGATCAGGAAGTGCTCGATGTGGCTCAGCGGCATGAAGATCTCCTCATAACAGGCCCAATTCGCCCAGGATGCGCCGGCCCGAGGCGAGCAGTTCTTCCTTCCTCTGCCCGAGCTTCGGGTAAAGGAGCTTGCCGTGCCGCTTCCTGAACTCGCCGGCCACCAGCACCGTGTCCACGTTGCCCGTGCCCGCCTGCATGACCACGCTGGTCACCGGGTCGTGTACCGGCCACATGTTCAGGTCGTCGGCGCGGATCAGGATCAGGTCCGCCTGCTTGTCGGGGGTGAGCGAGCCGATGCGGTCGTCCATCTTCAGCATGCGCGCGCCTTCCATGGTGATCCAGCCCAGCGCCTCGCGGCAGTGGATGGTCGAAGTTTCCGGCAATTTTCCGGTCGCAGCGCGCGACGCGGCATTGTCCATCGCGCGCTGGCTGGCGAGCGCCGCGCGCGCCACGCCGAACATGTCCCCGCTGATGGCCGATTCGAGGTCGACGCCGAGCGAGGGCTGTGCCCCGAGCTTGCGCAAGCGCCCGGTGATGGCGAACCCGTGGCCCTGGGTCATTTCCGTCTCGGGGGTAAGCGAGAACGTGACGCCACGCTCCACCATGAAGGCCAACTGCGCGTCCGTCAGCGTCTGGCCGTGCACGATGTTGTTGTTGTCGCCGAGCAGCCCCTCGGCGGCGAGGCGATCCCACCCGTCCGGGGTCCGCGCTTCGCCGCCTGCGCAGTGCATGCTCGCGATCAAGCCGAATTCCCGCGCCAGGCGGAAATCCTGCTGCGCGACTTCGTACGTCGAGTAATGCGGACCGAGGATCGCGAGGCCCAGGGTCACCAGGCCTTCATTGGCAGGCAACCGCTTCATCAGTCGCTCCACCTCGCTGCGCGGGTGCGGCACTTCCCAGAACGGCTTCTGCCCCGGCTTGGGGTCGGGCTTGGGCGAGCCGTGGAAGAACGCGGCGCGGATCCCCGATTCGACGAGCGCATCGACGGCGCGGTCCGTGTGCTCCGGGGTCGGGTTGTTGTGGCACCAGTCGACCAGCGTCGTGGCGCCGCAGTTGATCTGGTTGAGCGCACCCACCAGCGTGGCAATGTAGATGTCCTCCGGCCGGAACTTGGTGGCGAGCCCCGCGTGCACGTGGTGGAAGTATTCGAGGATGGTCCAGTTGCCGGCCACGCCGCGCAGCGCGGTCTGCCAGGTGTGCTGGTGCGCGTTGACGAGGCCCGGCAGCACGATGCAGCCGGAGGCGTCCACCACCTCCGCGCCGGGCGCGTTGATAGACGGCGCCACGGCCTTGATCAGCCCATCCTCCACCAGCACGTCGCCCCGGGGCAGGTCGCCCACGGCCGGGTCCATGCTGACGACGATCCCGCCGCGAATGAGCTTCGCCGCCACGCCGATTACCTGGGCACGAGCCCGTCGCTGACCTTGACCTTCTCCGGCTTGAGTTCCATGCCCGCCGCCTTGGCGAGCTCGAGCAGCAGCACCGAGAAGTCGACATCGTCGTAGCCGCGGCCGACCGTGTTCTGCACGCATTCGCGCGTCGTGGCGGCGGTGGGCATCTGCACGCCGTACTTGCGCGCGGCCCCGAGGCCCAGGTCCATGTCCTTCAGCAGGAGCTTGGGCGTGAAGGTCACGGAAAAATCGAGGTTCACCAGCGCGGGCGTCTTGTAGCGCGTGTACATCGAGCCGAGCACGCTGTTGTTGATCGAGTCGAGGAACACGTGCCGCGGGATGCCGGCTTTCTCCGCGAGGATGGTGATCTCGCACAGCGACTGGATGATCACGCCGAACATCGTGTTGTGCGCGATCTTCCAGACCCGGGCGAGCTCGCCCCCGCCCACGTAGGTGGCGCCGCGGCCGAACATCTTGAGGTAGGGCTCGGCAAGCCTGAAAAGCTTCTGCGGCCCGGAGGCCACGACCCACAGCAGCCCCGCCTTCGCCACCTTGCCATTGCCGGACACCGGCGCGCAGAGGTAGCCCACGCCGAGCGCCTCGCACTGCGCGCGGACCTCGGCCGAACCGTCATCCGAGATCGACGAGCAGTCGATCACGACCTTGGGGCGCTTCCTGCCGGACAGCAGCCCGCCCTTGTCGAACAGCACCTGCTTGAGGTCGGCGGTCGTGGACACCATCGTGAAGACGATGTCGCAGGCGGCGAGCTCGGGCAGGGACTTCGCGATTTTCGCGCCTTCCTTCGCCAGGGGTTCGGCCTTGCTGCGCGTGCGGTTCCATACCGTCACGTCGCACTTCGCCCCGAGCAGGCGCGAGGCCATCGCGTAACCCATGCGTCCCATGCCGATCCAGCCGATCTTCTGCGCCTTGCTGCCTGCGGTCTTGCCTGCCATGTCCGGGCCTTCCGTTGCGGTTTCACGAGGTCGGGAATGCTACCATCCCGACGCGCCTCCAACTCCGGGAACCTCCAATGAAACTGCCCCGAATCGCCCTTGCAGCCGCACTCCTGCTCGTCGCCGGCGCGACCTTCGCGCAGGACAAGACCCTGCGCATCGTGCTGGGCTATCCGCCCGGTGCATCCAGCGACATCCTTTCACGCCTGCTGGCCGACCGCATGCGCCCGCTGCTCGGCCAGCCGGTCATCGTGGAGAACAAGCCCGGCGGCGGCGGGATCGTCGGCAACGAGACCGTGAAGGCCGCCCCGCCGGACGGCTCGACGCTGCTGCTGACCCCGGTGGCGACGATGGCCGCGTTTCCCCATTCCCACGGCGCGAGCCTGCGTTACGACCCGTTCAAGGACTTCGAGCCGGTGGCGCACCTCACCAACTTCCAGCTCTCGCTGCTGCTGAACGCGGAACTGCCCGCAAAGAACGTGGCCGAGTACATCGCGCTGGTCAAAAAGGATCCGCGGCTGGGCGACTATGCATCGGCCGCGGCCGGCAGCCTGCCGCACTATTTCGGCGTGCTGTTTGCGAAGAGCGCCGGGATCGAGATGACCCACATCCCGTACAAGGGCACTGCGCCGGCGCTGCAGGCGCTGGCCGGCGGCGAGATCAAGGCCGCGATGTTCGTACTGTCGGATGCGCTGACGCTTGTTCGTTCCGGAAAGGCGCGCGTGGTGGCGGTATCGGGCGGAACACGCTCCAGCCTCGCCCCCGACACCCCCACCTTCAAGGAACTCGGCTACAACATCGAAGGCAACGGCTGGTACGCCTTGTTTGCGCCGGCCCGGACTCCGAAGGACGTGATCGACCGCTACGCCAAGGCCGCAATCGAGGTGATCCGCGCGCCGGACATGAAGCAGCGTCTGGAGCAGATGGGCCTCGAACCCACCGGCCTCGGGCCGGCGGAACTCGGCGCGATCCTCAGGGCCGACTACGAAAAGTGGGGGCCGGTCATCCGCGCCTCGGGGTTCAAGCCGAACCAGTGAACATCCTGTTCCTCTCGAAGATAGAACCTGCCGAACGCTGGATTCCGGGCCTCTCGCAGCTGCTGCCGCACGACCGGTTCTTCACCCCCGACAGCTACGACCCGGCCGAAATCGACATCGCCCTCGTGGCGCGCCCCCAGGAAGGCATCGTCGCCGGGCTGCCCAACCTGAAGCTCATCCAGTCGCTGTGGATGGGCGTGGACGGCCTGCTTGCCGATGCGACCTTCCCGCGCGCCAGGCCGCTCGCGCGGCTGGTGGACCCGGGCATGGTTGCGGCGATGACCGAGTCGGTGGTCGCACACGTGCTCGACTACCATCGCCACCATTACGTCTACCGGGCCCAGAAGCTCGAGAAGAAATGGCACAGGCTGCCCCAGTACATGGCCGCGGACCGCACCATCGGAATCCTGGGCCTGGGGGAACTGGGCACCGCGGTGGCGCAGCGGCTGCTGCCGTTCGGGTTCGGGGTTGCCGGCTGGAAGCGGCGACCGGCGCAGGTGCCCGGGATCGATTGCTATTCGGGCAGCGCCGGGATGCAGGAGATGCTGGCGCGCAGCCAGGCCGTTGTTTGCCTTCTGCCGCTGACGCCCGAGACGCGCGGCCTGCTCAATGCCGCCGCATTCGCGCTCATGCCCGAAGGAAGTTGCGTCATCAACGTGGCGCGCGGCGCGCAGCTGGTGGTGCAGGACCTCATTGCAGCGCTCGACGCCGGGCACCTGGCCCACGCCTACCTCGACGTGTTCGACCCGGAACCCCTGCCGGCGGATTCCCCGCTCTGGGCCCACCCGGGTGTCTCGATCACGCCGCACACCGCGGCACTGACGGAACCGCGCACAGCCATGGCGCGCATTGTGGAGAACATCGAGCGCGTGCGCGCCGGGCAACCCGCGCTCAACCTCGTGGATTTCGGCGCAGGCTACTGATTCAGAAGTTCGCGGTCAGCGTCAATCGCACCGCCCTGCTCTCCACCGGGTGGAAATGGAAGTCCGCCACCGCGGCCGCCTCCCCGCGCAGCTGCGACCGGTAGAAGTAGTCCACATCGTTGTTCTTCGCGTTGAACAGGTTGTAGACATCCACGCTCAGGCGCGTCTTCTTGTCGAAGGCGTATCCGACCCTGGCGTTCACGATTGACGTGGCGCGGGAGCGGGCGGTGTTGTCCTCGATCAGCGGACGCGGCCCGAAGTACCGCCAGCGCGCGCTGCCGAACCATCCTGCCTTGCTGTCCAGCGTCACACCGGCCGAGATGACCTTGTCGGGCGCTCCCGGAATGTGGGGTCCCGCCGGGTCGAACTCGGTGAACCGGGCGCGGGTCATCGCAAGCGATCCGTCGAAAACCATCCACGTGCGCGGCTGGTACTGCGCCAGCCACTCCAGTCCCGTGCGCTTCGAGGCGCGACTGGGCTCGGTCGTGCCCGCATCGCCGGTAAACACCAGCTCGGAGGCCTGGTTCAGGGCCCAGAGCGCCACCGAGGTCGTGAAGCCCGCCACTGGCTTGCTGCGCAACCCGACCTCGTATCCGGTCGTGCGCACGAGGGGGTTCACGCGATTGGCCGGCGCGCCCGTGGCCGGGTCCACCGTGATGGTCGTGCCGCGCGCGTCGTTGCTGTGGAACCCCCTGCCCCAGTTGACGAAGTATTCCGTCTCGCGCCATGGTCCGAAGGCCAGCGATAGCTTGGGCGAGAGCATCGAGGCCGAGGCATTGCCTGAGTTCGCAGGGTTGCTGCTGTCGACGCTGAAGCTCTGCCGGTCGGCGCGCAGCCCCGCAATGGTCTTGAACCAGTCGGTCCACTCGAACGTGTTCGACACATACGGGGCGATGCTGCGCACCTGCACGCGGTCCTCGCGCACGACCGACAACTGCCGCTGAGCCACGGTGTTGTACAGCGCGACCGGGGACAGCGTGTCCTGCCGGAACTGGATGCCAGCCGTGGTCACCGACTGGTGTTCGCCGATCCTGGCCACCCAGCTCTGCGAGGCCGCCCCCCCGGCGATGGAGCGCTTTTCCGACTGGTGGAACTGGTCGCCGTTGACCGGGTCATTCAGGAAATAGGTGAAATCGGAGTACAGGTCGAGCTTCGAGCGGATCGCATAGAGCGAAGCGGTGCGGCTTATGCTGCCTTCGGACTGCTTCCAGTCGACCGAGAGGCTGTGGCGGCTGGCGCGGCCGCCGTCGGTCGGGTCGATCGCGCCGAACCGCCCGACCGTGCCGGCGTCCAGGGCGCGCAGCGGGATCTGGTCGGTCGAGTTCCACTTGCCGGAATAGGCCATGCCCGTGACGCTGAACATATTCGCCGCAGTGCCTTGCGAATACCGCAAGACGCCATTGCCCTTGCGAAAATTGCTGGGATTGGCCCACGGCCCGTCGTTGTGCTCCAGCTCGATCGCATACAGCAGGTGCCCCGGGCCGGTATCCGGGGTGCCCGCCATCAGGGCACGCCGGTATCCGAACGATCCGCCCGTCAGGGTTGCGAGGGAGGAAGGCAATGTATTCACATACGAGATGCGCGCCGAGCCGACCGACGCGAAGTCGCCGTCCTCGGCGAAATAGGGCCCCTTGTTGAAGCCGACCTTCTGGAACAGTTCCGGGATCAGGAAATTCAGGTCCATGTAGCCCTGCCCGTGGGCATGGGTGGGCATGTTCACCGGCATGCCGTCGATCCAGGTGGCGAAATCCGTGCCGTGGTCGAGGTTGTAGCCGCGCAGGAAATACTGGTTGGCCTTGCCGTCGCCGCTGTGCTGCGTGACGATCATCCCCGGCACCGACTCCAGCACTTCCCCCGTGCGCAGCAGGGGGCGCTTCTCGATCCCCTCGCGGGTCACCGCGCCCTGGCTGGCCGAGTCCCAGGTGCCGATCTCATTGCTGTACCGGCCGGTCACGACGACGGCGTCTTCGGGATCGTGGGCGTATGCAGCCACAGCTGCGAGGGTGCATGCCGCGACCGAAGCCGCCATGCCGGTGATAGAAGGCAAACGCACTGATACAACTCCGTAGGTGAATCGAACTCTGGCAGAACGCTTGCCGTATCAGCACTATTCCCGAAATGGCGGCCCTCCCTGCGCGGGGCAGGATTTTATCTCGCGAGGTACCCAGAGTCGACCGGCAGAGTGATCCCGGTGATGCAGCGCGCAGCGGGGCTTGCGAGGTAAAGGATGGCCGCGGCGATGTCGCCGGGCTCCGGCAGGACGCCCAGCGGCGTATGCGCCATGACCCTGGCGAGCACTTCCGGATTGGTGAAGATCGGCACGGTCAGGCCGGTCTTCACGAATGTCGGGGCAACCGCATTTACGCGGATCTTCTGCTCCGCCCATTCCAGGGCCAGCGCCCGCGTGAGGTTCACCACGCCGCCCTTCGACGCCTGGTAGGAAGCATTCGGGAAGATGCCGCCCGAGAATCCCATGATCGAGGCGAGGTTCACGATGGCGCCGCCCCCCTGCTTCTGCATCGCGCGCGCCGCGACGCGCGAGCACAGGAAAGTTGCGCCAAGGTTGAGGTCCAGCACGCGCTCCCACTCCTCCATGGAGATTTCGGTGGCGGGCTTGCGGACCGCGGCGCCGGCGCTGTTGACCAGCACGTCGAGCCGCCCGAAACGCGCCCCGATTTCGGCGAACACGGTTTCCACCCTGGCCTCCGAAGTCACGTCGCATGCCCAGGCGGCCGCCCTGGGCCCGATGTCCGCTGCGGCCGACCGGGCCGCGGCTTCGTCCAGGTCCAGCAGCGCAACACTGGCGCCCGCCTCGGCCAGCAGCCTTGCCGTGGCGAGGCCTATGCCATGCGCGGCGCCGGTGACGACTGCGACCTGCCCGGGAATCTCGAATAGTTTCATGCGCGCCGGAGACGAAAGGATGGGGAGGCGCTATCCTAGCAGCCCCATGAACGACCTCCTGATCCGCAACGCAACGCTCTATGACGGGCTGGGCTCGCCCGGCGTGCAGGGCGACCTCGCCGTCAGGGACGGGTGCATTGCCGCGCTGGGCAAGGTGGAGGGCACGGCGAAGGAAGTCATCGACGCCGCGGGCCTCGCGCTGATGCCGGGCATCATCGACAACCACACCCACTACGACGCGCAGCTGACCTGGGACCCGTACGCGACGCCCTCGCCCGCGCTGGGGGTGACCACGGCCATCATTGGCAACTGCGGCTTCACGATCGCGCCGTGCAAACCGCAGGACCGCGAGCTCGTGATGCAGAACCTCACCCAGGTCGAGGGCATGGGGATCGAGACGCTGCGCGCGGGCATCCGCTGGGAGTTCGAGAGTTTTCCGCAGTACATGGACATGCTCGAGCGGCAGGGCGCCGCGCTGAACGTCGCCGCCTTCGTCGGCCATTCCTCGATCCGCACCTTCGTGATGGGCGAAGATGCGCCCAGGCGCGCCGCCACGGCGGACGAGGTGGCGCAGATGCGGGATATCGTGGTCGAGGCGATGCGGGCCGGCGCGATCGGCTTCGCCACCTCGACTTCGCCCGCGCACAACGGCCACGGCGGACTGCCCATGCCCTCGCGCCTCGCAGACGAATCCGAGCTGCGCACGCTGGTCACGAGCCTCAAGGATTCGGGGCGCGGCGTGTTCATGCTCACCAAGGGCGGGCAGAGCAAGCCCGACTTCCTCGAATCGCTTGCGGCCGAAAGCGGCCGCCCGGTGATCGTGGCCGCGCTGTTGCACAACCCGACCAACCCGAATGTCGTGTTCGACGAGCTCGACGCGATCAGCGGCGCCAACGGCCGCGGCCGGGTCATGATGGGCGCGATCTCGTGCTGCCCGCTGTCGTTCGACTTCACGCTCGAGTCGCCCTACCCGATCGAGAGCCTGGCCGCATGGCAGCCCGCATTCGCACTGCGGGGCGAAGCGCGCAAGGCCAAGCTCGCCGAGCCCGCCTTCCGCCAATCCATCCGCGACGAACTCGCCCGCCCCGCGCAGGTGCGCAATTTCAACGGCGAATGGCACAAGGTGCAGGTGGTGGAGACCGTGAGGCCGGAACATGCGAGGTACGAGCAGCGCACGCTGGCCGACCTTGCGAGGGAAGCCGGCAAGGATCCGCTCGATTTCTTCTTCGACCTCGCCCTGGCCGAGGACCTCAAGACCGTGTTTGTCGCTCTGACCATGAATTCCGACGAGGAAGCGGTCACCCGCCTGATCAGGCACCCGTACAGCCTCGTGTCGCTGTCGGACGCCGGCGCGCACCTGACCTTCTTCAACGACGCGGGCTTCGGCCTGCACCTGCTCGGCCACTGGGTGCGGGCCAAGGGCGTGCTCACGCTGCCACAGGCGGTCTACCGGCTCACTGGGCAGCCTGCACAGTTGTTCGGTATCCGCGACCGGGGGCAGTTGCGGGCCGGCTTGGCCGCCGACCTGATGCTGTTCGACCCGGAATGCGTCGATCGCGGCCCCAAGCGGCGCGTACGCGACCTGCCGGCCGGCGGCGCGCGGCTGGCCACGCCGGCGATCGGGGTGCACGGGGTGTGGGTGAACGGCCAGCGCATCGCGGACCGCAACGGCCTGCTGGACATGGCGCGCCTGCCCGGAAAACTGCTGCGCGACTTCGCCGCCACGCAAGATGGCCGCTGAGACGGAGATCCCGGCCGGCTTCAAGCCGATCCAGCGCACCAGCCCGTTCAACACGCTGGTGGGGCCCCTCTACACGAAGGGCGAAGGCGCGGCGCGCACGATCGGCCTGCGCGCCGCCGAGAAGCACTGCAACTCGCGCGGAATCGTGCACGGCGGGTTGCTCGCCACGCTGGCCGACCTCGCGCTCGGCTATACGATCGCGTTCCTGTCGGACCCGCCGAAGAGCGCGGTGACCGCCAGCCTGACCATCGACTACGCCGGCAGCGCCAAGGTCGGCGACTGGCTGGAAGTGCGCACCGACGTGCAGAAGAGCGGCGGGCGGCTCACGTTCGCAAACTGCTACATCCACTGCGGCAGCAACAGGATCGTGCGCGCCAGCGCGGTGTTCGCCTCCGCCGGCGAACGCAGGTCGGAAACCTGAAGGGCCTTCAGGTCGCCAGGACCAGCCAGGCCCCCGCGAGGCTGATCGCCGCTCCCCCGGCGCGCAGCAGGTGCGCCTGCCTGTGCAGCATCAGCGCCGCGGCAACCCCGGAAGCGTGCAACGCGACGGTAGCCATGAGGAAACCGGCGAAATAGCTCCAGCGGTCCGAGAATTCCGGGATCTCGGTCCCATGGGCATAGCCATGGAACAACGCGAAGACGCCGATCAGCGGCGCCGCCCATTGCCACTCCCCGCGGACCGCCAGCGCAACCATCGCCCCCAGCACCAGCACGGAAACCGCGATGCCGGCTTGCGCGAACGGCACGTGACCGCCCAGCATCCCCACCCCTGCGCCCAGCGCCATCGCGGCAACGAACGCTCCCGGGAGCACCAGGAGGTTGCGCCCTCCGGCCTGCGCCGCCCACAGGCCGACGGCCACCATCGCCAGCATGTGGTCCAGGCCCGAAAACGGGTGCAGCAGTCCCGCGCCCAGGCCCCCGTCCGGGTGCACGCCTATGTGCGCGTGCACCACGTTGCTGATGACGAGCCCGGCCACGAGCAAAGCCAGTGCATAGGGTTGGTTCATTGCATCCTCCGGGTTTGTTTGCGGGATCCTCAAGCAGGCGCCGTGCCACCGACAAGCCGCAGTTCCTGCACGGCAGCCGGAAAGTAAACCCCGGCGTCGCGAAACTTCTCGACGATCGCCTGGTTGATCTCGCCACCCGCCGCCACGTAATCCGGGACCGCAACCCAGGGCTTCACCGTGATGCCGATATGGTTTCCCGTCAGCGTCGAGACCCCGTATATCGCCGCAGGCTCCTTCAGTACACGCGGGTTCGCTTGCACGACTTCCCCGATCGCGGCCAACGCCCGGCCGAGGTCGTCCGCATTCCCGATGGCGACGCTGAGCTCGAGCTGCCGGACCTGGCCGTAGTTGTGCAGGATTTCGCCCACGATCTTGCGGTTCGGCACCACCACCATGGACTGGTCGGCGTGGCTCAGCCGCGTCGAGAACAATTCGATCGCTTCCACCCGCCCTTCCACCCCGACCATTGACACGTACTCGCCCACCCGGAACGGACGCGTGAAGATGATGGTCAGCCCCGCCGCAAGGTTGCCGAGCACGCCCTGCATCGCCAGCGCGATACCCGCCCCGGCAACCCCCAGGCCGGCGATCAGCGGCAGCAGGTCCACGCCGAGGTTCTGCAGCGCCATGATCAGGAACAACCCAAATACAAGCAGGCGCGCCACCCGCACCAGCAGCTGCCGCACCGGCGGCTCCAGGCTGAGCTTGGAAAGCCAGCGGCCAAACCCCGCCCCCACCCAGCGTCCGGCATAGACCCCCGCCGCCATGATCAGGATCGCAACCAGGACCTTGGGACCGAACTTGACGGCCAGGTCTACGAGGGTGCTCTTGGCTTGTTCCAGGGCGGCAAGTTGGGGTGGCATGGGAGGCTTGGCGGGAGGAGAAGGGGCAGGCAGCGGCTATGATAATGCAGTGCATTTCCGCAGCGAACCCGGCCACGGCCCCGGCGGCGCGCACGTGTTGTGCATGCACGACAGCCAAAGCCCAGCGCAAACAAGGCCTCCGCCCGCAAGCGATCGGATCCGTCGTCCGGTAACGACAGCAGGGTGTGAAGATTCATCTCCAACCCGCTGTTTCACATGCATTTTATAAGTGGCACGGTACATGCGTACGGGTGGCGTTGTTTGACCATCCACCAGGAGCATCCATGTTGCAGAAAGACAGCCTGTTTCGTCGCCGGGAGGAACCCCCCTATCGCGGCAGCACCCCCGCGCCCGCACCCACGCCCGCGGTAGCGGTGGTGGAACGGCCCCCTCACCCGAATCCTGCCGCGACCCCGGAAGTGACCTCCCGCCCAACGGGCGCAGGCAAGCCCGGGGAAGGCAGCAAGCTGATCGTCGGTCCAGATGTGAAGCTGAAGGGCGTGGAAATCACCGACTGCGACACGCTGGTGGTCGAAGGCCGGGTCGAATCGGCGCTCGACAGCCGCGTCATCCAGATTGCCGAACACGGCGTGTTCAACGGCACCGCATCGATCGACATTGCCGAGATCCGCGGCCGGTTCGAAGGCGAACTCACTGCGCGCAACCAGCTCGTGATCCACGCCAGCAGCCGCGTGTCCGGCAAGATCCGCTACGGCAAGATCAAGATCGAGGAAGGGGGCGAGATTTCCGGGGACATCGGCACGAACTCCCCTGGCGCGGCGCAGAAACGCTAGCGCCCGGCCAGCCCGGCGCGCAAGCGCCGGATCCCTTCGGCCAGCCTGTCCTGCGAGGAGGCGAAACACCAGCGCACATATCCCTCGCCTTCCGGGCCGAACGCCGAACCCGGCGCAAGGCCGAGTCCCGCCTGCCGGACCAGGCGCTTGCAGAACGCCAGGCTGTCGGTCACGCCCTCTACGCGCAGGAAGGCGTACATGGCGCCGGCCGGCAGTCCTGCCCGGATGCCGGGGATCGCGTTGAGTTCCCGGACGAGGAAATCGCGCGCCGCCCGGAAGCGCGCCACGGTGTGCGCAACGACCGGCTCCCCGTCGCGCACCGCCACGATACCCGCCTGCTGCACGAAGCCCGGCGCGCATGAGGTGTTGTACTCGATCAGCTTGCCGAGGTCCCCGGCCAGCGTTTCCGGCGCCACGATCCAGCCCAGGCGCCACCCGGTCATCAGCCACGACTTCGAGAACGTGTTGGTGCTGATGACGCGGTCGCTGGCGTCGGCGATATCCAGGAACGAGGGGGCGACGGCCCGGTCGTCGCCGTAGTACAGGCGCTCGTAGGCGTCGTCGGAGAAGATCCAGATGCCGTGCCGGCGGCAGTGGTCGAGGATCGCCTTTGCCTCGGCGGACGACAGGGTCCAGCCGGTCGGGTTGTTGGGCGAATTGACGTAGAGCGCGCGCGTGCCCGGCGTGAGGGCATCCAGCAGCTCGTCCAGATCCAGCTTCCAGCCCTGCGCGGAGAACTTCAGCGTCACGCACTGCACCCGGGCCGAAAGGATCTTCGGGATTTCCACGAGGTTCGGCCACAGCGGCGTCACCTCCACGACGCGATCGCCCGGATCGAGCAGCAATTGCGAGACGAGCATCAGCGCGTTCACGCCTGCGCTGGTCACCGCGATGTTGTCCGGCACTGTCGGCCGGTGCAGGCGCGTGATGTAACGCGCCAGTTCCTCGCGCAGCGGCGGGATGCCGAGGTTGTGCGTGTAGAACGTATCGCATCCGGCGATCGCCCGGGCCCCTGCGTTGCGGATGAACTCCGGGGTGGGCTCGTCCGGCTCGCCCACCCAGAACGGCAGCACGTCCGGGTTGCCCAGGCCTTCGTTCACGAGTTCGCGGATCTTCGACGCGACCAGGGAGCGCACGGATGCCCGGGCGACGAGGTTTTCTGCAGGTGCGTTCACAGGCGGGCGGGCGGAATCCGTGGGCCGGTATTGTATCCTCCCGCGTATGAACTTCCCTCCCGCCAAGGGCCTGGCCCGCTGGTCCCTGGCGATCGCGGTGGCCCTGATGATCATCTGGGGCATCAATTTCTCGGTCACCAAGACGATCCTCGACCAGGTGTCGGTCGGGGCCATGCTGTTCGTGCGATTCCTGTGGATGATGGTGCTCGGCCTCGCGATGATCGCGTGGCTGTATCGCGGACGCCTGCGCCGGTCACTGCCCAACAGGCGCGACCTGCCCCGCTTCATAGGCGCCGGGCTCCTGGGACACACGGCGCACGTTGGCCTGGTGACCTGGGGCCTGCAGCTGTCCACGCCGTTCTCCAGCTCGCTGGTGCTCACCAGCGGGCCGCTGTGGACGCTGCTGATCCTGGCCGCGCTCGGCGCCGAGAAGCTGCGGCCGGCCCAGGTCGTGGGCACGGTGGCCGCGTTCCTCGGCATCCTGCTGTTCATGAGCGACAAGTTCGCGAGCGGCGTGCTGCGCGCGGGCCTCGGCGACCTGGTGCTGCTCGTCGCCGCCGGCCTGTTCTCGCTGTACACCGTGGTCGCCCGGCCGCTGACCTCGCGTTACGGGGCCCCGGTCCTGCTCGCCTACACGCTCCTCTTCGGGGCGCCGCCGGTGCTGCTGTTCACGCTCCCGTGGCTGCTGGCCGAACCGTGGGCGGCGCTGCCGCTGTCCATCTGGCTGTGGATGTTCTACGCCGTCACGATCTCCTCGTTCCTGGGGTGGCTGGGCTGGGCGTGGATCAACCAGGTTCGCGGCGTGGGCAGGAGCGCCCCGCTCATGTACATGATGCCGCCGATCGCCGGGCTGGTGTCCTGGATCACGCTCGGCGAGACATTCACCTGGATCAAGATCACGGGCGCCCTGGTCACCATGGCCGGCGTGGCCTGGGCGCAGTTCGGCGGCGGGTTGCGCCACGCTGTGTCGCAGGCCGACAGCGGGTAGACTTCACGCATGCCCATGCGCCCACTCATTGCCGCAGCGCTTGCACTGGCAGCAGGATCGGCATTCGCCCACAAGCCCACGGTGCAGGAGTGCCGCGAAGCCGGCGAGTTCATCCGCAACGCGGCCCTCGCCCGGGATGCCGGCATGCCGCGCGAAGCGTTCCTCGATCGGCTGCTGGGCGACCTGGTCGCCATCCGCGCCCATCCGCCCGAGCTGCGCTGGTTCGCCCAGGACGTGGACGACGAGGTGTTCCTGGTGGCGGCGGTGGAACGCGTGTTCGATGCCCCGATGAAGAGCACCGAGCACGAGTCGGAGATGCTGGGCAGCTGCCTCGTGCGCGCGGGTATCGTCTGAGCCCGCCCGGCCCGGATCAGATCTCGATCTGGGTGCCGAGCTCGATCACGCGGTTGGTCGGGATGTTGAAGAAGTCCGTGACGCTCGATGCGTTGCGCGCCATCGCGGCGAACATCCGCTCGCGCCAGAGGGCCATCCCGCCCCAGTCGTCCGGCACCGGAATCAGCGTCTCGCGGTTGAGGAAGAACGAGGTTTCCATCAGGTTGAACTCGAGGCCATAGGGCCTGAGGAGTTCCAGCGCCTGCGTCACGTCCGGCCGGTTCTTGAACCCGAAGTGCATGGCGACCCGGAAGCACTCGTGGCCCATGGCCGTCACGCTGACGCGTTCGCTGAACGGCACCCAGGGCACGTCGGCGATGGTCACGGTCAGGAACACCACCCGCTCGTGGAGCACCTTGTTGTGCGAAAGGTTGTGCAGCAAGGCATGCGGCACCGCCTTGGGGTCCGCGGCCATGAAGATCGCGGTCCCGGGCACGCGGACCGGCGGGTCGGAGAACAGCGACTGCAGGAACGGGTCGAGCGGGATGGCGGAGGACTGCAGGCGCTGCACGAGGATCTGCCGCCCGCGGCGCCAGGTGGTCATGACCATGAAGATCAGGGAGGCCATCAGCAGCGGGAACCAGCCGCCGTCCGCGAGCTTGAGCATGCTCGCGGAGAAGAAGGCCATGTCGACCACGATGAAGAACCCGGTCGACAGCACGCACAGCACCGGGTTGTACCCCCAGCCGTAGCGGATCACGAAGAAGGTGAGGAAGGTGTCGATCGCCATGGTGCCGGTCACGGACAATCCATAGGCGGAGGCGAGCGCGGTGGAGGAGCCGAATCCGATGACCGCCGCCAACACCGAAGCGAGCAGGATCCAGTTCACGCCGGGCAGGTAGATCTGGCCGATCTCACGTGCGGAGGTGTGCACGATGTTCATCCGTGGCAGGAACCCCAGCTGGATGGCCTGCTTGGTGAGCGAGTAAGCCCCCGAGATGGTGGCCTGCGAGGCAATCACCGTCGCCATGGTCGCCAGGCCGATCATGGGATACAGCGCCCAGCCCGGGAACATCAGGTAGAACGGGTTGCCCACCGCGGTCGGGTCCGCCATCAGCAGCGCGCCCTGGCCGAGGTAATTGAGCGCCAGCGCCGGGAACACCAGGCCGAACCAGGCTGTCTGGATCGGGGTTCTGCCGAAATGGCCCATGTCGGCGTACAGGGCCTCCGCGCCGGTCACGCCGAGCACGACGGCGCCGAGCACGATGAAGGACGCCCAGCCGTGCGCGGTGATGAAATGCAGCGCATGGTAAGGATTGAGCGCGGCCAGGATCGCGGGCTCCTTCGCGATGCTGTAGATGCCCACCACGGCCAGAGTCGAAAACCAGGTCAGCATCACCGGCCCGAACAGCTTGCCGACCACGGCCGTGCCGTGCCGCTGGAACATGAACAGGGCGATGATCACGCCGGCCGCCACCGGCACCACGAACGCCTGCAGGGCCGGCATGGCGACCTCCAGGCCCTCGACGGCGGACAGCACCGAGATCGCCGGCGTGAGTACCGCGTCGCCGTAGAAGAGCGCCGCGCCGAACCCGCCCAGCATCGGCAGCACCAGGCGCCAGCGCGGGAACTGCTGGACCGCGGAGGACGACAGGGCCAGCAGCGCCATGATGCCGCCCTCGCCCTTGTTGTCGGCCCGCATGATCAGCACGACGTACTTGAGCGACACGACGATCATCAGCGCCCAGAAGATCGCGGAGATCCCGCCGAGGATGGTGCCGGAGTCGAGCACGATGCCATGGGCCGGATTGAACACCTCCTTGGCGGCATACAGCGGGCTGGTGCCGATGTCGCCGTATACGATGCCCAGCGCCGCCAGGGTCAGGGCGGCGCGCGACTGCTTGTGGTGGGATTCGCTGGTGTCCAAACAGGGGGTCTAGTACGGGCTCAGGGGGCGCAATTTTGATACCGCACCGCACTAAAGGCAAATACACAAGGCCATGACGCAAATACGAAAATGCGAATTTTCTTGACCAAACGGAAAAGGCGGGGTATACCGCACCTGCAGGATTCTCAAGCAGTGAAAGTACAGTCTTGTTGTAACCGCTCACGCGGTACTCATCAGGTCGTCGTTTTTCCCTTGACCTTCCAGCATTCGGGCGAATGCCCAATATCAACTTTTGTAAGGAAAATCGAGAATGGCAACCGGTACCGTGAAATGGTTCAACGACGCGAAGGGCTTCGGCTTCATCACCCCTGATGGCGGCGGCAAGGATCTGTTCGCACACTTCTCCGCGATCAGCGGCGAAGGCTTCAAGAGCCTCAAGGAGAACCAGAAGGTCTCCTTCGACGTCACCACTGGCCCGAAGGGCGAGCAGGCGACCAACATCAAGCCCATCTAGATCCGGCTTGCTGGAATGAAAAAGCCCGGGAAACCGGGCTTTTTTCAGAAAGGCCCGGTTTCCCCGGGCCTTTTCTTTTGGGGATCCGGAAAGGTCAGTCCAGCCGGATGCTCGCCTTCCTGGCGATGTCGCCCCACTTGATGATTTCCGCCTTCACGAACTCGGACCATTCCGCCGGCCCGCGCGGGTCGGGGATCGCGCCCCGCTCGATTACCCGCGCCTGCATGCCCGGGTCCGTCATCACCTTGCGCACCTCGCCGCCGATGCGCTCGACGACCTCCCGCGGCGTCGCCGCCGGCACCACCAGCCCGGCCCAGCCGTTACCGTCGAACCCGGGATAGCCGGACTCCGCCACGGTCGGCACGTCCGGCAGTTGCGGCACCCGGTGCAGCGTGGTCATCGCAATCGCCTTGATCTTGCCGCCCTTCACGTGCGGCAGCGCAGAGGCCAGGCTGTCCACCATGAGGGCCACCTGCCCGCCCAGCAGGTCGGTCATGGCGGGGCCGCTGCCCTTGTAGGGGATGCCGACCATGTCGATGCCGGCGCGGACCTTGAACAGTTCCCCCGTCAGGTGCTGCGAGGTGCCGGTGCCGGCGAACGCCCAGTTGATCTTTCCCGGCTCGCGCTTGGCGGCCGCCACGAGGTCCTTGATCGTCGCGTGCGGGAACCCCGGGTGCGCCACGAACATCAGCGGCACGACGAACACCCCGCCCACCATGGCGTAGTCCTTGGGCGGATCGTAGGGCAGCTTCGCGTAGAGGCCGGGATTGGCGCCTATGGTGCCGCTGGTCCCGAAAGTGATCGTGTAGCCGTCCGGCGCCGCATCGCGCCCCGCGAGCATGCCGGGTATCCCTCCCCCGCCGCCGCGGTTTTCCACGTACACCTGCTGGCCCCAGTTCTTCGCCAGCTGTTCGGCCAGCAGGCGGGCGACGATGTCGGTCGCCTGCCCCGGAGGGAACGGCACGATCAGGCGGACGGTCTTGGACGGGAAGGCGCCCTGCGCCGCGGCAATCGCGCTTGCCGCAAGCAGCGCGCCGCCGAACAATCCCGCTGCTACGGCGCGCAGGGCCCTCATGGCCTAGCGCAGCGAGGCGTTCAGCCTCTCCAGCATCGCCGACCCCGGGCACAGCTCCTTGACGCCGTACTTGTTGAACGCCACCCGCGAGGTGTTCAGGTGCTCGTGCAGGTCCACCGAGTCGGGCTTGGCGTACAGCAGGCCGGTGACGACCTCCCCCTTCGCCTGGTGCTCGAGGATGTAGTTCATCGCCGTGTTGCGGTCGGTCGGGTCGTATTCCGGGTGGATCTTGCGCAGGCGCAGGAACGTGCCGTCGTGCTGCTCGACTTCCACGACCTCGCCTTCCGGGTAGTCCACCGTGATCTCGCTCTTCCTGGGGATGAAGTCGATGCGGTTCACCGCCTCGTTGTGGGCGCGCACATAGTCGTAGCTCTTGGTGCTGCCCGGGTGGTTGTTGAACGCCACGCAGGGGCTGACCACGTCGATGAACGCGGCGCCCTTGTGCGCGATCGCCGCCTTGATGATCGGCACGAGCTGGTGCTTGTCGCCCGAGAAACTGCGGGCCACGAACGTCGCGCCCATGATCAGCGCGAGCGACACGGTGTCCACCGGGGCATCGGTGTTCTCGACGCCGCGCTTGGACTTGGAGCCCTGGTCCGCGGTGGCCGAGAACTGGCCCTTGGTGAGGCCGTACACGCCGTTGTTCTCGAGGATGTAGACCATGTTCACGCCGCGGCGCATGACGTGGGCGAACTGGCCGATGCCGATCGAGGCCGAATCGCCGTCGCCGGAGACGCCCAGGTACAGCAGGTCGCGGTTGGCGAGGTTGGCGCCGGTGAGCACCGAAGGCATGCGGCCGTGGACCGTGTTGAACCCGTGCGAATTGCCGAGGAAGTAGTCCGGCGTCTTCGAGCTGCAGCCGATGCCGGAGAGCTTGGC
>JAFEDL010000055.1:35812-47254 GCA_018241645.1 Pseudomonadota bacterium
GTCGGCAGCGTCGGGTGGTGGAGCTTGGGTTTGGCGATGTAGGTCATTACGCGGCCTTTCCTTTCTTCAGCGGCTCGACGTTCATGAGCCGGACGTGCTCGCCGACCTCGCCGATGATGAACCGCGCGGTGATTGGCGTGCCGTCGTAGTGCAGGATCGGCATGACGCGCGCCGGATCGATGTTGAGCTCGTTCACGATCAGCCCGCGCAGCTGGGCGTCGCGGTTCTGCTCGACCACGAAGCACTGCTCGTGGTCGGCGATGAAGTCGCTGACCGAGTCCGGGAACGGGAACGCGCGCAGGCGCATCGTGTCGACGTGCACGCCCTGCGCCTCCAGCGCCTCGATCGCCTCGGCCATGGCCGGGCTGGTCGAGCCGTAGTAGAGCACGCCGAACTTGGTCTTCTGCCTGGCCTTGCGCACCACCGGCTGCGGGACCAGGCCCTTGGCGGTCTCGAACTTGCGCAGCAGGCGCTGCACGTTGTAGACGTAGTCGGGGCCCGCCTCGGAGTAGGTCGCGTACGCATTCTTGGTCGTGCCGCGCGTGAAGTAGCCGCCCTTGTTCGGGTGCGTGCCCGGGTAGGTGCGGAACGGGATGCCGTCGCCGTCCACGTCGAGGTACCGGCCGAACTCCTTGCCCGCGTCGAGCATCTCGCGCGTCATCACCTTGCCGCGGTCGTAGGCGCGGCTGTCGTCCCACTCGAACGGCGCGCACAGGCGCTGGTTCATGCCGATGTCGAGGTCGGTCATCACGAACACCGGCGTCTGCAGGCGGTCGGCCAGGTCCAGTGCCGCCGCGGCATGCTCGAAGCACTCGTGCGGGTCCTCGGGGAACAGCAGCACGTGCTTGGTGTCGCCGTGCGAGGCGTAGGCGCAGGACACCACGTCGGACTGCTGCGTGCGCGTCGGCATGCCCGTCGAGGGCCCGCCGCGCTGCACGTCGATGATCGTGACCGGGATCTCGGCGAAGTACGCCAGGCCTATGAATTCAGTCATCAGCGACACCCCCGGACCGGAGGTCGCCGTGAATGCGCGCGCGCCGTTCCAGCCGGCGCCGGTCACCATGCCGATCGAGGCCAGCTCGTCCTCCGCCTGCACGATTGCGTACTTGTGCTCGCCGGTTTCCTTGTCCACGCGCAGCTTGGAGCAGTAGCGCTCGAACGCCTCGGCCACCGAGGACGACGGCGTGATCGGATACCAGGCGCAGACCGTCGCGCCGCCGTACACGCAGCCCAGCGCGGCGGCGCTGTTGCCGTCCACGAAGATGCGGTTGCCCACGTTGTCGGCCTTCTTCACGCGCAGGCCGATCGGGTGCTTCAGGTTCTCCACCGCATAGTCGCGGCCGAGCTGCAGCGCGTTGAGGTTGGGCTTGAGGAGCTTCTCCTTGCCCTTGTACTGCTCGCCGATCAGCTCGGCGATCGCGCCCGCATCCATGTCGAGCAGCGCCGACAGCGCCCCGATGTAGATGATGTTCTTGAACAGCTGGCGCTGGCGCGGGTCGGTGTAGGTCGCGTTGCAGATCTCCGTGAGCGGCAGGCCGATCACGGTGATGTCGTCGCGGAACTTGGACGGCGGCAGCGGCTTGGTGTTGTCGTAGAAAAGGTAGCCGCCGGGCTCGATCTCCTTCAGGTCGGCGTTCCAGGTCTGCGGGTTCATCGCGACCATCAGGTCCACGCCGCCGCGGCGGCCGAGCCAGCCCTTTTCGGTGACGCGCACCTCGTACCAGGTGGGCAGCCCCTGGATGTTCGAGGGAAAGATGTTGCGCGGGCTCACCGGCACGCCCATCCGCAGGATCGACTTGGCGAACAACTCGTTGGCCGAGGCCGATCCCGAGCCGTTGACGTTGGCGAACTTGATGACGAAATCGTTGACGGCTTCGATCTGCTTCACGCCGGGCTTCATGCTGCTTTCCTTGTCTTTTCGTGGCTGTCCCTGCAGGCCGGTCCCGCATGCGTCATCTGGATCAGGAACTTCTGCATGTCCCAGGCCCCGGTCGGGCAGCGTTCGGCGCACAGGCCGCAATGCAAGCACACGTCCTCGTCCTTCACCATCACGCGGCCGGTCTTCAGGCTGTCGGACACGTACAGGTCCTGCGTGAGGTTCAGGGAGGGGGCCGTGAGCCTGGTGCGCAGGTCCGGCTCGTCGCCGTTCTGCGTAAAGGTGATGCAGTCCATCGGGCAGATGTCGACGCAGGCGTCGCACTCGATGCAGGCGTCCTTGGTGAACACGGTCTGCACGTCGCAATTGAGGCAGCGCTGCGCCTCCTTGAACCCGGTCTTCGGGTCGAAGCCCAGCTCGACCTCGATCTTGATGCTCTTGAGGGTCTTCTCCGCCGCAGCCCACGGGACGATGTGCCGCTCCTCGGGCGAGACGTCGTTGTCGTAGCTCCACTCGTGGATGCCCATCTTCTGCGAGAGCACCCGCACGTTCGGGTCCGGGCGCGCCGCCATGTCCTCGCCCGACAGCATCTTGTCGATCGACACGGCGGCCTCGTGCCCGTGGGCCACCGCCCAGATGATGTTCTTGGGGCCGAACGCAGCGTCGCCGCCGAAGAACACGTTCTTCAGCGTCGACTGCATGGTGACCTTGTCGACCACCGGCAGGCCCCACTTGTCGAACTCCAGGCCGATGTCCTTCTCGATCCACGGGAAGGCGTTCTCCTGGCCGACGGCGATCAGCACGTCGTCGCACTCGACCAGTTCGTCGGGTTCGCCGGTGGGCACGAGGCTGCGGCGGCCCTTGTCGTCGTACACCGCCTTGACCTTCTCGAAGGTCATGCCGGTCAGCCTGCCGTTCGTGTGCTCGAAGGTCTTCGGCACCATGTAGTTCAGGATCGGGATGCCTTCGTGCATCGCGTCCTCCTTCTCCCACGGGGAGGCCTTCATCTCCTCGAAGCCCGAGCGCACGATGACCTTCACCTCCTCGCCGCCCATGCGCTTGGACGAGCGGCAGCAGTCCATCGCCGTGTTGCCGCCGCCGAGCACGATCACGCGGCGGCCGATCTTGTCGATGTGGCCGAAGGACACCGACGACAGCCAGTCGATGCCGATGTGGATGTTCTTCGCGGCCTCCTTGCGGCCCGGCACGTCGAGGTCGCGGCCGCGCGGCGCTCCCGTGCCCACGAAGATCGCGTCGTAGCCTTCGGCGATGATCTTCTTCAGCGAATCCACGTGCTGGCCGCTGCGGAACTCCACGCCCATGTCGAGGATGTAGCCGGTCTCCTCGTCGATCACCGATTCGGGCAGGCGGAAGCGCGGCACCTGGGTGCGCATGAAACCGCCGGCCTTCTTGTCCGACTCGTACACCACCACGTGGTAGCCAAGCGGCGCGAGGTCGCGCGCCACCGTCAGCGAAGCCGGGCCGGCGCCGATGCAGGCGACCCGCTTGCCGTTCTTCTTGCCCGCCTTGGGCAGGCGCTTCGTGATGTCGTCCTTGTTGTCCGCGGCAACGCGCTTGAGCCGGCAGATCGCCACCGGTTCGGCCTTCTCGAGGTTCTCTTCCTCGACGCGGCCGCGCCTGCAGGCAGGCTCGCAGGGGCGGTCGCAGGTGCGTCCGAGGATGCCGGGGAACACGTTCGATTCCCAGTTGACCATGTAGGCGTCGGAGTAACGCCCTGCAGCAATCAAGCGGATGTATTCGGGGACGGGAGTGTGGGCCGGGCAGGCCCATTGGCAATCGACGACTTTGTGGAAATAGTCGGGTACTCGGATATCGGTCGGGCGCAACTCCCCCTCCTCGTAGCGGCCCCATGATTTTGGTTTTTTGGCGCCGTCGGGGCCGTTTCGGCGCTGCGCAAGTCTACTCCCCCTTCGGGCGGGTGAAAAGGCTGGCTAATCAAACACTAAAGGAGTGGTTTTTGGTGTATCTGGTTCGCTATTCGGACGCCCTTCGGCGGACCCCGGCAGGACTGTTTTTCGTGTAATGAGTGACAATACTGCATGACCACCCAGCCTGAGGCCATCGATCTCGATTTCACCGGGATCCTGAGCATCAAGACCCTGGCGGCGGCGCTCCCGCCGCTGCCGAAAAAGGTGCCCGAGAACGTCGTCATCGGCGCCCGGACCCTGCAAAAGGGCGGTTACTTCGTCAACATCACCAACCCCGGCCCGCGCCGCACCGTGCCGCCGTCGAACACCACGGTGCTGATCGTCGAGGACGAGCCTTCCACCCTGCTGCTGATCGACCACGTGCTCTCCGGGAGCGGGTACAAGACCCGCAGGGCCGCAAGCGGTGCCGGCTTCGTCGCCGCCATCAAGGTGCCGCCGGTCCCCGACCTGATATTGCTCGACCTCGAGCTGCCGGACATCAACGGATTCCGCATCCTGCAGAAGCTCCGCCTGAACCCGCACACCAAGTCCATCCCGGTGGTCATCCTCAGCGCCCACTCGGAGCCGAAGATCGTGTTCCAGGGCATGAGCCTCGGCGCGAACGGCTACATCTCGAAACCGACCAAGGCCGGCGTCCTGCTGGAAGCCGTCAAGACCGTCCTCGGCGCCTGAACCCGCGCGCGGGTCAGGCGCCCGCCCCGGCAAACCGCTTGTCCGCGTCCATCTCGAAGAACACCGCGACGTGGTACGCGATGCGCTCCTGCTCGTCGCGCACCGCGCTTACGGTGCGCCATTCGCGGTAGACGCTGCCGTCCTTGCGCCGGCTCCACGTATTGCCGGCCCAGTGGCCGTGACGCGCAACCTCGGCATACATCTCGTCGTAATAGGTTGCCGGCTGCATGGCGAAACGGTACTGCGCCTCGGGCTGGCCGACGACCTCGGAGGCCTGCAGCCCCGTGATGCGGCAGAAGGCCTTGTTCACGCTCACCACGCGCCCGTCCGCCGCCGTGATCATGATTGCCTCGGTCATGTTCGCGAACGCAAGCGCCGCCACCTCCAGCTGCTCGCGGCTCGCCTGGAGCTCGGTGACGTCCCGCGAAACGAGCACGACACGCGACCACACGCCGCCCGCGTCGCGCACCGGGTGGCCCGCGGTCTCCAGCACCCGCACCTGCCCGTCCGCCCCGATCATCCGGGCGTTGAATTGCGCGTCCGTCCCCGTCTCGAGCATCCTGTGCAGCGCGCTGCGCGCGCGGGCGGCGTCCTCCGGGTGCACGCAGCGAAAGGCATCCGTGCCGATCAGCACGTCCGCAGGGGGCAGCATCCGCGCGTACGACGGGCTCACATACCGCCAGCGTCCTTCGGCATCGACCAGCGCGATCAGGTCGCCGGCGTTCTCGGCGATCAGGCGGTAGCGCTCCTCGCTCATGCGCAGCTCCTCGCGCGCAAGCACGACGCGCTGGGTCTGCCGGTGCACGATCGCCCCCACGGCGCAGACATAGGCCAGCGAACCGAGGAACCCGAGCGAGGTGACCAGCGGGCCGGTATCCGGCTGGAACTGGAATCCGCGCATCGCGCCCCACGCCGCCGCGCCCGCACCGAACAGCGCGAGCGACGGCAGCAGCGCGCGCAGCCCGCGGTTCACCAGGTTGTTGAGTACGGTGCCCGACAGCAGCGCGTAGGTGATCCAGAGCGGGAATCCGAGTTCCGCCGCCCAGACGCCCAGCAGCAGCGCATCGAACAGCAGGTTCAGCTGCTCGGCGCGCCTGGGATCGGGCGCGGAGCGCGCGTAGAGGTAGGCGAGATGCGGATAGGCGAGGAAGGTCAGCGCCAGGAACACCCAGGTGCCGGCCCCGGCGCCCCGCTGCCAGGACAGCACCCCGATCGCGGCAAAGCAGAAAGCGAAGGCCACGGCCCGCGCGACATACACCGTGCGGACAAAGCGGCTCCGGCGCTGCGGAAAAAAAAAGCCACCCTGGGGTGGCTTTTCTGCGCCGGCCATCGCCTGGCTATTCCGTAACGCGCTCGGCGGCGTTGCGGTTCATCTCGGCCTTGGACTTGCGGCCGGGGGCGGGCTTGGGGATGTACCCGGCGGCACGGTACAGGGTGCCGTCGATCTTCTTGCCGTCCGTGTAGCGGATCACTCGGCAGGTGGTGACTTCGCCGCGCATGGACAGGACCGACAGGCTCTGGCGCGCTTCGGCCAGGGGAATCCCGGTTCCGACGGCGATTTCAGAGTCCAGCTTTTCGCCGTGGCCTTTCAGGTACTTGATGATCTCGTCCACTTGAATCCTCCGGATGATTACCGCTGCGGTCTGCGACTGTTTCCTAACTCCCTGATAATACTGGCGTCCCCTGCGGGATTCGAACCCGCGTACTCACCGTGAAAGGGTGATGTCCTAGGCCTCTAGACGAAGGGGACTAAAACCGGTCCTGCTTATTCGGTGGTGGAGGTAAGCGGGATCGAACCGCTGACCTCTTGCATGCCATGCAAGCGCTCTCCCAGCTGAGCTATACCCCCACGCGAGGGCGCGAAGTATAGCGGGAAGCCCGCTGTTTTGCAAAGAAATTCTCAATCCGAATCGAGATGGCGGCTCAGTCGCGCGAGGACGGTTTCGCGGCCCAGCAGCTCCAGCACGGCGTCGATCGAGGGCGTTTGCACCCGCCCCAGCACCAGCACCCGCAGCGGCATGGCGAGCTGGGGCATCTTGAGGCCGCTGGAGGCCAGCACGGCCTTCATCGCCGCGGAGAGCGAAGCCTTGTCCCAGGCGGCGAGTTCCGTGAGGCGCGCCTTCAACATCCGCAGCGCAGGCGCCGAAGTTTCGGTGAGGTGCTGCGCGAGCAATTCCGGTTCCGGCATGCCATCGCCGTAGAACAGCGTGGCCGCTTCGGCGAGGTGGTTGACGGTCGTGGCGCGGTCCTTCAGCAGCGCGACCACGGGCGCGAGCGCCGGGCCCTTCCCCGCCTCGATCCCGAGCTTTGCCAGCAGCGGTTCCACCAGCGCGGCCAGGCGCTCGTTGGTCGCGGCCTTGATGTAATGCTGGTTCAGCCAGGACAGTTTCTCCGGGTCGAACTGCGCGGCCGAGCGCGACACGTGCTCGAAGTTGAACCACTCGACCAGCTGCTGCATCGAGAAGATCTCGGCGTTGCCGTGCGACCAGCCCAGCCGCGCGAGGTAGTTGTCCAGCGCCTCGGGCAGCACCCCGTCGTCGCGGTACTGCGTCACGCTGACCGCGCCGTGCCGCTTGGACAATCGTTCCCCGTCGGGCCCGAGGATCATCGGCACGTGCCCGAAGCGCGGCAGCGCGCGCTGCATCGCATTGAAGATGTGGATCTGCCGCGGCGTGTTGTTGACGTGGTCGTCGCCGCGGATCACGTGCGTGATGTCCATGTCGAGGTCGTCGACCACCACGCCGAAGTTGTAGGTGGGCACGCCGTCGACGCGCAGGATCACGAGGTCGTCGAGCTCCGCATTCGGGAACGAGATCGGCCCCTTCACCAGGTCGTCCCAGCCGACGTCGCCGTCGTCGGGCGTGCGAAAGCGGATCACCGGGGCGCGATCCGCGGGCGGCACCAGCCCCGCGGCCTTCGCGCGCTCCGGGCGCCAGCGCCCGTCGTAGCGCGGCTTCATCCCCCTGGCGCGCTGCGACTCGCGCATCGCGTCGAGCTCCTCCTTCGTCGCCCAGCAGGGGTAGGCGTGCCCGGAGGCGATCAGCGCATCCGCCACTTCCCTGTAACGGGCGAGGCGCTGCATCTGGTAGAACGGGCCCTCGTCCCAGTCGAGGCCCAGCCACTTCATGCTGTCGAGGATCGCGTCCACCGACTCCTGGGTGGAACGCTCGAGGTCCGTGTCTTCGATGCGCAGGACGAACGAGCCCTTGCACTGCCGGGCAAAGGCCCATGAGTACAGCGCGGTGCGCGCGCCGCCGACGTGGAGGAACCCCGTGGGGCTGGGGGCGAAGCGGGTGCGGACGGGTGTGGTCACGAGCCTGGGGAGGAATCCATTGGAGGGCCGGTATTGTACCGAGTGGTAGGATTTCGGCCGCGATGAGCGCACCCCACCAACCCGATTCCATGCCCGGCTACTCGTTGCCGGTGTACCCCTATCGCAGACCGCCGGAGCTCTCGGGAGGCTCTGCGCAGGAGTACCCGGTGATCGTGGCCGGCGGCGGCCTCGGGGGCCTCGCCTGCGCGCTGGAACTCGGCAGCCGGGGCATCCGCACCGTCGTGCTCGACGACGACAATACGGTCGGCGCATCCGGCCTGTCCTCGCGCGGCATCTGCTACGCCAAGCGCACCCTCGAAATCCTCGACCGCTTCGGCGTCGCCGAGCGCATCCGCGCAAAGGGCATCACCTGGAACGAAGGCGACGTCTATCGCGGCGAGCGGCGCCTGTACCGCTTCAACCTGCAGCCCGAGGCGGACCAGAAATTCCCGGCGTTCGTGAACCTGCAGCAGTTCTACGTCGAGCAGTACCTCGTCGAGGCCATCGCCGCGTACCCGTGCATAGACCTGCGCTGGAAGAACAAGGTCGTCGACGTGCGTCCCGGGGCTGGCCACGTGGAGGTCTCGGTGGAAACGCCCGAAGGGACCTACTCCACGCGCTGCACCTACCTCGTCGGCGCGGACGGAGCCCACAGCATCGTGAGGGAAAAGGTCGGCGCAAAGGACGCAGAGGCCGCGCTGTTCGACACCGCGTGGTGCATCGCCGACGTGCGCATGGCCCCCTCGACCGAGGCGGTGCGCAAGGCCTACCTCGACAACCCGCTGAACGAGGGCGGCGCGATCTGGTACCACCAGATGGCCGACGGCGTCTGGCGCACCGACTGGCAGATCGGCCATTACGCGGACCCGGATGCGGAAGCCACGCCGGAGCGCGCCAACCTGCGCCTGCGCCAGTTGCTCGGGCCCGGCGTGGAGTTCGAGCTGGTCTGGGTCGGCATGTGGCGCTTTCGCAAGCGCTACCTCGAAAAGATGCGCCACGGGCGCGTGTTCTTCCTCGGCGACGCCTCCGCGCAGCATTCGCCCTTCGGCGCGCGCGGCGGCAACCGCGCCGTGCAGGACGCCAACAACCTCGGCTGGAAGCTGGCGCTCGTGCTCGAAGGCCAGGCGTCCCCGGCGCTGCTCGACACCTATCACGCCGAGCGCCACCAGGCGGCGCGCGAATGCGTGGAGATCTCCTCGCGCAGCGCGATCTTCATCGCCCCCGAAAGCCCGGGCCAGCGGCTCGTGCGCGACGCGATCCTCGACCTCGCCGAACGCCATCCCGCTGCGCGCTCGCTGGTGAACGTCGGGCGGCTGTCGGAAGCCTGCGTGTATGCGCAGACGCCGCTGCGCACGGAGCGCGACGATTTCGACGCGCCCGCCGCCCTGCCCGGCGCGGCCGCGCCGGACGGCAAGGTGCGGGACGGCGGGTTCGTCGAGCGCCTGCAGGGCCATTTCACCGTCGCCTGGTTCGGCGCTCGCGGGCCGGACATCAATGCGCGCGTTGCAACGACTGCGTTCACGCTCGAACGCGAGTCCGCGCCGGCCTTGTTCGAACGATATGGCGTTCGGGACACCGCCACCTACGTGTTCCGCCCGGACGGCCATGTGCTCGCCCGCTGCAGGGGCATCGATGCCGCCTTTGCCGAGTCCGCGATCGAATCCGCGCTGCGCGGCGGCGACACTGCACTGCGCCCGAAGAACCTGCCGCAGCAAACGCAGCTCGAAATGGATCGGCGCTACGACGCTTACGCGGCGCAGATCGATGCCACTGCGCAGGCCGATCGCGGCCGCGCGCTGGCCGGGCTGGTCGCCGACCTCGCGCAGCAGGTGGGCGTCGCCCCTCCGGCATGACCCCTCGCGCGTTGACCGGGTGATGCCGCGTCGATAGAATGCGCGCCTCTCGAAGTTCTCGTTCGGGGCGATTAGCTCAGCGGTAGAGCACTGCCTTCACACGGCAGGGGTCACTGGTTCGATCCCAGTATCGCCCACCACTCCTCCCCGGCCCCCGCGGCCCCGCGGCAATCCAACAAAAAGATAAATAAGACGCGTTGTCGCTTTGATTTAATTGGGAAATTTCGCATCCCTTGGACTATGCTCCAAGCATGCGAGCCTTCCTGACACTATTCTTGGCCTTGGCCAGCCTCCCGGCGCTCGCGGACGTCATCGAGGGCCGCGTGATCGAGGTCCCCGACGGCGGCAGCGTCACCATCCTCGCCCGTGGCGGCACTTCGCTGCATCGCGTGCGGCTGGCCGGGATCCTCGCGCCGAGGCCCGACAGCCCGAGCGGCGTAGCCTCGCGCGAAAGCCTGCGCCGCATTGTGCGCGGCAAGACCGTCCAGGTGGATACGAGCGTGCTCGACACAAGGGGCGTGCTGGTAGGCGAGGTGCAGGTCCTGCGCGATCCAAAGGACTGCCGCAGCCAACCCTGCCAGGAGCGCATCGACCCCGCCCTGACCCAGCTTGCTGCCGGACTCGCCTCGCTCGACCTGGCCTACGATTCCCGCCAGCCCGAGGAAACGCTGCAGCGCTACCAAACCGCCCAGTCCCAGGCCAAGGCCCGCAAGCTGGGCCTGTGGCGACCGGCCTACCAGCCGGTGCGCGCCGACTTCCGCTACGGCGAGGTAGGCATCCTGCGCTAGGCGCGCCGCTGCGCGACGATGAACACCCGGCGGAACGGGAACAGCGTCGCGCCATTCGATTCGACCGGATAGACCGAGCGCACGCGCGCGCGGTAATCGGCCTCGAACGCGCTGCGCTCCGGCTCCTGCAGGCGATCGAGGAACTGCTTCAGCCAGCTTCCCTTGACGTACTCCGCCACCGGGTTGTCGCCCTTCAGGACCTGGATGTACTGGGTCTCCCAGATCTCCAGCGCCGCCACCTTGTCGTGCAGCATCTGCCAGTAGCGCCGCGGCTCGGCCACGGGCGCCCGGCGCAGGTGCGGCTCCAGCCGCGCGCGCCAGGGGCCTTGCTCGATCGTATCGGTCACGCAGGTATGCGAAGGCTCGCCGAAGTTGCGCGGCATCTGGATCGCCAGCCACCCCCCGGGCTTCACCGCCTCGAGCAGGCCGGGGATCAGCACCTCGTGTCCCTCCAGCCAGTGGATCGTCGCGTTGCTGTAGAGCACGTCCACGGGGCGCTCCGGCCGCCAGGTCCCGACGTCGGCCTGCACGAATGCGGCCTTCGGATGGTCTGCGCGCGCTTTTGCCAGCATCTCGGGCGAACTGTCCACGCCGGTGATCCTCGCCTGCGGCCAGCGCTCCTGGAACAGCGGCGTCAGGTTGCCCGCGCCGCAGCCCAGGTCGACCACGGTTTCGGGCGCAGGCGCCGGAATGTGCGCCAGCAGGTCGATGGCCGGGCGCAAGCGCTCGCCGGCGAACTTGAGGTATTGCGCGGGATCCCAGCTCATGGGGCGAGGATACCAAAATTGCCGCACCGCAAAGACCCGATCGGCCGGGGGACATCGCGCATTGCCAGTGTGTACAATCCCGCCAGCATTACAAAAAATCATAAGGAGAAGGAGACATGATGACGAAATCGATTTTCGGGCTCGGTATTGCGGCCATCCTGGCCGCTGCGTCGCCTGCATTCGCGCAGGCGCCCATCGTGATCAAGTTCAGCCACGTCGTGACC
>JAFEDL010000056.1:0-14416 GCA_018241645.1 Pseudomonadota bacterium
TCCGGGGTCTGGCTGCAGACCGGGCACCGTGCGCCTACGGCCGACCTCGACGCGATCGCATCCCCCTTCCAGCTCGGCCTGATGCCGGCCGGGTCGGTGGCCTACCTCGAGACATACCGCGGCTGCCCGCTCTCGTGCCGGTTCTGCGAATGGGGCGCGAGCGAAACCTCCAAAGCCGTGTTCTCCGCCGACTACATCGCGCGCGAGCTCGAGGCGTTCGCGCGCCAGGGCGCGCCCTCCGTGTTCCTGCTCGACGCGGGGCTCAACCTGAATGCGCAGGGCTTTCGCAACCTGCTCGCCGCCGAGTCGCGCGTCGGGTTCCTCAAGTCCTCGCTGTTCTGGGCTGAGATCTACCCCACGCACGTGCAGGACGAGCACCTCGAGTTCCTCTCCAAGGTGGGCACCTCCTACCTCGGCGTGGGCCTGCAGTCGCTCGACCCGGCGGTGCTCAAGCTGCACGACCGGCCGTTCGACCGGGGCCGGTTCGAGAAGGCGATGGGCCGGCTCACCTCGGTCACCACGGCGGAGATCCAGATCATCTTCGGGCTGCCCGGCGACACGCCCGAGGGCTTCCGGCGCACGCTCGCCTACGCGCGCACGTTCCCAGTGGCGGTGCGGGCTTATCACTGCCTGGTGCTTCCGGACGCGCTGATGTCGCGCGGGCGGCCCGGGTGGGACATGCGCTACGACCCGGTGAACCTCGCGATGTCGTCGTGCCTCGGGTGGGGCGAAGAGGACATCCTGTCGATGCGCGCCGAGCTCGACCGGGAGACTGCGTCCTGCGGCGGAAAATCAGGGAAATACTGGTGGTCGTTTCCGCGCACGCACTGAAGCCGGCGATCGCGCGCAAATCCGGGCCGCGCCGTTCGGGGCGCCGGGTCGCGCTGCTTGCACGCTATCCCGAACGGGACCGGGCGATGCCGGTCTTCATCTCCAACCACGGCATGCGCATGGTCGAGGCGTCATTGCGGTGCGCAGGGCTGGACGGGCTGGAATTGCGCGTGTGGGACCTCATGGAGGCCGCTGCCGAGGAACTCGCGCGCGAGATCATCGATTTCGATCCCGACGTGGTGGGATTTTCGGCGTACATCTGGTCGTTCCCGTTCTTCGTCGAGGTCGCGCGCAGGGTCAAGGAGGACGATCCCGGGCGGCTGATCGTGTTCGGCGGGCCCTCGGCCCGTCCGAGCATGCTGGGCCAGGCGCCGTTCCGCGCGGCGCGCGGCTGGATCGACGCGCTGGTGATCAACGACGGCGAGCTGACCTTCGCCGAGATCGTCCGGAGCGCGGACCGGAGCGCCCAGGCGCTGACGCAGGTGCAGGGCATCGCGCTGCCGGCGCCCGAGGGGTGGATGGAGACGCCGGCCCGGCCCGCGGTGGACCTCAACGAAATGCCCTCGCCCTACCAGATGGACCTCGTCCCGCACGGCGGTCTCGCGGTGCTGCAGACCTACCGCGGCTGCCCGTTCACCTGCTCGTTCTGCGAGTGGGGCACGCTCGAGTCGCCGCGGCGCGTGCGCGGCGTGGAGGAACTGTGCCTCGAGTTCGACGGCATGGCGCGCCAGCCGGTGGACGGGGCGATCCTCGTCGACGCCGGGCTCAACCTCAACCCGCACTCGTTCCGCAACCTGCGCGCAGCCACCGAAAGGCACGGTTTCCTCGCGGGCCGCAGCCTGATCTGCGAGGTCTACCCGGCCAAGGTCAAGAAGGAGCACATCGACTTCCTCGGGTCGGTGGGCCAGTCGCTGGTGGGGATCGGCCTGCAGTCCTTCGACAACGAGGTGCTGGCCCACGTCGAGCGGTCCTACGACGAGGCGCGGTTCGAGCAGACCATGTACGAGCTGAAATCGGTCGCCGCCGTCGCCGTCGAAATCATCCTGGGATTGCCCGGCGATACGCCGGAGAACTTCCGCAAGAGCTTCGAGCGCGCGCGCAGCCTGCCGTGCGCCCTGCGCGTGTACCACTGCGTGGTGCTGCCTTCGGCACTCATGGTGAGGGCGCCCGCGAGCTACGCCATGGACTACGACCCGGTGACGCTCAAGATGCGCTCGTGCCTGGGGTGGACGGAGCAGCAACTGCAGGCCGAATGCGACTACGTCACGCGCTGCGCGCAGCGCGACGGCGGGCGCAGCGGGCAGTATTTCTGGATCTTCCCGCCTCCGGGCGGCGCCTACTGACCGCAAGCATTGTACCGGTACCGGTACATTAATTGACAGGAGAACGGCTCCTGTAGCCATTCTACGAATATAAATCTGGCAGAATTACCGCTTTTACAGGACGCGTGCGAGCTTTTCCTGCGCAAGGTCGCGCAGCTTGTGCTTCTGGATCTTGGTCGCGTTCGTGCCTTCGGTCACCGGAAAGGCGTCGATCGCAAAAAGCCTCACTGGCACTTTGTACTTTGCAAGCTTCGCGGACACCTGGCGGATCGCCGCGGCTTCGTCGAGCGCGCAACCGGGCTTCAGCGTGACGAAGCCCACGGGCTTCAGCATTCCCGCCACGGTCACGCCTACGACCTGGCAGGCATCAATGCCCTCGCATTCCTGCACCACGCCCTCGATCTCGAGCGGGCTCACGAGGAAGCCGCCCAGGCGCAGCGAGTCGCCCATCCGCGTCAGGTAGACGAAACGCCCGTCGGCCTGTGTGTAGCCGAGGTCGCCGGAGCGGTACCAGCCGTCCGCAGTGAGGGCGGAGGCGGTGGCTTCCGGGTTGCCGAAGTACTCGACCATGCGGCTGTTGGGCGCGAGGAACTCCAGCTCGCCCGATTCGCCGGCGGGAAGGATGCGGCCGGTTTCGGGATCGCGGGCGCGCACGCGCGAATCCGCGTTTACGGGCCGCCCGCCGGCCAGCATGCGGACTTCGGGCGGGGCATGTTCGTCCTGGCGCGCGAACAAAGCCTGGATTTCGCTGATGCCGTACAGCCCGACCAGCTTGAGCCCGCGCTCGTCCGCCCGGGCAACGATCGTGTCGAGCGCCGGATTGAACGCCGCATAGCCGATGAAAGCGACGGTTGGCAGCACGGGCGTGCGCGGCGTCGCGGCGAGCAACTGGGCGATCGCATCGTCCGTTGCGTTGAGGTGGGTCACCCCGTGCGCGTCCACCTGGCGCAACGCCTCGGCCGCGTCCCAGGACGGCGTCATGACCAGCGGCCGCCCCGCGGCGATGGCGGCGAGCGCATTGCACGCGCCGAACACTCCGCACAGCGGGGGGGCGAGGTAAAGCACGCTCTTAGCGTGCAGCCCGAAACCCGTAACCACATCGAACGCGTGCGCGATGAGGGTCTTCTGGTCATGCAGCACGAACTTGGGCGCCTTTGTGGTGCCCGAGGTGGTGAAGATCGCGCAGCCCGAGTCCGGCCCCGCCGCTGAAGTCGCAAGCGGGGCGGATGCGGCCAGCGACGCGTAGGCCAGGGCAGGCTTGCCGATGGCGGTGGCGGGGAGTGCCTCCCCCTCTTCGCCATACACGACCACGTGCTCGAGGCGCGCGAGCGCCCGGGCATCGCAGCCGGCCAGCACGCCCGCGAAGTCGGCGCGCTTGAACCCCGGCCAGTACACCAGCACCTTGCATCCCGAACGCCCGACGATGTCCGCCAGCTCATGGCTGCGGAACCGCGTATTCACCGCCGCCGCGATCGCCCCCAATTGCGCGCAGGCGAAGAACGTGGCGAGCCATGCGGGAACATTGGGCAGCCAGAGCGCCACCCGGTCGCCGCGCGTCACGCCGAGGGCTGCGAGCCCTGCGGCGACGCGCCTCGATTCGTCGAGCAGCTGCCGGTACGCCACAGGCCGGTCGCGCTCGATCAGCGCGGGGGAGTCGAGCGGCGCGCGCGCCTCGAGCAGGTCGGGAAGCGTGCGGGGCTGCGGCATCTCAGAATTCGCGCTTCCCGCTGAGCATGAACGACACGCTCCGGGGCAGGGCCGGCTCGAAGAACCTGCGGTTGCCGTCGGCCACGATCACGGAGCCCACGTAGTTCCGGTTGGCAGCGTTGTCGACGCGGACATACTCCGCCAGCCGCCAGCGATCCCCGCGCTGCTCGAAGCCGGCGCGCAGGTTCACCACGACGTAGCTTTCCGCGGCGTCGCTGTTGGCGTCGTCCACATAGACCCTGGCGTTGCGCCGGGCCTCGAGCGCGGCCGAGAAGCCCGAGCCCGGATGCCGCCAGCGCACCTCGCCATACAAGGTGCTGGCCGGAACACCGGGAAGTTTGTTGCCCGCCTGGACGAGGCCGCCGCTCGTGAACGCATCCACGTAGCGCGCATCGAGCAGCGTCCACGCGACGAGCGCGTCGAAATTCGCCGGCAGGATCGCCTGCCAGGACGCCTCCCAGCCGGTGCGGCGCGTGCGAGAGGCGTTCTTGAAGGTGCTGCGCCCGCCGACGTTCGTGTCCACGACGATTTCGTCCCGGGTGCTGGTGTCGAAGTACGCGAGGGACACGCGGTGGTCTTCCGCGATGCGTCCCTTGATGCCGACCTCGGCGGTCGAGGAGCGCGAGGGCTTCAGCGCAAAATTGAGGCCGGCGGCGCCGGTGCGGTAGGCGAGCTCGGCGAATGTGGGCGTTTCGAATCCGCGTCCCGCGCTCGCGTACAGGTTCAGCTCGGGCAGCACGCGGAACGTCATTCCGGCCACGGGGCTGGTGTTGGTGTATTTCGTCGCGCCGCTGTCGTCGCCGTTCGCGCCCGCAATGAAAAAGTCGCGCGTGTTGAATGCGACGCGCGTATTCCTGAGGCCCGCGCTGGCCGCCCAGCGTTCCGCGAAGCGCCAGTCGGCCTGGGCGAACAGGTTGCGGCTGGTCACGGTGTCGTCCTCGTCGCGCTTCAGGGCGCCGATGATGCCGTTGTTGTTCAGGAATCCCTTGCGGCGCTGCTGCATCATTTCCTGCTCGTAGCCGCCGGAGAAATTGAACGGCCGGCCCGCAAGGCTGCCTTCGTGCACGTAGACGAGGCTGCCGCCGCCGTACGCCGTGGCCAGGTCGACGATGCCGCCCGAGGACGTGGCCGCGGCCTGCGCGGCCAGCGGCACGGACAGGTACTGGCGCACCGCGCGATCACCGATGAACGCGCTGGCACGCAGCGTGTTGCCGGCGGAGACGCGATGCTCCACCGTGATCCCGCTTTGCGTCTGGCGCACGCTCTTGGAAGTGTTGAACGTGGCTGCCGACGCATCGGCCTGGCGCCGGTCGGCGCTGAGCTGGGCGCGCGTAAGGCCCAGCGGATCCTGGGTCTCGGGCTGCTCCAGAGTGTTCGCCACCAGCGTTACCCGGGTGTCCTCGCCGGCCTGCCAGCGCAGCTTGGCATTGCCTTGCTGGCGGTTGACCGATGAGTGGGCGCGCCACCCGTCGGTGTGGAAGCGCGACCAGTCTGCCGTGTAGTTGATGGAGTCCGACGTGCCGCCGAACTTGAGCCCCAGGCGATTGGCGCCCCAGGAACCGAGCAGGGCCTCGGCCGAGGCGGTGGGGTGCCTGGGGCCGTCCTCGCTGAAAATCTGCACCACGCCGCCCGCGCTGTTGCCGTACAGGCTCGCGAACGGCCCGCGCATCACTTCCACGCGCTGCGCCGAGTAGAGGTCGAAGTTCGCCGCCTGTCCCGAGCCGTCCGGCATGGTGGAGGGAATGCCGTCGGCGTACAGCTTCACGCCGCGGATGCCGAACGTGGAGCGCGCGCCGAAGCCGCGGATCGAGAGCTGCAGGTCCTGCGCGTAGTTGTTGCGGTTCTGGATCACGAGCCCCGGGACGCGGCCGAGGGACTCGGACAGGTTGACCTTGGGCTGGCCTTCGCGCAGTCCCTCGGCGCCCACCGCGTCGACCGATACCGGCACGTCGAAGGTCTTCCTCTCGCTGCGGGTCGCCGAGACGACCACGCCGTCATCCACGCCCTGGCCGAGGGCCGCGCCGGAAAGGAGGGTGGCGGCGAGCGACGCGCATGCCTTCGCGCACTGCCTTGCGACTGCGCGCCGGACGATCAACTTCAGGGGCCGCCGAGGCTGGCCAGGTAGTCGGCAAGGAGGTCGATGTCGCCGGCGGTGAGCGCCTGCGCCGCGGAGGTCATCTGGCCGTCCATGTCGAAGCGCGTGGACGCCTTGAAGCCCCGCAACTGCACGCGCAGGTACTCGGCCTGCTGGCCCGCAAGGCGGGGAATGTGCTGCTGGCCGAGCAGGGCGGGGCCATGGCAGGAGGTGCAGTTGTTCAATTCGGTGAGGCGCTTCGCGGTCGCAACGACCTCCGCGGTGACCGTGCGCCCGGGCGGGGCCGGCGACTGCGCGGAAAAATAGCCGGCGAGCTCGCGCAGTTCGGCGTTGGTCAGCCCGGCGGCGAACGGGGACATCGCCGCGTTCTTGCGGTTGCCCTCGCGGAACATGACGAGCTGGGTCTCAATGAACTGCTTCGGCTGCCCGGCAAGCGATGGCACGCCGGGGTCCGAGGAACGCCCGCCCGGGCCGTGGCAGGCGGTGCACGCCTGCGACTTGGCGGGTTCGGGGTCGGCGGCGGACGCATGGCCCGCCCCGAGCACAAGACAAAGCGCGGCGGCCGCAGCCTTGGCCGCGACTGCCGCGCGTGTCGACCTTGTGAGGGAACCGGTCACTTCTTGGCGTAGCTGACGCGGTAGATGATCCCGTTGAAGTCATCCGAAACGAGCACCGAGCCGTCCTTCAGCTGCAGCACGTCGACCGGGCGGCCCCACATGGGAGGATCGCCCTTGTCGTTCTCGAGGAAGCCGTCGAGGAAAGGCTCGGACTTCGCGACGCCCTTGGCGTCGACCGAGACGTGGACCACGTTGTAGCCTTGCTTCGGATCGCGGTTCCAGGAACCGTGCTGCGCAATCAGCATCGTGTTCTTGTAGGAGGCCGGGAACATGCTGCCCGTGTAGAAGCGCAGCCCGAGCGGGGCGATGTGGGCGCCGAGCTTGAGGACCGGGGGCTTGAACTCGGAGCACGAGCGGTTCTTGCCGTAGACCGGGTCGAGGAAGTCGCCCTGGTGGCAGTACGGGAAGCCGAAGTGCTCGCCTTTGCGCGTCGCCACATTCAGTTCGTCGCTCGGCATGTCGTGCCCGAGCCAGTCGCGGCCGTGGTCGGTGAACCACACCGCCTTGGTGACCGGGTGGAACGCGATTCCGACGGTGTTGCGCACGCCCTGCGCGAAGTTCTCCAGGTCGCCGGTCTTCGGGTCGACGCGCATGATCGCGGCCTCGTTGTACGTCGGCATCGTGATGTTCTGCGGCGAGCCGATGTTGAAGTAGAGCTTGCCGTCCGGGCCGACCGCCAGGAACTTCCAGAAATGGCCGGGCTGGTTGGTCGGGTCCAGGTTGTCGATCACCACCTTGCCTTCGCCGGGGTTGTCGAGCTTGTCCTCGATCCCGTCGTAGCGCGTGATGCGATGGCGCTCGGCCACGTACAGCGTGCCCTTGTCGAAGGCGACCCCGTTGGGCGCCTTCATGCCCTTGAGGATGGTTTTCACTTCGCGCGAAGCGCCCTTGTCCACGATGGCGTAGACGTTGGACAGGTTGCGGTTGCTGACGAACACCGTGCCCTTGTCGCCGAGCGCCATGGAGCGCGCCTCGGGCACGCCGTCGGCCCAGACTTCCACCTTGAATCCGGCGGGGACCTTGAGCTTGTCCAGCGGCAGTTCCTTGGCCGGGCGTCCGGTCAAGTGCGGTGCGAACGGATGCAGCGGCGATTTGGCCTGGTCTTCGGACATGCCCTGCTTCCAAGCCGGGGGCGCGGCGGCGGGCGCCGGCGCCTGCGCCACGGCGCAGGTCGCAAATGCCATCGAGCACGCGGCTGCTATGGCCGCGAATTTCTTGTCGATATTCATGTTGATCTCCCTTGGGGTGTTGATAGTGCCCGGCGATTGTAGTCTTTTGCGGCAGCGGCGCAATCGCGCGGCGCAACGTGAACTGGTTCATTGTGCGCGCCGTGCGATGCGATATGATGCGCGCTCTTTTCGAACCAGCGCGACGGCGGGGATCCAATGGCGAACGTGAGCAAGGCTGACCTGACAGACGCCGTGGCCAAGGCCGCCGCCATCAGCAAGACCGCCGCCGCCGAGGCCGTCAATGCGCTGTTCGACACGGTGGTGGCCGGCGTCGCGAAGGGCAACCGGGTCACCGTTGTCGGGTTTGGCACGTTCCTCGCGCGCAAGCGCCAGGCGCGCACCGGGCGCAGCCCCGCCAACGGCAAGGAGATCAGGATCCCCGCGCGCAATTGCCCGGCGTTCACTCCGGGCCAGGCTTTCAAGGACGCCGTCGACGCCAGCGGCGCGTCGGGCAGGGCGTCCCGCGGCAAACGTTAGGTTTTGCTTTAGCGAGCGTTGCCAAGTCCCAAACTATTCGGCAGAATCTGCCGGGAGTACCCGACTTGGAAAGGATCATGGACAGTCCGTTGATTCTCTCGCTGGATATGCAGGGCGTGCCGCACCGCTGGATCAGCTGGCAGCAGGCCTGCTTCTACTACGCCAAGAACCTCGTGGCCTGGACGATGGGCGACCGCACGTTCACGTTCAACGGGGGGATCTCCAGGATTACCGGCGAGCGCTCCAGCATCACCGCCCATTCGATCGTCGCGATCAAGGGCAAGGCCATGGCCCGCAAGGGCTTCAACCAGGTCCCGCCCCTGAACAACCGTGAACTGTTCCGCCGCGACCGGCAGATGTGCGCGTACTGCGGCGGCGACTTCCACTATTTCAGGCTGACGCGCGACCACATCACGCCCCTGTCGCGCGGCGGCAAGGACACCTGGATGAACGTGGTCACGGCCTGCCGGCACTGCAACGGCGTGAAGCGCAACCGCACGCCGGAAGAGTCGGGGATGGAGCTCCTCTACGCCCCCTACGTGCCGAACAAGGCCGAATACCTGATCCTCACGAACCGCAGGATATTCGCCGACCAGATGGAATTCTTAAAGCAACATGTCTCGGCGCACAGCAGACTGGTACTGACCCCTGCCTGATTTCTGGCGCAATAGCGGCTTTCACCTGCTCGAGCGCGACGCCCGCGGGTGGCTGGCGGTCACCGACGACTTCCTGCGCGCCTATTACCTGCGCCCCGAGGTCCATCCGGTGGAGGACTCCTGCGAGGCCGAACTGGCGCTCCACGCCGCGCTGATGGCCGATCCGCGCCGCGCGGTCCCCGAGGCCGAGCTCGACGCGCTGGCGGACGACGACGCGCGCGACAACTACCGCGTTGTCCTGCGCTTTCGCGAACGATTGCTGTCCGCCGGCACGCTCGAAGGCGCCTACCTTGCGCTCTTCCAGGCGGGCAGCGTCGACATCCCGCCGTTGTTCATCGAGCAGATGGTGCACGTGATCCTGCGCGGCGTGCTGGACGGATGCGGGGAGCCCCTGCGGCTGCGCGCGGCCGAGCTGTTCTTTCGCGACCAGAAGCTGAACCTGCAGGACGGCGCGATCCTGGTCGCCGACCTCGAGACGGTGGAAATGCACGCCGCGGGCAACGCCTACGGCAGCATCGGCCGCCTGATCGTGGAAGCGCAGACCAGCCTGAAGAGCGTCGAACTGGACGTGCTCGACCGCGACAATGCCGCCTTGTACTGGGAGCGCGAATCCAGCTACGACACGGTGATCAGCCTCAACCACGGCCGCGCGGCGCTCGACGCCCTGTGCCGCGGGATCGAGTCGTGGGTGGCGCATTTCCACGGCGTGCAGGTGAAGGTGAAGCCGCTCGCGCGCATCGACGAGCCGCGCTGGGCCTGGCACATCGGGCTGGATGCGGCCTCCACGGGAATCCTGAACGACCTCTACAACGGCGTGGAAGTCGATCATGGGCGCATGCGCCGGCTGCTGTCGCTGTTCCGGATGGATTTCTCCAGCGCCGCGGACATGCGCCCGGACATCGCGGGGCGGCCGGTGTACATGGCGCTGTCGGCCAACGAGGACGACGTGGTGCGCATGAAACCGCAGAACCTGCTCGTGAACCTTCCGCTGGCGCCGCGATCGTGAGGCCGGAATTCTGGCTCAAGGCCAAGCGCCAGCTCGCGCGCAACGACCCGGTATTGGCGAGGATCATCCGCGCCTATCCGCGCATTTCGCTGGAGCGGCGCGGCGAGCCCTTCTATACGCTCGCCCGCTCGATCGTCGGCCAGCAGATTTCGGTCAAGGCCGCGCAGAGCATCTGGAACCGCGTCGCCGCGCTGGCGCCGGACATGCAGCCGGCGCAGATCATCGGGCTCCCGGCGCGCAAGCGCCGGCTCAAGGCCACCGGCCTTTCCGACCGCAAGGTGGAGTACATCGTCGACCTCGCAAAGCACTTTGCCGGGGGCACGATCCATCCGCACCGCTGGCCGGAGATGGGCGACGAGGAAGTCATCGAAGAACTCGTGCAGGTGCGGGGCATCGGCCGCTGGACGGCGGAAATGTTCCTGATGTTCAACCTGCTGCGCCCGGACGTGTTCCCGGTCGGCGACCTCGGCCTGCAGAAGGCCGTGCACCTGCACTACTACAACGACGAGCGCATCCCGCTGGACAAGCTGCGCGAGCACGGAGAGACATGGCGGCCTTACCGGTCGGTGGCGACGTGGTACCTGTGGAGGAGCCTGGATCCGGTGCCGGTGGAGTACTAGCGGATTCGGATATCGAGGCCGCTTTTGGGATTCAAAGGCTCCAGCGATTTCGTGCGTTTACGTGGTTGCGCGTCCGCGCAACCGCCAAAACGCACGAAATCACTGGATAGGGGAGGTCAAATTCAAGTGCAAAAGCCAAACCAGGGCGCCTTCGCGTCCATTTCCCCGCTAGCGTAAAATCCCGCCCATGCCGCCACCCGCAAGCAAGACCACCTTCCTGGAGTTCGAGCAGCCGATCGCCGAGCTCGAGACGCGCATCGAGGAGCTGCGTTTCGTGCAGGACGACTCGGCCGTCGACATCTCCGAGGAGATCGCGCGCCTGCAGAAGAAGAGCCAGGCGCTGACGAAGGAAATCTACGCCAAGCTCACGCCCTGGCAGGTCGCGCAGGTCGCGCGCCACCCGCAGCGCCCGTATACGCTCGATTACGTGAACATGCTGTTCACCGGGTTCGAGGAGTTGCACGGCGACCGCCTGTTCGCCGACGACCAGTCGATCGTCGGCGGCCTCGCGCGCTTCAACGGCGAATCGTGCATGGTGATCGGCCACCAGAAGGGCCGCGACACCAAGGAGAAGATCGCGCGCAATTTCGGCATGCCCAAGCCCGAGGGCTACCGCAAGGCGCTGCGCCTGATGAAGCTGGCGGAAAAATTCAGGCTGCCGGTGTTCACGTTCGTCGATACGCCGGGCGCGTATCCGGGCATCGACGCCGAGGAGCGCGGGCAGTCGGAGGCGATCGGCCGCAACCTGTACGCCATGGCCTCGCTGCGCGTCCCGCTGATCTGCACGGTGATCGGCGAAGGCGGCTCGGGCGGGGCGCTGGCGATCGCCGTCGGCGACATCACCATCATGATGCAGTACTCGACCTACTCGGTGATCTCGCCCGAAGGCTGCGCGTCCATCCTGTGGAAGAGCGCCGACATGGCCCCCGAGGCGGCCGAGACGCTGGGCATCACGGCCAGCCGCCTCAAGACGCTCGGCGTCGTCGACAAGATCGTGAACGAGCCGCTGGGCGGCGCGCACCGCGATCCGGAGGCCGCCGCCCAGGCGCTGCGCAAGACGCTCGCGGAGGCGCTCAAGAGCCTGCAGTCGAAGAAGCCCGCGCTGCTCGTCGAGGAACGCCTCGAGCGCCTGATGGGCTATGGCAAGTTCAAGGAAACCGCCGCGAAGTAGCCGGGCCGTCGCGCCGCCGGCCGACTCCTTGATCGGGGGCGCGCTGGCCGCGTCGCTCGAGCGCAACGCAGTGCGCGGAGCCGCGGCGTGCGTCGCCCTCTCGGGCGGCCTCGACTCGGTGGTCCTGCTGCACGGGATGCGCGCCGTCGCGGCGCGCTACGCCCTGCGGCTCACCGCGATGCACGTCAACCACGGGCTCAGCCCGAACGCGCGCAAGTGGGAGCAATTCTGCCGGGACCTGTGCGCGCGGCTGCGTGTGCCGCTCACGGTGAGGCGCGTCCGCGTGGAGCGCCGCGGCCGGGGTCTCGAGGCCGCCGCACGCGCAGCGCGCTACGCCGCGCTCGCCGGGGCCAGGGCCGACGTCGTGGTGCTAGCGCACCAGCTCGACGACCAGGCCGAGACCGTGCTCTTCAACCTGCTGCGCGGCGCAGGCCTGCCCGGGGCCTCGGGCATGGCCGAGTGCGGCCCGCTGCACGGCGCGCCGGATTCAGGGATGCGCGCGCTGCGCCCGATGCTTGGCGTCGGTCGCGAAGACATCGAAGCCTATGCGCGCCTGCACGAGCTGGACTGGGTCGAGGACGAAAGCAACGCCGACGAAATGCTGACCCGCAACTGGGTGCGCCGCAAGGTCGCGCCGCTGCTGGCCGCGCGTTTCCCGCGCTGGCGCGAGGGGCTGGCGCGCGCGGCCGCGCATTTTTCCGAGGCGCAGGGGCTCCTCGCCGAGCAGGGCGCGGTCGCGGCGAAAGCTCTCCCCATCGAGGCGCTGCGCAGGGCGGGCGTTCCCCGCGCGAAGCTGCTGCTGCGCGCCTTCCTGCGCGCGCACGGCATACGCGCCCCGGGAGCGGCAAGGCTCGGCGAAATGTTGCGCCAGTTGCTCACCGCATTGCCCGATGCCCGGGTCGAGCTGCGGCATGACGGGCGCGTCCTGCGGCGCTACCGGGGCGAACTGGTGGTGGAGGCCGGAGGGGAACCCGCCGGGACGCCGGGGGTCACACTCTGGCGTGGCGAACCGGAGGTGGCGTTGCCTGCGTTTGGCGGCCGGGTGGCGTTCCGAAAGCTCCAAGGGGCGGGCATAGACGCGGCGCTGCTCGAATCGGGGACCGTGACCTTCCGCGCGCGGCAAGGCGGGGAGCGCCTGCGCCTCGCCGCGGGCCGGCCGAGCCGCACCCTGAAGAACCTCTTCCAGGAATCCGGCATTCCGGCATGGGAGCGGGACCGGATGCCCCTGCTGTACTGCGGGGCGGACCTGGTCTGGGTGCCGGCCTTGGGCATCGCCGCCGGATACCGCGCCGCGAAGGGCAGCGCGGGGGTTGTCCCCGAGTGGAGGGCGGGGACCCGGAAAAGCCTGCGGGATTGAGCGCAAGCCTTTGTTTTTACGAAATTCCCGCTAGTTCGTGCTAGAATCTTGGGTTTCCTTTCCCAGCTTACGGAGTAGCAGAACATGGCGGTTGAACGAACTCTTTCCATCATCAAGCCTGACGCGGTCAAGAAAAATGCGATCGGGCAAATCGTTGCGCGTTTCGAGGCCGCCGGCCTCAAGGTGATCGCGATGCAGATGAAGCACCTTTCGCGCGCCGAGGCCGAGGGTTTCTACGCCGTGCACCGCGAACGTCCGTTCTTCAAGGACCTGGTCGATTTCATGATTTCGGGTCCGGTGGTCGTGCAGGCGCTTGAGGGCGAGAACGCCATCGCCAAGAACCGCGAACTGATGGGCGCCACCGATCCGAAGAAGGCCGAGAAGGGCACGATCCGGGCCGATTTCGCCGACTCCATCGATGCCAACGCCGTGCACGGATCGGACGCGCCGGAAACCGCCAAGGTCGAGATCGCCTACTTCTTCGCCGGGACCGACGTCCACTCGCGCTGACCGATGCCAGCCAACCTCCTCGACTTCGACGCCGCGGCGCTGCAGCGGTATTTCGCCGGGCTGGGCGAAAAGCCGTTTCGCGCCACGCAGGTGCTGCGCTGGATCCACCAGCGCGGCGCGTCGGAGTTCGGGCAGATGACGGACCTGGCGAAGGCGCTGCGCGCCAAACTCGAGGAGAACGCCTGCATCGAGCCGCCGCAGGTCGTTGGCGACGGCACATCGGAGGATGGCACGCGCAAGTGGCTGATCAAGGTGGACGGCGCGAACGCGGTCGAGTCGGTCTACATCCCCGAGAAACGCCGCGGCACGCTGTGCATTTCAAGCCAGGCGGGCTGCGTGCTCGATTGCGCCTTCTGCTCCACCGGAAAGCAGGGCTTCAACCGCAACCTGACCACGGCCGAGATCATCGGCCAGCTGTGGATCGCGAACCGCGAGCTCGGCCGGGAAACGAAGGAAGACCGGATCGTGACCAACGTGGTCATGATGGGCATGGGCGAGCCCCTGCTGAACCTGGACAACGTGATTCCCGCGCTGCACCTGATGCTCGACGACAACGCCTACGGCCTGTCGCGCCGCAGGGTAACGGTCTCGACGTCCGGGGTGGTCCCGGGCATGGACCGGCTCGCCGAGGAGTGCCCGGTCGCGCTTGCGGTTTCGCTGCACGCATCCAATGACGCGCTGCGCGACAAGCTCGTGCCGGTGAACAGGAAGTATCCGCTCAAGGAACTGCTGGCGGCCTGCAACCGCTACCTCAAGCGTGCGCCGCGCGATTTCCTGACGTTCGAATACGTCATGCTCGAGGGCGTGAACGACGCCGA
>JAFEDL010000056.1:14470-32009 GCA_018241645.1 Pseudomonadota bacterium
GAGCGCATCCGCCAGTTCGCGGAAATCCTGCAGCGCGAGGGGATTACCGTGACTACGCGCAAGACCCGCGGCGAGGAGATCGATGCAGCGTGCGGGCAGCTGGCCGGCGATGTTGCCGACCGCACGCGCCGCTCGGCAACGCGCAAGGAAATCAGCGTGCCAATCAAGGAGGTTCGCGCATGAAGGGTCTGCGTCTCAAGCAACTGCTGCTGCCGTTCCCTGTCGCGGCGCTGCTCGCCATCGGGGGGTGCGCCGGCACGGGAGCGCCGGCCGATGTGGAACTCAGCCAGTCGCAGGCCGATTTCACCGAGACCGGCGATGCGCGCAATCGCGCCCGCGCCAACACCGAGCTTGCGGCGCTCTATTACGAGCGCGGCAACCTCGGGGTGGCCCTCGAAGTGCTGCGTACTGCCACCAGCGCCGACCCGGGCTACGCCCCGGCGCACGGCATGCTGGGGCTGGTCTACATGGACCTGCGCGAGAACCAGCTCGCGCAGCAGAGCTTCGAGCGCGCGCTGCGCTACGCGCCCAACGACGCGGACATCAACCACAACTACGGATGGTTCCTCTGCCAGACCGGCAAGGAAGTGGAGTCGATGCGCTACTTCAACCGGGCGATCGCCAATCCGCTCTACCGCACGCCGGGAAAGTCCTTCTCCGCGGCCGGGCAGTGCGCGCTGAAGAAGGACAACTTCAAGGATGCCGCGGAGTACTTCAGCCGGGCGCTCAAGCTGGATCCCGACGAACCGCTCGCGCTGCTCAACATGGCCGGGATCAATTACCGCCTCGGCCAGATCGACGAGGCCCGCAAGCTGATCAACCGGTACAGCAAGGTGGTCGAACCCTCCGCCGAGGGGCTCTGGCTCGCCGTGCGCATCGAGCGGAAGGTCGGCGACAAGACCACGGAAGGCAGCTACGCCAACCAGTTGCGCCGGCGGTTCCCGGGTTCGAAGGAATACCAGCAGATGCAGCGCGGGGAATATGACTGAGTCCCAGGACAGCGAAGGGCCGGCGCAGGAGCTGCCCGAAGCGGCCGTTCCCGCAACCGCGGCCTTTGCGGCTCGCCGCGCCGAGCTCGGACTGTCCCTCGAGGACGTCGCAAACCAGCTCAAGTTCGCCCCGCGGCAGATCGAAGCGCTCGAGGCCGCCGATTTCGGCAAGCTGCCGGGCGGCACGTTCGCGCGCGGGATGCTGCGCAGCTATGCGCGGCTGCTGAAGCTCGATCCCGAGCCGGTCCTTGCGCAGCTCGTCGCGGCCGGCGTGGGGCCGCAGGCGGGGCCCGAGCAGGCCGTATCGCTGCGCACGCCGATCCCGTTCTCCGAGGGCGGCAAGCACGTGAACCTGGTCTACACGGTGCTTTCCGTCGTCATCCTCGCGATCGTGGCCTTCTTTGCGTTCGGGTGGTACCAGGAAAGGAGCGCGCCGCCCAAGCTTGCCTTCGTTTCCCCGCAGCAGGACGCGCCCGTTGCCGAGGCGGGGCGCGAGCCGGTGCAGGCGCCCGCGACCCTGGCCAGCGCAGGGCCGGCCCCGGTGCCGGAAACCACCCCGCGCGCCGACGAGAAGCGGGCGGCGCCCGAGGGAGGCAGGCGGCGCATCGTCCTTTCCTTCGACAAGGAGTCGTGGGTGGAGATCAAGGCCGGCAACGGGGAGCTGCTGCTGTCGCAGATGAACCCGGCCGGGACCGAGAAGGTGGTGGAGGGCGTCCCGCCCTTCCTCGTCACCATAGGCAACGCGCCCAACGTGCGCATGATTTACAACGAACAGCCCGTCGACCTGCGGCCGCATTTCAAGGTCGACGTGGCGCGCCTGACGCTGGAATGAGCATGATCCGGCGCAGAATCTCGCGGCAGGTGATCGTGGGCGGCGTCGCCATCGGCGGCGACGCGCCCATCGTCGTGCAGTCCATGACCAATACCGATACGGCCGATGCCGCGGCGACCGTCGCGCAGGTGATGGAACTCGCGCGAGCGGGCTCGGAAATCGTGCGCATCACGGTCAATTCGCCGGAGGCTGCGGCCCAGGTCGCCGCAATCCGCGAAAAGCTCGACGCCAAGGGGTGCGACGTCCCGCTGGTGGGGGATTTCCATTTCAACGGCCACCGGCTGCTGAAGCAGTACCCCGAATGCGCGGAGGCGCTGGCCAAGTACCGCATCAATCCGGGCAACGTCGGCCACGGCAAGAAGCGCGACGACCAGTTCGCCACCATGATCGAGGCTGCCTGCCAGTACGGCAAGCCCGTGCGCATCGGGGTGAACTGGGGGTCGCTCGACCCCGAATTGCTCGCGCGCATGATGGACGAGAACGGCCGCCGCGCGGAGCCGCTGGATGCGACCGAAATCATGCGCGAGGCGTTGATCGCGTCGGCCCTCGAGTCCGCCGCGCAGGCCGTCGTGTGGGGCCTGCCGGCCGAACGCATCGTCATCTCTTGCAAGGTCAGCGCCGTGCAGGACCTGATCGCGGTGTACCGCGAACTGGCGCGCCGCTGCGATTACGCGCTGCACCTCGGCCTCACCGAGGCGGGCATGGGCTCCAAGGGCATCGTCGCCTCGACCGCGGCCATGGGCGTGCTGCTGCAGGAGGGCATCGGCGACACGATCCGCGTCAGTCTCACACCCGAGCCCAACGGCGACCGCACCAGGGAAGTAATCGTCGCGCAGGAACTGTTGCAGACCATGGGGCTGCGCAGCTTCACGCCGCTGGTTACGGCGTGTCCCGGCTGCGGGCGCACCACCAGCACCTATTTCCAGGAGCTCGCCGAAAAGATCCAGTCTTACCTGCGCGCCCAGATGCCCGTGTGGAAGGCGCAGTACCCGGGGGTAGAGGACATGAAGGTCGCGGTGATGGGGTGCGTGGTGAACGGCCCGGGCGAGTCCAAGCACGCCGACATCGGCATCAGCCTGCCCGGCACGAACGAAGTCCCGGTCGCGCCGGTATACGTGGACGGCGAAAAGACCGTGACGCTCAAGGGCGGACGCATCGCCGAGGAATTCCAGGCAATCGTGGCGGAGTACGTGGCCAGCAATTATTCGGCCGGCGCCGTGCGCAAGCGCGCGCCGAAGCACATCCCGATCAAGGCGGCGTAGTCCCATGGCCGCGACCCTCCAGGCCATCCGTGGCATGAACGACGTGCTGCCCGACGAGGCGGCCGGCTGGCTCGCGTTCGAGGAGATCGTGCGCGACTGCATGCACCGCTACGGGTACCGCAACATCCGCACGCCGCTGCTCGAGCAGACCGGCCTCTTCCGGCGCGCGATCGGCGAAGTGACCGACATCGTCGAGAAGGAGATGTACACCTTCACCGACGAGCTGAACGGCGAGCAGCTCACGCTGCGCCCCGAGGCCACGGCCTCCACCGTGCGCGCAGCGATCGAGCACAGCCTCACCTACAACGGCCCCGTGCGCCTCTGGTATGCGGGCCCCATGTACCGGCACGAGCGCCCGCAGAAAGGCCGCTACCGCCAGTTCCACCAGTTCGGCGCGGAGGCGCTCGGGTTCGCCGGGCCCGACCTGGATGCGGAGCTGATCGTCATGTGCGCGGCTCTCTGGAAGACGCTCGGCCTCGGGGACGTCCGCCTCGAGCTGAACAGCATCGGCTCGCAGGAGGAGCGCGCTCGCCACCGCGTCGAGCTGATCCGCTTCCTGGAAACGAAGGTCGAGGCCCTCGACGGGGACGCAAAGCGGCGCATGCATTCGAACCCCCTGCGCGTGCTGGACTCCAAGAACCCGGTGGTGCAGGAGGCGACCAAAGACGCGCCGGTGCTGATGGATTTCCTCGGCGAGGCATCGCTTGCCCATTTCGACGGCGTCAAGAAGCTGCTGGGCGCGGCCGGCATCGGGTTCAGCGTGAACCCGCGCCTGGTCCGCGGGCTGGACTACTACAACCTTACGGTGTTCGAGTGGATCACCGACAAGCTGGGCGCGCAGGGCACGGTGTGCGCCGGCGGGCGCTACGACGGCCTGTTCGAGCAGATCGGCGGCAAACCCACGCCGGCCGTCGGGTTCGCGGCGGGCATCGAGCGCCTGATCGCGCTGTGGCAGGACGCCGGGCGGGTGCCCGCACCGCACGCGCCGCAGGCCTACCTCATCCACCAGGGCGAGGGCGCGCTCGAGTACGCGCTGCTGGCGGCAGAGGCGTTGCGCGCCGCAGGGCACGCGGTCGTGCAGCACGGCGGCGGCGGCAGCTTCAAGTCGCAGATGAAGAAGGCCGACGCCAGCGGCGCGCCGATCGCGCTGATCGTGGGCGAGGATGAGGTCCGCGCCGGGGAACTGACGCTCAAGTACCTGCGCCGCGACCGGCCGCAGGCCAGGATCCGGCGCGACGGGCTCGTCGCCGGCTTCAACGCAGCATTGAAAGAAACCTGAGAAGACTAGCCATGGCACATCTGGATCTGGAAGAGCAGGAACAACTCGCGCAGCTGAAGTCGTGGTGGGAGACCTACGGCAACCTGCTGATCATGGGCCTGCTGCTGGTGGCGGTGGTGTTCTCCGGCTGGCAGGGCTGGCGCTACTGGCAGGACAAGCAGGCCTCCGAGGCGAGCAACCTGTTCGAGACGCTGGGCAAGTCCATGCAGGGCGGCGACCCCAAGGCGGTGCGCGACGCGTCCGGCGAACTGCTCGAGAAGTATCCGGGCACGCTCTACGCCTCCATGGGCGCGCTGAGCTCGGCCAGGTATTTCTTCGACAAGGGCGACCTCAAGTCCGCCAAGGCCCAGCTCGAATGGGTCGTCGACAAGACGAAGTCCGACGAATTCCGCGACATCGCGCGCCTGCGGCTGGTGAACGTGCTGCTCGACGAGAAGGCGTACGACGAGGGCCTGAAACTGCTCGAGGCCGGCCACGGCGCATCGTTCGATGCCCAGTACGCCGCCCTCAAAGGCGACCTCCTGGTGGCCAAGGGCCAGCCGGCCGAAGCGAAGGCCGCCTACAAAGCGGCCATCGAGAAGGCCGGCAAGAAGAGCGCCGGCCTGCGCGAAAGCGTCCAGATGCGCCTGGACGCGCTGGGGGGATGAGCGTGCGCACGCCATTCCTACGCAACTGCGCCGCGGCGGCACTGGCGCTGCTGGCGGCGGGCTGCAGCAGCATGCCCAGCCTCAACCCGATCGACTGGTTCAAGAGCGCGCCGGCCGGGGCAAAGCCCGCCGAGCTGCCCACGCTTTCCAGCGCGCAGCCCGTGAAGACGCTGTGGCAGGCCAGCGTGGGCAACGCAGGCATCTTCATTTTCAGCCCCGCGCTTTCCGGCGACAGCATCTATGCCGCCGCCCGCGACGGCACCGTGACCAAGCTGGAGGCGGCCACCGGCAAGGTGGTCTGGAAAGCCTCCGCCGGCGCGCAACTCTCGGGCGGCGTGGGCACCGACGGCAAGCTGGTGGCGGTGGGCACCGACAAGGGCGAGCTGATCGTGCTGGACGCCGAAAAAGGCACGGTGCGCTGGCGGGCGCGGGTCTCCTCCGAGGTGCTGGCCGCGCCGAAGATCGCGGGCGGCGTGGTCCTCGCACGGACCGCCGACAGCCGGATATTCGCTTTCGACACGGCGGACGGCAAGCGCCGCTGGGTCTACCAGCGCGCCGCGGCTTCGCTGATCATCCGCTCGCCTGCGGGCATGACGGTGCACGAAGGCAACATCTATGCGGGATTCGCGGGCGGCAAGCTCGTGGCGCTCGCGCTCGAGACGGGCGCGCTGCGCTGGGAAGTCTCGGTCTCCCAGCCCAGGGGCTCGACCGAGCTCGAACGGGTGTCGGACCTGAGCGGCGACCCGGCGGTGCAGGGGCGCGAAGTCTGCGCCGCCTCGTACCAGGGCCGCGCGGCCTGCTACGAGCTGCAGAACGGCAACCAGGTCTGGGCGAGGGAGATGTCCACGCTCAACGGGATGAGCATCGATGCCCGCTACGCCTACGTGGCCGACGAAAAGGGCGCAGTGCATTCGCTCGACCGCACCAACGGGCGCAGCGTCTGGAAGCAGGACCGCCTCGCAAACCGCGAGCTCACGCTGGCGCTGGCCGTGGGCGGCGAGGTGGTGTTCGGCGACCTGCAGGGGTACGTGCATTTCGTCGCGCGCGATTCCGGCGCGTTCCTCGCCCGCGGCGCCACCGACGGCACCAAGATCCGCGCCGCGCCGCTGCGGCTGTCCAACGGCGCCGTGCTGGTGCAGACCCTCAACGGCGGCCTGTTCGCCCTGTCACTGTAAAGCGGACTCCCCATGAAGCCGGTCATAGTGCTCGTCGGCCGGCCCAACGTCGGCAAGAGCACGCTGTTCAACCGCCTCACGCGCACGCGCGACGCGATCGTCGTCGACGTGCCCGGCGTCACGCGCGACCGCCACTACGGCGAAGGGCTGCTAGGCAGCCGCCCTTACCATGTGGTCGACACGGGAGGGCTGGAGCCGCGCACGACCGAAGGCATCTTTGCCGAGATGGCGAAGCAGACCCAGCAGGCGATCGCCGAGGCGGACGCGGTCATCTTCCTCACCGACGCGCGCGCCGGCCTCACGCCGGACGACCGGCGCATCGCCGAGCAGCTGAGGAAGCTCAAGCCGCGCATGTGGATCGCGGTGAACAAGGCCGAGGGCATGCAGCCCGACACGGCCGCGGCGGACTTCCAGCAGCTGGGGCTGGGATTTCCGGTGTCCATCTCCGCGGCGCACGGCGAGGGGATCCGCGAGCTCATCGATGCCGTGCTGGAGGAGTTCCCGGAGGACGACGAGCAGGAGCTGGACGAGCGCGACCGTTGGCCGCGCGTGGCGATCGTCGGCCGCCCGAACGTGGGCAAGTCCACGCTCGTGAACGCGCTGGTCGGGGAAGAGCGGGTCATCGCCTTCGACAAGCCCGGCACCACCATCGATCCGATCGACGTGCCGTTCGAGCGCAACGGGAAAAGGTACACCCTCGTCGACACCGCCGGTTTGCGAAAGCGCGGCAAGCAGGGCGAGAACATCGAGCAGTTCTCGGTGATCAAGACCCTGCAGGCCATCGACCGCTCGAACGTCGCGATCTTCGTGATCGACGCGCACGACGGGATCACCGAGCACGACGCCCACGTGGCCGGCTACATCCTAGAGCGCGGCCGGGCCGTGGTGGTGGCCGTGAACAAGTGGGATGCCGCCGATCGCGAGCAGCGCGAGAAGATCAAGTCCGAACTCAGCTGGAAGGTCGGGTTCCTCAGCTTTGCCAAGACGCTGTACATCTCCGCCAGGGACAAGAAGGGCCTTGGCGACGTCATGACCGCGGTCGACAAGGCCTATGCGGCGGCGCTGGTGAAGCTGTCCACGCCGAAACTGACGCGCGCGCTGATCGCGGCCGTGGAAAAGCAGCAGCCGCCGCGGCGCGGCGCGGGGCGCCCGAAGCTGCGCTATGCGCACCAGGGCGGCCAGAACCCGCCGACCATCATCATCCACGGCAACCAGCTCGACCACGTGCCGGACACCTACAAGCGCTACCTCGAAGGCGTATTCCGCACCCAGTTCGCGCTGGAAGGCACGCCGATGCGGATCGAGTTCAGGACCGGCAGGAACCCGTACGCGGCGCGGGCCAAGGGGCCATAGGCGGGCGGTGCACTAGCCGACGTGGCAGTGGATCTCCCACAGCAGCTTTTCGAAGCTCAGGTGGAGGTGGCTGGTCTGCCCGGACAGGTTGGTGAACGTGACGAGCAGGATCCCCTTTTCGTCCAGTTCGCCGAACGCGGGGATCGCCGGGCTGTCGGGGTCGGACGCCACGCGCACCTTGATGTTCACCGGCTTGCCGGGCGCCGCGCCTTTCGCGCGCACACAGCTGATCCGGTCCCGGAAGTCGAATTTGTACCTGCGTCCTGCCATGGGGTCCGCCCTGCGTATCGTGCGTGAATTATTTCACAGGTCAGCGTGCAGTCCGCCCGCGGCGGCCCGAGTGCGGAATAGTTCCTTACGGGCCGCCCTTACATTCTTTTAAAGTTTTCCCCGGGCCCGGCCGATAACCGGGATACAAGGGCAAACACGCTGAAAGGCGTGGACGCAAAGCTTCCGGGCTAAAGGGCGGTTTCCGCCCCATGCAAGCGGGGTTGCCGCCGGGACAGGGGTCCCGGTGTGAAGACGAACTCGTCCCTTGTATTTTTTGCTTAGACAAGGAGCTCGAGCATGTCCAAATCCAACTCGAAAATTCTGGCCCCGCTGGCGCTGATCGCGGCTTTCGCCGCCGCTCCGGCAGCCCATGCGCAGGACACCGTTGCACTGCTGTCGGATCCTTCCGCAGCGGTCAGGGTCGAAGGCCGGTCCATGACGGCCCGGTATGCCGAAGGCGTGCAGTTGCGCGCTGCCGGCGACAATTACGGCGCCTACCTGGCCTTCCACGAGGCGGCCGTGATGGGCCACCCGACCGCGCAACGCCGCCTCGGCGAGATCTACGACTCCGGGGATGCCGTCGTCCAGCGCGACTACGCCAAGGCGCTGCGCTGGTACCAGGCGGCGCGCGAGGGCGGGGAAGTCATCCCGGTGGCCGGCCACCGCGGGTACGGTCCCCTCTACAAGTAGGGGCCCGCAGGGGGCCTGCTGCCCCGGGGTTTGCACTACGGCCCGCGCCTGTGTAAAACCGGGGCATGACCCTGCCGACGCTGTCCCTGCTCGAAACCCGCATCCTCGGAACGCTCGCCGAAAAGGAGCGCACGGTCCCGGATTCATATCCGCTCACGCTGAACGCGCTGGTTTCGGGCTGCAACCAGAAGACCAGCCGCGACCCGGTGATGGACGCCAGCGATACGGAGGTCCAGGCCGGCATCGACAGCCTGAAGGGCTACAGCCTGGTGATGGAGACCAGCGGCGGGCGGGTGTCGCGCTACGCGCACAACCTCGAGCGCGTGCTGCACGTGCCGACACAGGCGGCCGCGCTGCTCACGGTCCTCATGCTGCGCGGGCCGCAGACGGCGGGCGAGCTGCGCATCGGCTGCGAGCGCCTGCACAAGTTCGCCGACATTTCCGCGGTGGAAGGGTTCCTGCACGAACTCGCCGAGCGGGCGGCAGGCGCGCTGGTAATGGAGCTGCCGCGCCTGCCGGGGGCGCGCGAGAACCGCTGGGCACACCTGCTGTCCGGCGCGCCGGAGGTGGAGCAGTCCCCGACCCACACGAAACCGAACGCTGACGTTTCGGCAGGCGAAGTCGCGGCGCTCAAGGCCAATGTGGCGCGGCTGGAGGCGGAGGTGGCCGCGCTGAAGGCGGTAGTGGGGCGGGTCTGCGCCGAACTCGGGATTGCGGCGGGGTCGGTCGGCGGGCCGGGCGAGGAAAGTTGAACTTATCCTGATGCAGGTCTATACCTGAAGCCAGTGTCCTGCCAATTGCCATGCCGAAAACAAAAAACATGATTGCCGAGATCGCGGCCCAGGCACTGCGCGTTGCGTCGCCCTGCGCGGACGGCGAACTGGTCTGGCATTGCTGGGGCTCGGGCCCGCCGATGGTGCTCCTGCACGGCGGCACGGGTTCCTGGACGCACTGGATCCGCAACGTGCTGCCGCTGTCGGCCGGGCACACGGTGATGGTCCCCGACATGCCGGGATTCGGCGATTCGGCCTCGCCCCCGAAAGGTTCGGGCGTCCCGGCCATTGCCGGCATCGTCGCCGACGGGATCGCCCGGCTGGCCGGCGGTCCCGTCCAGCTGGTGGGGTTTTCCTTTGGCGGGCTGGTGGCGGGCAACCTCGCCGCCGCGCGGCCGGAGCTGGTGAGCCGGCTGGTCCTGGTCGGCGCCGGCGGCCTGGGCCTGCGCGACGGCAAGAAGCTGCCCCTGGTGGCATGGAGGCACCTCAAGGAGGAGGCCGAGCGCGCCGCGGCGCATCGCCACAACCTCGCCAACCTGATGCTGTGGGACGAAAGCAAGATCGATGCGCTGGCGCTCCACATCCAGTCGCACAACGCGCAGCGTTCGCGCATCAACAGCGGGCCGTTCTCGCGCGGCGACGTGCTGCTCGAGCCGCTTTCGAGGGTGAAGGCGCCGATCGACGGCATCTGGGGCCGGCACGACACGACCGTGGCCGGACGGCTTGCGGAAGTAGGGCCGATCCTGCGACGGACCGATCCGCAGGCAACGCTCAACATCGTCGACGACGCCGGCCACTGGGTGATCTACGAGAGCGCCGAGGAGTTCAACCGGCTGCTCCTCGAGCCCGGCCGGTAAGTGCGCCAGCGCACAGCGCGTTATCCTGCCAGCGGGAATACTCACCTTGTGCTCGCCGGCGCCTTTACCTCCCTGAGGGCGGCTGGCGGCGCAGGGCCCCCGCGTCCTCCCCGGACCGGGGGCTTGTTTTTATCCGGCGAACCCCCATCCTGACCAGATGAAGTACAAGGACTACTACGAAATCCTCGGCGTCCCGCGCGACGCGGACGACGACGCGATCAAGAAGGCCTATCGCAAGCTCGCGCACAAATACCACCCGGATGTCTCCAAGGACCCGGCCGGCGAGGAGAAATTCAAGGAGATCGCTGAGGCCTACGCGACCCTCAAGGACGCCGACAAGCGCGCCGCCTACGACAGGCTGGGCAGCCACTCACCGGGCCAGGACTTCCAGCCGCCGCCCGACTGGGGCACCCAGTACGGCGAACAGGACCTGCGCTTCGAGGACATCGACCTGTCGGACCTGCTGGCGGGACTCGCGGGCGGCCGGCAACGCGGGGCAGGCCGGCGCGGCACGATGGCGATGCCGGGCGAGGATTACGAGGTCACGGCGCGGATTTCCCTGGAAGACGCGTACGCCGGCACGCTGGTCGACCTGAACCTGAGCGTCCCGGAGTACGACGCCAACGGCCGCCTGCACCGGGTGCCGCGAGTATTCAAGGCGCGCATTCCCAAGGGCGCCACGCACGGCCAGCGGCTGCGGCTGCGCGGCAAGGGCGGCAAGGGCTTTCATGGCGGGCGGGACGGCGACCTGTACCTGAACATCGAACTGGTGCCGCACGCACTGTTCCGGCCCAGCGGGCACGACCTTTACCTGGACCTGCCGCTGGCGCCGTGGGAAGCCGCCCTGGGCGCAACCGTTGCCGTGCCTACCCTGGCGGGAACGGTGCACCTCAAGGTCCCCGCCGGCACGGCTGCGGGGAGCAAGCTGCGCCTTTCGGGCCGCGGGTTGCCGACGCCCCACGGGAAGCCGGGCGACCTCTATGCGATTGCACAGATTGCCGTGCCGCCGAAGCTGAGCGAGGCGGAGCGCGAATTGTTCCAGAAGCTCGCGGCAGGCTCGACGTTCGATCCGCGCAGCCATTTCAATTCGGAGGTGAAGCATGGCGACTGAGCCAGTGGAACCGGCATGGCTGAATGACGACGCGCGGGTATCGCTCGACGAACTCGCCGCCCTGTCAGGCCTTACGGATGCCGCACTGCGCGAGCTCGTGGACTACGGTGTGCTGCACCCGGTCGATGCGGCCGAGGCGCAGTGGACGTTCAGCGCGCGCTGGGTGGTGGTGGCCCGGACCGCGTGCCGGCTGCGCAACGATTTCGAGCTGGACCTGAATGCGCTGGCGCTCACCCTGTCGTTCCTGGACAGGATCCGCGATCTCGAGGCGCAGCTGCGTTCCGCAAACGCGCAACTTCCGCGGCGCCACTACTGAAGCAGGTCAGCGCCTCGCGTACTGCCTGAATTCGGCCGCGCACGCGGGCGCGCGCACGTCCGGCTCCCCGTCCTGGGCGTGGCAGCGCAGCAGCCGGAACACGGCCTTGGGCGCGCTCTTAGCGAGTCGCTGCGCGTGCAGCTCCCAAAGGCGCCTCGCACCGGATTTGTCCCCGGCGGCGAGGTAGCCGGTGAGCCCGGCCATCCACAGGTATTCGCGGCTCTCGGCGTTGATCTCGGACGGGCTGGCGAGCACCTCGGCGGCGAGTTCGGCCATGCGCCGCGCATCGCGCGCGCCGACCGCGCGGAACAGTTCGATCCACTGCTGCTGGTAGGGCGCAAGTCCCGCGTAGCAGGGGGCCGCGCTGATCCGCGACCACACAAGGCCGGCCTGCGCGGGCGGCAGGCCGGGATTCACGATCTCGGCGATGCGCCACACGGAGTGCAGCCAGACGTCCTGCTCGCGCGGGGCGTTGCATTCGAGCAGGCGTACCTTCACCAGCTCCAGGTCCTTCTGCAGCTGCAGCGAGGTGCCCTGGGGTATCGGCGGCTTGCCGGACAGCAGGTAGTCGCGCACGTAGGCCGCCAGCCGCGCGGTATCGATCCGCTCGAAATCGGCTGCGCCCGCGAACAGCGGGTCGGGCTGCGGGCTGCCGCGTCCCGGATCGAGCATCTCCAGCACCGGCACGGGGAGGTTGCCGAGCGCCACCACCTCGACGGCGCTGCGTTCCGTGAAGCGGGCGCGCGCGGCGTTGAGGTCCAGCACCGGGGCGTAGTCCGAGTTCGGGGGCATCCCGTAGCTCAGGAACAGCGGCTCCAGCGTGGCCCGGTCGCCGAGGTAGCGCGCGCTGAAGTCGCCCTGGGTCAGCACGTGCACGCTGAAGAGCTCCCGCGTGAGGCCCGGGTGCGCGAACGCCTGCGCGCCCTGCGGCGGCGGGATCGGCGCCTCGCTCGCGACGATCAGCAGGTCGTGGTCGCTCGGCGCGTAGATCGAGTAATGCGGGAACGTCCCGCCGAGCGCCGCAAGCACCGAAGCCGCCAGCGACGTGTCGGTCTCGTACAGCTGGAGCCACTGCACCAGCAGGCCGCCCGGATTGAGGTGGGTGCGGATGCGGCGGTAGAACTCGGTGGTGAACAGTCCCGAGACGCCGCTTACCCACGGGTTGGACGGTTCGGAGACGATGATGTCGTAGCGCCGGTTGTGCGTGGAGAAGAAGCTCTTCGCGTCGTCGATGACGATCGAGCCGCGCGGGTCGGCGAAGGCCGCGCCGTTGCGCGGCGAGAACCCGCGCGATGCCTCGGCCATCGCCGCCTCGATCTCGACGGTCTCGACCTTCTCCACTTCGAGGCTCTGCAGCAGAGTGTGCATGGTGAGCCCGGTGCCGATGCCGATCACCGCCGCGCTCTTCGCGTGGGGCTTGAGCGCCAGCGGGATCGCGCCGGTCAGCACCATGGTGATTTCATCGGAGCCCGGGCGCCGGCCTTCCGGGCCTTCCTGCATGACGATGGAGCCGTCCGACTTGCCGTTGGTGCGGATGCTGTAGGTGCCGGAGTAGTCGACCAGGTGCACGGTGGCGGTCTTGCCGTCCTTCTGGAACAGGATCTTCGCGGTGCTGGAGCTGTCCAGTTCGCCGTAGCGGAACACGCTGGAGGTCATCTTGTTGGCGTCCAGCCGGTAGGCAAGCGTGACCGGCAGGAACAGCAGCACGCATGCGATTGCCGCGCCGGCCAGTTGGCGCCGCTCAGGCACGAAGCGCCACAGCAGGGCCAGGCCCAGCGCAGCGTCGACGGCGCTGCCCGCCACCATCGCGCCCTTGAGGCCGAGCGCGGGCAGGCCGACGTGCACGGCGAGCAGCACGCCCGCGATCGCCCCCAGCGTGTTTGCGGCATAGGCCTTGCCGATGGCCGCCTCGCCCGCGCCGCGCCGCAGGAGGGCGCCGGTAATCAGCGGCAGCGTCATCCCCGCGCAGAACGTGGCCGGGAGCATGACGATCGCGGCGATCGCCTGCCCGGACAGGTTGAAGAAGAAATAGCCGGTGTCCGTGCGCGCGAGGCCCTTCATGAGGAAAGCCATGAGGTCGAAGCAGCGGTCGTAGACCAGGAGCGTGGACAGCGCGAAGAGGCCCATGGCGACCTGCACCCAGCCCAGCAGGCGCTCCACGTTGCCGGCGCGGTCGACCAGGCGCCGGACCGCCAGTCCCCCGAGCGCGAGGCCGAGGATGAAGGTCGAGAGCATCAGCTCGAACGAATGCGTGGACGCGCCCAGCACCAGCGCCAGCATCCTGATCCAGCTGATCTCGTAGACGAACGAGGCGAGGCCAGTGAAGAACGCCACCGCGAGCAGGATGCGCGCCGCGTCGGGATCGTCCTGGTGTCCCGGCTCTACCGGGGCGGCGCGCATCGGACGCGCTATCAGCCACACGCAAGCCGCGAGGACCAGGTTGATCGCGCCCGCAAAGCGCAGCGTGCCCGGCAGCCCGGCCCATTCGATCAGCAGGAACCCGCTCACCAGCACTCCGGCCGCGGCGCCCAGGCTGTTGGTGAAATAGAGCATGGCCACCGATTCGCCCGCAGCCGCGGGATGGGCGCGCACCAGGCCCCCGCTCATCAGCGGGAAGGTCATGCCGAGCAGCACGGACTGGGGCAGGATCAGCAACGCGGACAGCGCAAGCTTGGCTGCGAGCGCGAGCGCATCCGAGTCCAGGCCGGGCAGGACGCTTGCATAGGCGAAGCCGGTGGATGCGACGAACACCTCGTGGAAGGCCAGTGCGAGCAGCCCGACCACGCCTTCCACGAACGCGTAGCACAGCAGCGGGTTGGCGATGCGCGTCGACCAGCGCCCCATCAGCGCGCTGCCTGCCGCGAGCCCGCCCATGAACACCACCAGCACCAGCGACTGGGCATATGCGGCATGCCCGAGGAATAGCTTCAGGTAGTGGGTCCAGATCGATTCGTAGATCAGCCCGGCGAAGCCCGAGGCGGTGAACAGCAGGTAGAACGCGGCGCGGGAGTGTGCGGGCTTGTACGGCATCTGCGGATCAGGGATGCCAGCGTGCGAGCAGTTCGTCCACCTCGGCATGCGCGGGCGTGCCGCCGCGGCCCCCGAAGCGCGTGCATTTGAGCGCGGCCGTCGCCGAGGCGAACCGCGCCGCGGCGGGCGTGTCCATGCGCAGGCCGAGCGCATAGGCGAATGCTCCGTGGAAGACGTCGCCGGCGCCGAGCGTGTCGACTACCGTCACCGGGGGGACGCCCAGGCGATGGATGCGGCCGCCGTCGTACCAGAGGAATCCGCGCGCTCCCAGCGTGACGCCGGCAAACCCGCCCGAGCGCCGCGCGATGCTCGCGAGGCGGTCGTCGTGGCCGGCGTCCTGCGCGGCGATGAGCAGGCCTCGCTCGGAGAAGATCGGGTACTGCGCGAGCGGGGCCACCTCGGCGAGCACTGCGGCTGGCGAGATGTCGCCGTCGAACACGGTGGGGATGCCCAATTTGCGCGCCGCCGGCAACACCTGGCGTGCGGCCTTCCACCAGCGGCAGTCGGCGTGCACCGCGTCGAATTCGGACAGCCGCTCGAGCGGCAGCACGGCCTCGGCATCGAAGGTGGAAGGATCGGAATAACCGCAGACCAGGCGTTCGCCGGCCTGGTCCACCATGATCGCCGACACCGCAGCGCGCTGCGGCACGCGAACGACCCCGGAGGTGCGCACGCCTTCTGAGGCGAGCTCGGCCAGGATGTCGTCCCCGTTGGCGTCGGCGCCGATCGGGCCCCAGTACTCGACCTGGCCGCCCAGGCGGGCGGCGGCGACCGCGGCGTTGGCCGCCATGCCGCCGCTGATGCGCACGTACTCGGTGGCGCGCACCTTGGTCGGCTCGCGCGGGATGGCCGGGAGGTGGAATACGTGGTCGATGGTCGCCATGCCCACGCACAGGATGCGCGGTGCCTTCATGCGACCGAGAACCCGCCGTCGACAAACAGGGTCTGGCCGGTGACGTAGTCCGCCGCAGGGCTGGCGAGGAACAGTGCCGCGCCCCGCGTGTCGCGGGGTTCCCCGATCCGCCCGGCCATCGTGCGCCCGGCCATGGCCTTGCGCTGCACCGGGTCGCTGGCCACTGCCGCCGTGAGGGGCGTGTCCACGAACCCGGGCGCGATGGCGTTCGAGGTCACGCCCAGTTTCGTCCAAGCTTCTGCCTGCGCGCGCGTGAGCTGGACGATGCCGCCCTTGGAAACCCCATATGCGCCGCTATTGCCGAATGCGCGCACCGCCTGCTGGGAGGCGATGTTGATGATGCGGCCCCAGCCGCGCGCGATCATGGCCGGCGCGAGCCTCTGCGCGAGGAAGAACGGCGCCTCGAGGTTGAGCCGCATTGTCGCATCCCAGTCCGCTTCGGTGAGTTCGAGCATCGGCTTGCGGATATTGTTGGCCGCCGCGTTCACGAGGATGTCCGGTGAACCGAAGAACGCGCCAGCCTTGCCTGCGCACTCGAACACCGCGGCGCGCGTGGACAGGTCGCATGCAAGGGCTGCGGCGCGACCGGCCGCTGCGACGATCTCATCATGCACCGCCTCGAGCTCCGCCTTGCGTCGGGCGACCAGCACCACCGCGGCCCCGGCCTCGGCAAGGCCAAGCGCGATCTCGCGGCCGATGCCGGAGTTCGCGCCGGTGACGAGGGCGACTTTGCCCCCGAGGTCGAATGGGGAAGGGCGCTGCGCTTGTGAAGCCATGATCGCGAGAGTGCTGCGGGCCTGTAATATACCCGCGATTTTCGGCCCACCCGGACACGCACACCCACCTTGGCAGATTCCCGGCCCGCGCGCATCGCCGCGTTCTACTTCGCCTATTTCTGCTACCTGGGCGTGTACGCCCCGTATTTTTCGCTGTACCTCGCCGGCGAGGGATTCGCAGCCGGCGAAATCGCGCTCATCCTCGCGCTGCCGCAGTTCGCGCGCATCTTCGCACCGATGGGCTGGGGCTGGCTGTCGGATGCGACGGGATCGCGGCGCGGGGTCGTGGCGCTGTCCTGCGGGCTGACTACGGCAGCCGTGGGGATGCTGTCCCTCGTGTCCGGTTTCCTCCCGACGGCGCTGACGGTCGGCCTGATCGGCGTCTGCTCCGCGGCCATCCTGTCCATCGTCGACGCGCTGGCCTTCTCTGTGCTCGCCCCCCACACCCACCGGTACGGGCCGGTCCGGCTGTGGGGTTCGGTCGGTTTCATCCTCGCGGTGCTGGCCACCGGCGCGATGCTCGACGTGCTTCCCGTCGCGCGGCTGCGCTGGGTCCTGTTCGGGGTCAGCCTCGCCAGCTTCCTGATCGCCTTCCAGCTGCCGGCGCTGCCGGTGGAGCATGCCGTGCAGGTGAAGGGGAGCCTGAGGGCGGTCCTGCGGCGCCCCGAGGTGATCGCATTCTTCGTCGCCTGCACCTGCATGACGGTTGCCCATGGCGCGCTGTACGCGTTCTATTCGATCTATCTCGTAGCGCACGAATATTCCAAATCCGTGGTCGGCATCCTGTGGATGCTCGGGGTGCTAGCCGAAATCCTGGTGTTCGTGGCGATGCCGGTGCTCGTGAGGCGCTTCAGCCTGAGGGCGATCCTGCTGGCGAGCTTCGTCGCCGCCGGCGTGCGGTTTGCGGCGATCGGGTGGGGCGTGGACTGGCTGGCAGTGCTGGTCGCCGCGCAGTTGCTGCACGCGGCCACGTTCGGTTCGTTCCATGCAGCGTCCCTGGCCGTGGTCCATCGCGCGTTCGCCGGCCCGCTGCAGGTGCGCGGGCAGGCGCTATACATGAGCCTGTGCTACGGACTGGGCGGGGTGGCCGGGACCCTGCTGGCCGGGGCGACCTGGGTACCGCTCGGGTCGGCGGCCACCTTCGGCATCAGCGCGCTGTTCGGCCTCGCGGGGGCGGCGATCGTGGCCTGGCGGGTGCGGGTTTAAACTTGCGCCTGGACCATCCGATGAAGCCGAAACCTTTTCGATACGCGCTCCCGCTCGCCG
>JAFEDL010000057.1 GCA_018241645.1 Pseudomonadota bacterium
CTCGCGCATGACTTCGTTCAGCGCGTTCAGCATCGGTACATCCTGCACGCCTTCCGGGGTCTCCAGCTTGAGCGTCGCGTCGCGCAGCACATGGTCCGTGTAGGTGGATTCGTCCGGGCGGCCCTTGAGGCCGTTGGCGAAGGTCTGGGCGGAGTTGGACGAGATCTCGTTGCCGAACAGGTCCAGCGACGAGGAGCACCAGAAGTTGATGTACTTTTGCAGGAGCGGCAGGTCCACGGCGCCCGCGCGGCGGATCGCCGCCGGGTCGTCGGTGCCGAGTTCCTTCATGACTTCGAGCGTGCGCTTGATCACGCGGCCGATGCCCGTCTCGCCGACGAACATGTGGTGCGCCTCCTCGGTGAGCATGAAGCGGCAGGTGCGCGACAGCGGGTCGAACCCGGATTCCGCCAGGCTCTTCAGCTGGTACTTGCCGTCGCGGTCGGTGAAGTAGGTGAAGCAGTACAGCGACAGCCAGTCGGTGATCGGCTCGTTGAAGGTGGACAGGATCCGCGGCTTGTCTGCGTCGCCGGAATGGCGCGCCAGCAGTTCCTCGGCCTCTTCGCGGCCGTCGCGCCCGAAGTAGGCGTGCAGCAGGTAGACCATCGCCCACAGGTGGCGGCCTTCCTCCACGTTGATCTGGAACAGGTTCCGCAGGTCGTACAGCGACGGGCAGGTGTGCCCGAGCAGCCGCTGCTGCTCGACCGAGGCGGGCTCCGTGTCGCCCTGGGTGACGATCAGGCGGCGCAGGGTGGAGCGGTACTCGCCCGGCACCTGCTGCCAGACCGGCTGGCCCATCGCGTCGCCGAACCCGATCTTGCGGTCGGGAACCTGGTCGGCGAGGAAGATGCCCCAGCGGTAGTCGGGCATCTTGACCGAGCCATACTGCGCCCAGCCCTCGGCGTCCACCGAGACCGCGGTGCGCAGGTACACGTCCGAGGCCTGGAAGTCGGTCGGCCCCATGTCCTGCCACCAGTGCAGGAAGCTGGGCTGCCAGTGTTCGAGGGCCCGCTGCAGCGTCTTGTCGTTGGCGAGGTTGACGTTGTTGGGGATTTTCTCTGCGTAGTCGATGGCCATGGTCAGACCCTTTCCCAGTTGAATTTCGCCTTGGCGCCGGTGCCGTACACCTTGAGCGCGCCTTGTTCGCCGACCGCGTTCGGCCGGTTGAACACCCAGTTCTGCCATGCCGTGAGTCGGCCGAAGATGCGCGTTTCCATGGTCTCGCTGCCGGCAAAGCGCAAGGAGGCTTCCATGGCGGTCAGCGCATCGGGCGATTGGCTGGCCCGCTCCTCGATCGCCAGGCGGATTTCGTCCGTCCAGTCGAGCTCATCCGGCGTGATCGTGACCAGGCCCAGTTCCTTTGCGGCGTCCGCATCGAGCGGCTCGCCGATCGCGGACCTGCAGCGCTCTATCGGTGTTTCCTCGTCCGAGAAACGCGTGGCGATGCGGGTGCGGCGGTTTGCCATCTCGTAAGGGCCGAAGTTGAGCGCGGACAGGGCGATCCTCGGCGCCCTGGCCGGATCGTCCGGCAGCGCAAGCATGTAGCTGCGGTCGGCCGCCAGCGCCAGCTCGGCCAGCGTCCCGGCAAAGCAGGAGCCCGCATCCACCAGCGCGATCAGCGAGCGCGAGGCCACGTCGATGCGCGAAAACGTCCTGCGGATGAAGCCGAGCGTCTCGCGCACGAACCAGTGGGCCGCGTTGGCGGCCAGCATCCTGTCCGCCGCGAGCACGGCCTCCACCGAACCTTCGGTCTTGAGCACCCAGGTGCCGACTTCCGCGTCGTTCGTGCGCAGCAGCAGCACGGCGTCGTCGAGCTCCCGCGCCATCGCGAGCGGCCACCATTGGTCGCCCTGCGCGAGGATCGCGTCGATCGCGGAGGGCTGCGCGCCCTGCGGGCCCTTGACGGTGATCGTTGCCGTGCGCGCGGCACGGTCGATCGCCACGTCCACGTGGCCGTAGTGGTAGCCCGTGTCGTCGATGCTCCTCTTCAGGGGGGTAAGGGCCACGCCCCTGGCGTTGTCCGGGCGGTCGGAGAGCTTGGCGAGTTCCAGCGCGCGTGCCTTCACCATTTCAGCGAACGCCTGGGGCTTGGCCACATGGTCCACGAGACGCCATTCCTTGGCGCGGTCGGCGCGCACGCCTTCCGAGGTGGTGCAGAACACGTCCGCGAGGTCGCGGCGCATCTTCCTCTTGTCGACCAGCCGCGTGAGCCCGCCGGTGCCGGGCAGCACGCCGAGCAGCGGGACTTCGGGCAGGCTCACGGCCGAAGAGCGGTCGTCGATCATGGCGATCTCGTCGCAGGCGAGCGCCATCTCGTAGCCCCCGCCCGCGGTCGCGCCGTTCAATGCCGCGAGGAACTTGAGGCCGGAGTGGCGGCTGGAGTCCTCGATGCCGTTCCGCGTCTCGTTGGTGAACTTGCAGAAATTCACCTTCCACGCGTGCGTGCTCTGGCCGAGCATGTAGATGTTCGCGCCAGAGCAGAACATGCGCGGCTTGCCCGAGGTCACGACCACGCTCTTCACGCCGGGGTGTTCGAAGCGGATGCGGTTGAGGGCGTCGTTCAGCTCGATGTCGACGCCCAGGTCGTAGGAATTGAGCTTCAGCTTGTACGTGCTGAACAGCCCCTTGTCCTCCTGGATGTCGAGCGTGAGCGTGGCCACGGGGCCGTCGACCGCCAGTTTCCAGTGGTTGTATTTCTCGGGGCTGGTGTCGAAAGTGATCATGGGTGTCCCTGCGATTCGTTGTGTGTCGTTCTTTTCAGTTCGGCCAGGCTTTGCCTGAGGGTGCGTCCCGCGGTGTCCACCGCAACGTCGGCGCGGGCATAGAGGTGGGTGCGCTCGATCAGCAGCTGCTTCAGGTCGTCCATCGCCGCGGCATGGCCGTGGATCGGGCGCATGTCGCCCTGCGCGATCACGCGGGCCATGTGTTCCTCGGGCGCCGCCTTGAGCCACACGGTGTAGCAGGCGGCCAGCAGGCGCGCATAGGTCTCCGGCGCGGTGACGAGGCTGCCGCCGGTGGCGATCACGCAGCGCGGATTCTCCGCCAGCACCCGTTCCAGCGCGCGCCGTTCGAACCGGCGGTAGCCTTCCTGGCCGTACATGCCGAAGAGCGCGGACAGGGTGGCGCCGGCTTCGCGTTCGATTTCGCGGTCGAGCTCGACGAAGGGCATGCCGTAGTCGGCGGCGAGCTTCGCCCCCAGGGACGATTTGCCGGCGCCGCGCAGCCCCACGAGCGCGATGCGGTCGCGCCGCGGCACCCCCGGCGATTCGCGCACCAGGTCCTCGAGCGGCACCTGCATGGCCATCGACAGCTGGCGCAGCAGCAGGATCGACATGTTGCCTTCGCCCGACTCGAGCAGCGCGAGGTAGCGTTCCGAAACGCCCGAGGAAAGGGCGAGGGCCTTGCGGGTTATCCTGCGGCTGTCCCGCCATGCGCGCACGCGCTCGCCGAGGCGGGCGAGGAAGGCCTCGTCTTCGGTCTGGCTGGAGAGCGCTGGGGCGGTTGCGGGCAAAGGAAACCTCATGAAATATACTGCTTGAAATAATTCTAGGCTGCAATATAATGTCTGTCAAATGAATCTCATTCAGGGCCTGCCCCGCCTATGAAACTCACGATCATCGTCGGCACCATGACCGGCACGGCGCAACTCGTCGCGCAGGAGCTCGAACTCGTCTGGGACGGCGACGGCGTCGAAGTCCAGACCCTGCTGATGGACAACCTGGACGCGTCCGTATTCGCGCGGGAAGGCATATTCCTGGTGTGCACTTCGACCTACGGGCAGGGCGACGTCCCCGACAACGCGAAGAAGCTCTACGACGACCTGCTGGCGAAGCGCCCGGACCTCTCGCAGGTGCGCTACGGCGTGTTCGGGCTCGGCGACCGCACCTACGCGGAGACCTTCAATTTCGGCGGCATGAAGTTCGACACGCTGCTCGCGGAGCTCGGCGCGCAGCGCATTGGCGAGCGCGTGCAGCATGACGCGTCTTCGGGTGTGCTCCCCGAGGAGAAGGCGGAGGAGTGGGCCGCCGGGTGGCTCGAGCAGGCAAGGGAAGCGGCGGCGCAGACCGCATAGCGGCAGACAACGGAGGGGACATGGGAAAAGAAATTCCGCGCGAGTACAACGCCGCGGTCGACCTGGTCGGGCGCAACCTGGAGGCGGGCCGCGCGGAGAAGGTCGCCTACATCGACGATACCGGGCGCCATACCTATGCAGACCTGGCCGAGCGGGTGAACCGCGCTGCGAATGCGCTTGTGGCGCTGGGCATCAAGCGCGAAGAGCGCATAGCGCTGGCGCTGCTCGATTCGATCGACTTTCCCGCGGCCTTCCTGGGGGCGATCAAGGCCGGCGTCGTGCCGGTCGCCCTGAACACGCTGCTGACGACGCCCGACTACGAATACATGCTGAAGGACAGCCGGGCGCAGGCGCTGGTCGTCTCCGAGCCCCTGCTGAAGGCGTTCCTTCCGCTGCTCGGGAAGCTGCCCGACCTCAAGCACGTGGTAGTGGCGGGCAGGGACGCGCAGGGCAACCTGCTGCTGTCCGACCTGCTTGCCAAGGCCGGCAAGGAATTCGAGGCGGCGCCGACGCTCGCGGACGACATCTGCTTCTGGCTGTACTCGTCGGGTTCTACCGGCGCGCCCAAGGGCACCGTGCACCTGCATTCGCACCTGATCCTGACCGCCGAGCTGTACGCCGTCCCGGTGCTCGGCATCCGCGAGTCCGACGTCGTGTTCTCGGCGGCGAAGCTGTTCTTTGCCTATGGCCTGGGCAACGCCCTCACGTTTCCGCTGGCGGTGGGCGCGACCACCGTGCTGATGGCCGAGCGGCCGACGCCCGACGCGGTGTTCAAGCGCCTGGTGGAGCACAAGGCGACGATCTTCTACGGCGTGCCGACGCTGTATGCGGCGATGCTCGTGAGCCCGAACTTCCCGAAGAAGGAAGCCCTCGCGCTGCGGGTCGGCACCTCGGCCGGCGAGGCCCTGCCGCCGGAGATCCTGAAGCGGTTCCACGAGCGCACCGGGGTGGAACTCCTCGACGGCATCGGCTCGACCGAGATGCTGCACATCTTCATCTCCAACCGTCCCGGCGACGTGAAGCCCGGCACCACGGGAAAGGCCGTGCCGGGCTACCAGCTGCGGCTGCTGGACGAGCATGGCAACGAAGTGAAGCCGGGCGAACTCGGCGAATTGCAGATCTCCGGCCCGACCTCGGCAATCATGTACTGGAACCAGCGCGAGAAGACCAAGAATACGTTCCAGGGGCCCTGGACCAGGAGCGGCGACAAGTACACGCTGGTGGAAGGCGGCTACTACGCGTACGGCGGGCGTTCGGACGACATGCTCAAGGTGGGCGGGATCTATGTGTCGCCCGCCGAGGTGGAGGCGGCGCTGGTCTCGCACGAGGCGGTGCTGGAATGCGCGGTGGTCGGGCACGAGGACGCGGACAAGCTCGTGAAGCCCCGGGCATTCGTGGTGCTGAAGCCGGGCGCGAAGGCGACCGCTGACGAGCTCAAGGCGCACGTCAAGTCCAGGCTCGCGCACTACAAGTATCCGCGCTGGGTGGAGTTCGTAGCGGAGCTGCCGAAGACGGCGACCGGGAAGATCCAGAGGTTCAAGCTGCGGGGGTAGCGCCGGTCCCGTTAAACATTGTCAAAAGCGGTCGTCCGGGCTCAAGTTCCGTAAAATTCTGCCAAATTCCCGGCGGAACAAATGAATTTCCCTGAAAAACCAGAGCTTCTTGAACAGCGCAGCGCGGTCGCCTCGCTGGTAGCCATGCGCGAGGGCGCACTCGCGCCGGCCGGGGATGCGGCCCTGGTGGAGACCGATTTCGCGCCCCAGGGCTTTTCCGGGCTCGAAGTCCTTCGCGAGCTGCTGTCTGCGCCCGTGGACCTGCCGATCGTAGTCACCTTCGGCCGGGCCATCTCGGTCGAAGCCGGCACCGCGCCAGAAGTCCGCACGATGATGCGCAGGCCTGCTGGCCTCGGCGATTTCCGCTCCGCGATCCAGCGCATGGGCAATGCGGGCGGCCGGATGTACCTCAGCGTCGGAGTCTGAGCCGTGGTCTCCCTTTACGAAATTCTCGAAGTCAGCCCGAACGCGAGCGCAGCGGTGATCAAGGCGGCGTACCGGTGCCTCGCCCAGCAGCACCATCCCGACAAGAATCCCGGCGACCGTACGGCCGAGGCGCGCCTGAGCCTGATCAACCAGGCATACGCGGTGCTGGCCGACCCGGTGCTGCGCGCCAGGTACGACGCGAAGGCGGGATTCGGCAAGGTCGACCGGCGCGGCAGCGGCCGCACGCTCGCGCCGGCCCGGCCGGACGA
>JAFEDL010000058.1 GCA_018241645.1 Pseudomonadota bacterium
ACGCCGACGATGACGGGCAGGCGGGTGCGCCGGACCACGCGCCTCACCACATCGACCGACTCGCCGTGCGCCATCTTGGCCGCCTCGCCGAGCTGGCCCAGCATCGTCAGGCCGTCGGCGCCCGCCTGCACGAAGAAATCCGTCATCCGGTCGATCGACGCGTCGTCGACGCGGCCGTCCGGGTGGAACGGCGTGGGCGCGATCACGAACACGCCCCTGGCATTGGTATCGAGCTTCACGACTAGGGTCTCCGGTTCACACGCCCAGCGGCGGGGCCAGGTCGGCGGGAGTGTCGACATCGCGGATCACGCCCGGGTCGCCCACGGGGATCTTGACGAGGTCGGCGGCGTGCCGCTCGAGCAGTTTCTTGGCGCCCTCGTCGCCGGCCGCCGCGAGCAACTCCGCCCGGAACCGCCCGGCGATGCCCACCGGGTGGCCACGGCGGGTGCGGAAGTACGGCGCCACCAGCGGCGGGCCGCCTGCGATCGCATCGCGGATGGCCGCCAGCGAGCTCGCGCGGATGTAGGGCATGTCGGCCAGCGCGATCATGTAGGCCCCGGCTTCACCGGCGGCCGAGGCCGCGCAGGCGAGGCTTGCGCCCATGCCCTCGTCCGCGTTCGGGCACACGACGACTTCAAGCCCCTCGGCGCGCAGCAGCCCGGCCAGTTCGTCCGCGCCCGGGCGCACCACCGCGACGCATCGCGGCACGACCGCCTTGAGGTTGCGCGCCGCCGTGACCGCGATCGGCACGCCGGTGAGCAGCGGGTGGAGGAGCTTGTTGGAACCGAACCGGCTCGCGGACCCGGCCGCGAGCAGGATCCCGACGACTTCGCTCAAGTGGAGGGCGTCGTGGCCGGGGCGACTTCGCAGGCCGAAGCCGCGAAGCGCGACTGCTCCTTGGCGGCCCAGCCGACGCTCGGCACGCCGTAGCGCACCGCGGTCATCTCGGCCAGGATCGCCAGCGCGATCTCGGGCGGGGTCTTGGACCCGAGGTACAGGCCCACGGGGCCGTGCAGGCGCGCGATCTCGTCCTTCGAGAGCTCGAACTCCTCGAGGCGCTTCCTGCGCGCGTCGTTGTTCTTCTTCGAGCCGATCGCGCCCACGTAGAACGCGGGCGACTTCAGCGCCTCCATCAGCGCGAGGTCGTCGAGCTTGGGATCGTGGGTCAGCGCGACCACCGCGCTGTGGCCGTCCATGTTCAGCGCGGCGACCACGTCGTCGGGCATGCCGCGGTTCACCTCGAGCCCGGGCATGTCCCAGCCCGTGTAGTACTCCTCGCGCGGGTCGATCACCACCACCTGGTAGTCGAGCATGCGCGCCATCTCGGCCAGGTAGCGGCTGAGCTGGCCCGCGCCGATCAGCACCAGGCGCCAGCGCGGCCCGTGCACCGTGGCGAGCACCTTGCCGTCGAATTCGAGCATGTCGGACCACTTGCCCGCGGTGAGCGTGACCTTGCCGGTGGCGATCTCGAGGCGGCGCGAGACAAGCTGCTGCTTGCCGATGGTCTCGAGCAGCTCGGCGACGCCGCTGGCTTCCGACAGCGGCTCGAGCACGAGCTGCAGCGTGCCTCCGCACGGCAGCCCCCAGCGGTTGGCTTCCTCGTTGGTGACGCCGTAGGTCGTGACCGCCGGCTTGTCCCTGGCGAGCCCGCCGGACTTCACCTTCTCGATCAGGTCGTCTTCCACGCAGCCGCCCGACACCGAGCCCGAGACCAGGCCGTCGTCGCGGATCACCAGCAGCGCCCCCACCGGCCGCGGGGCCGAGCCCCAGGTCTTGACGATGGTCGCCAGCGTCACCCGGTGGCCGGCCGCCATCCAGGCCTGCGCGCTCTTGAGGACTTCGATGTCTACGCTATCCATGTGCCGCTCCTGGGATCATGCTTTGAGGGTAGAGGACGCCCCTCCGAGGGTCAAGCCGTGTCCTTCAATATCGGGGCTGTGGCCGGGAATATCAAGCGCACGCAGCAGCCGCGCCCGCCCTGCCCGGCGCCGATTTCCACCCGCGCGCCGTGCGCGAGGGCGATCTCCCGCACGATGGCGAGGCCCAGGCCGCTGCCGGTGCCCACGGTGCCCGGCAGCCGGTAGAAGCGCTCGAGCACCCGCTCGCGCTCCGCGGCGGGTATGCCCGGGCCGTCGTCCTCGACCTCGAGGAACGCGCCGCCGGCGGACGCATCCCCGGCCGCCCCGGTGCGCACGGTGACGTGCCCGCCCTTCGGGGTGTATTCGACCGCGTTGCCGACAAGGTTGACCAGCAGCTCGCGCAGCAGGAACGCGTCGCCCGCGACGCCCGCCGGGGCGAGGTCGAAGCCCAGGTCCACGTCCTTCGCCAGCGACCGGTGCACCCATTCGTCCGCGCACTCCTCCACGACCTGGCGCAGGTCGATGCGCGTGAACTCCGACGGCCGGTTGCCGCCCGGCTCGGCGCGCGCCAGCGCCAGCAGCTGGTTGGCGAGCCGCGCCGTGCGGATGGTCGCGCTGTGCACGAATTCCAGCTCGGCGCGGCAGGCCTCCGGGACCGGCTGCGCCATCGCGAGCTCGGTGTGCGCCTGCAGGCCGGCCAGCGGCGTGCGCAGCTGGTGCGCGGCGTTGGCGAGGAAGCGCTGCTGGTTGCGGTTGGCCTCGTCCACCTGGTCGAAGAGCTTGTTCAGCGCCGCGACCAGGGGTTTCGCCTCCGCGGGCGCGCCGCGCTCGTTGATCGGGCGCAGGTCGCGCGGCGAGCGGTCGAGGATCTCGTCGGACAGCCGCGCCAGCGGCGCGAGGCCGCGCCGCACGCCGAACCACACCAGCACGAGCGTCAGGACGGCGAACAGCGTCTGGGGCAGCACGCTGCCGAGGAGGATGTCGCGCGCCAGGCGCTCCCGCTTGATCGTGGTCTCGGCCACCGTCACGGTGCAGATCCCGGTCCCGCAGGGCACCAGCAGCGCCGCGACGCGCAGGCGCTGGCCGCGGTAGTCCGCGTCGAAGGTGATCACGCCCTCGTCGGCGAGCACGCCGCGCGGCGGGCGCGGGATCTCCTGGTCGCCGGCGAGCGCTTCGCCGTTCGGGTCGCGCACCACGTAGTAGATCTTGTCGTACTTGTCGGTGCGCACCACCGCCTCGGCCGCGCTCGGCAGGTCGAACACCAGGCCGCCCTCCTGGACGCGGATGCGCTCGGACAGCGCGATGGCGGTGTTGATCAGCGACTGGTCGTAGGCGTCGGCGGCCGGGTCGATCGACAGGTAGTAGGCGGCGATCGAGCCCACCGCGAGGATCACCGCCACCGGCGGGATCAGCAGCCGCAGCAGGTTGACGCGCAGGCTGCCGGCCATCAGGCGCCCCCGTGTCCCGTCTCTTTCTCCGTGGCCGGCGCCTTGTATTCCTCGAGCATGTAGCCGAAGCCGCGCACCGTGCGGATGTGCACTCCCGAGGGCTCGAGCTTGGCGCGCAGGCGCGACACGTACACCTCGATCGCGTTCAGCGACAGCTCCTCGCCCCAGTTCGCCATCGCCTGGATGATCGACTCCTTGCTGACGATCTTCTCCACGCGCGCGAGCAGCACCTCGAGCACGGCCCATTCGCGCGCGGCGAGCTCGAGCGGCTGGCCGCCCAGCGTGGCGCGGCGCGCGCTGGTGTCGAGCACCAGCGGCCCGTGCACGATCCTGGGGCCCGAGTGGGACTGGCCGCGGCGCACCAGGGCACGCACGCGCGCGGCGAGCTCCGGCATCGCGAACGGCTTGACCATGTAGTCGTCGGCGCCGAGGTCGAGGCCCCGCACGCGGTCGTCCAGCGCGTCGCGCGCGGTGAGGACCATGATCGGCATGGCGAGCCCCTCGGCGCGCAGGCGCCTCAGCACCTCGAAGCCGTCGATGCCCGGCAGCCCGACGTCGAGGATCACGAGGTCGAAGCTCTCCTGGCGCGCAGCCATGGAGGCGTGCTCGCCGCTCTTCATCACATCGACCGCATACCCCTCCGCCTCGAGGATCCGGGCGAGGCCGGCCGCGAGCGACACGTCGTCTTCGACAATCAGGATGCGCATGTTCTGTCCAGGAAGCCCTGTATGTTTGAATGAATGATAGCCCCGTTGCAAGCCGGGCGTCAGCTGGTGTTCAGCGTCCCTTTGCCTGTTTGTCCCGGTGCTCCGCGAACAGGCTGGACGCCGCCTGGTACCAAGCGATCGCCTCCTCGGCCAGCGCGGGGTTGGCCTTGGCCGGCACCGCCGAGCCGTCGCGCGGGTCGGGCTTCACCACGCTCACGCGCTTGCCGGGCCGCAGGATCGCCATTTCGTCGCCGCGCATGAAGCCCAGCTCCTGGTAGGTCGAGACGAAGGCGCGCTCGCGGCCGGGCTCGAGGTCGAACAGGTCGTAGCCGAGAAACTGGCTGGTGTACGCGAAATTGAGCAGCCCGAGGATGGTCGGCGGGACGTCCACCTGGCTCATCAGCCGGTCGACTTTGCGCGGCTGGATGTTCCGGGGCGAGTAGATGACCATCGGGATCAGGTAGCGGTTGATCGGCACGTCGCTCTTGCCCGCGCTCGAGGCGCAGTGGTCGGCGACGATCACGAACACCGTGTCGTCAAACCACGCGTGCTTGGCCGCGCGGTCGAGGAAGTCGCCGATCGCCCAGTCGGTGTATTTCACCGCCCCGTCGCGGTTGGTCTTGGACGGGATGTCGATGCGCCCGTCGGGGTACGTGAACGGCCGGTGGTTCGAGGTCGTCATCACGTGGTGGAAGAACGGCCGGCCGCGCGCGTGCGACTCGTCGCCCCGCTCCAGCGCCAGCGTGAACAGGTCCTCGTCGGCCACGCCCCAGATGTTCTCGTGGTGGATCTTCTCCCTGGGGATCACGGTGCGGTCCTCGACCAGGTAGCCGTTGCCCTCGAAGAACGCGCGCATGTTGTCGAAATAGGCGTAGCCGCCGTAGAGGTAGCGCACGTCGTAGCCCTTGGACGCGAACACCCCGCCGATGGTGAACATGCCTTCGTTGTGCGGGCGCTTCACGATCGACTGGCCCGGCGTCGGCGGATACGCGAGCGACAGCGCCTCGAGGCCGCGCACCGTGCGCGTGCCCGTGGCATACAGCTGGGTGAAGAACAGGCCCTGGTCGGCGAGCCTGTCCAGCCGCGGGGTCAGGCCCTTGGTGTTGCCGAACTTCGCCATGAAGTCCGCCGACAGGCTCTCCACCGAGACCAGCACGACGTTCAGGCGCTTCTCGTCGCGCGGGTATTTCACGGTGCGCGTGAGGTCGCCGGGATTGGCGCTGGCGAGCTTCGAGTGCGGGGTCTCCAGCCGCGCGCGCAGCGTCTCGCGCGCCTTCAGCGGGTCGATGCTCGCGTAGTGGGTCACGTAGTCGAGCTCGTTGCGGTAGGCGGCGGAGAAGAACTCGTAGAGCCCGTCGCCGGCCAGCTCGTTGGCGAGCGGATTGGCCGAGAAGTCCCGCTGGGTGCGGTCCACCCACATGAACACGAGGAACGGCGCGGCGAGCACCGGCAGCGCCCAGGCCAGCCGGTGGCGGAATTTCCCGGCGGAACCGGCCGGCGCGCGCAGCGGCGCCAGCAGCCAGTTGCGCAGCAGCCAGACGAGCAGGGCGGCGAGCGCGCCGAGCGCGGCGAGGATCCGGCCCACCGGGTAGGACTCGCGGATGTTGCCGATGACTTCGCGCGTGTAGAGCAGGTAGTCGACCGCGATGAAGTTGAAGCGGGTGCGGAACTCCTGCCAGAAGAACCACTCGGCGACGAACAGGAACAGCGTGCCGAACACCAGCGCCCAGCAGAAGGCCAGCCACAGCGGGCGGTGCCAGAGGCGGTGGAAGACCGCCGCCGGCGCGAGCAGCAGGTACAGCGCGATGGGCACGGCCGCGTACAGGTACGCCGCCAGGTCGAAATACAGGCCGATCACGAATGCGGCGATGACCTCGCCGAACCCGAGGGCCTGGTGGTCGCCGCCCGAATTGGAGAACACGACGCGCAGCAGGAACGAGCCCGCGCAGAACGCGGCCGCAAAAACGACCAGCGGCGCAAAGCGGCGCTCGCGCCAGGAAAGCTCTTTCATAGGATCCGTCTTCGTTCGCGCGTTGAGTTGACAGTGCCGCTATTCGGGCACCGGGGGGTCTTGAGGGGGGCGGAGCCCCCTTCTCGACTACCCAGCCTTGAATTCCTCAAGCATATAGCCAAAGCCCCGCACCGTGCGGATCCGGATCCCGGCGGGCTCCAGCTTGGCGCGCAGCCGCGAGATGTACACCTCGATCGCGTTGGCCGACAGGTCCTCCTCCCAGTTGGTGAGCGACTCGATGAACGACTCCTTGCTCACCACCTTCTCCACCTTCTCGAGCAGGATCTGCAGCACCGCCCACTCGCGCGCGGCGAGCTCGAGCGGCGCGCCCTGCAGGAACGCGCGGCGCCCGGCGCGGTCGAGCTCGAGCGGCCCGTGCGTGGTGCGCGGCCCGGAGTCCGCCTGGCCGCGGCGGATCAGCGCGCGCACCCGCGCCGCCAGCTCGGGCAGCGCAAACGGCTTGGTCATGTAGTCGTCGGCGCCGATGTCGAGGCCGTGCACCCGGTCGCCCACCGCGTCGCGCGCGGTGAGCACCAGCACCGGCATCGCGTGGCCGGAGAGGCGCATGCGGCGCAGCACCTCGAAGCCGTCGATGCCCGGCAGCCCGATGTCGAGCACCACCAGGTCGAAGGTCGCCTCGGCGATGCGCGCCAGGGCCGCCTCTCCGGTCTCGAGGTGCTCGACCGAGTAGCCTTCGAGCCCCAGCGCGCGGGCGAGGCCCGCGGCGAGGCTGCCGTCGTCCTCGACGATCAGCAGGCGGCCCGGGCCCTCGGGGCGCGGGGTGGCGGGATTGCGCGAACTGGCGGAAGAGCGGTCGAAGTCCATGCCGGGCTCCTTCTCAGGCTACGATTGTTTCGGAGGGCGAATCGCCGCCGCTGATGCGCTTGAAGATTAGCGGCAGCAGCAGCAGCGTGAAGACGGTGGCGCTCACGATCCCGCCGACGATCACAACGGCGAACGGGCGCTGGGTTTCCGAGCCGATGCCGTGCGAGAGCGCCGCCGGCAGCAGGCCGAGGCCGGCCATCAGCGCGGTCATCAGGATCGGCCGCAGGCGCAGCACCGCGCCCTCGATGACCGCCTTCTCGACCGGGTAGCCGCGCTCGGCGAACTCCATGATCTGCTCGACCATGATCACGCCGTTCTGCACCGAGATGCCCGCGACGGCGATGAACCCGACCGCCGCCGACACCGACAGGTGCAGCCCCGCCATGCCGAGGCCCGCGATGCCGCCGATCAGCGTGAACGGGATCATCATCAGCACCAGCGCCGCGCGGCTGACCGAGCGGAACGCCCAGAAGAGCAGCGAGAAGATCGCGAGCAGCGACAGCGGCACCACGATCTTGAGGCGCGCCATCGCGCGCTGCTGGTTCTCGAACTGCCCGCCCCAGGTCATGGCGTAGCCCGGCGGCAGGCGGACGGCCTGCGCGACCGCGGCCTGCGCCTCGGCGACGAAGCTGCCCTGGTCGCGGCCGTTCAGGTTGGCCTTCACCGCCACGATGCGCCCGCCCGCCTCGCGCTGGATGCGGGTCGCGCCCTGCCTGACCTCGACCCGGGCGATGTCCCCGAGCGACACCGTGGGGTTCAGCGCGCCGCCCGCGCCGGGCGCGGCCTGGGCCGGCAGCGGGACCTGCAGCCCGGCGATGTCGTCCACCGCGTCGCGGTGCTGCGCCATCAGGCGCACCGTCACGTCGAAGCGCCGGTCGCCGTCGTAGAACGTGTTCGCGGCCACGCCGGCGAGCGCGGTCTGCACCACCGTGTTCACGTCGCTCACGTTGAGGCCGAGGCGCGCGATGCGGCCGCGGTCGATCGTGATGGTGAGCTCGCTCTGCCCGCCGATCTGGAACACCGCGACGTCCGCCGCGCCGCGGATCTTCGACAGCACCGCGACGATCTGGTCGGCCTTGTCCTGCAGGATCTCGAGGTCGGAGCCGAACACCTTCACGACGATCTCGCCCTTGGCGCCCGACAGCGCCTCCTCCACGTTGTCCTGGATCACCTGCGAGAAGTTGGTCGGCACGCCGGGGATCCGGTGGATCCGCGCCGACATGTCGGCCACCAGCGCCTCCTTGCTGGCGAACTTCCACTCCCCGCGGGGCTTCAGGTCGGCGAGGATCTCGAGGTTGTTCGGGCCCTTGGGGTCGGTGCCGTCGTCGGGGCGGCCGACCTGGGTGACCACGGTCTTCACCTCGGGGTAGCTGCGCAGGATCGCGCGCACCTCGCGCTCGACCTCCTTGGTCTTCTGCAGGCTGGTGGGCGGCGGCAGCGTGATCGTCAGCCAGATGTTGCCCTCGTCGAGCTTGGGCAGGAACTCGCTGCCGAGGAACGGCACCGCGGCGAGCGACAGCAGGAACAGGCCGACCGAGCCCGCGACCACCTTCCGGCGGTGCTGGTCGGCGTGGCCGAGGAAGGCGCGGTAGCGGTCCTGCAGCCGGTGCATCCAGGCCGAGTGCTTCTCGGCCATGTCCTCGCCGCGGATCGCCCAGGACAGCAGCGTCGGCACCAGCGTCAGCGTGAGCAGGATCGCCCCGAGCAGCGCGAAGGTCAGCGTGTAGGTCACCGGCGTGAAGATCTTGCCCTCGACCCGCTGGAACGTGAAGATCGGCAGGAAGGCGGTGATGATGATCGCCTTGGAGAACAGGATCGGGTGCGCGAGCGACACGGCCGTGCCCTTCAGCTCGTGCAGGCGCCAGCCGAACCCGGAGTGCTGCGGGTTGGCGTCGGCCTGCGCGATGGCGAGGCGCACCATCAGCGCCTCGACCAGCACCACCGCGCTGTCGACGATGATGCCGAAGTCCACCGCGCCAAGCGATATGAGGTTGGCCGACACGCCGCGCGCGTCCATCAGGATGAACGCGAACAGGAGCGACAGCGGGATCACGGTCACCACGATCAGCGAGGCCTTCCAGTTGCGCAGGAACACCAGTAGCACCGCGATGACCAGGCCGGCGCCGACCAGCAGGTTCTCGATCACCGTGCTCACCGTGTGCTCGATCAGGTCGCTCCTCTGGTAGATCGGCCGGATCTTCACGCCCGGCGGCAGCTTCGCGTTGACGGCCTCGACCTTGGCGCGCAGGTCCGCGACGACCTTGGCGGCGTTCTGGCCCTTGATCATCTGCACGATGCCTTCCACCACGTCGTCCTCGCCGTCGGCCGCGACGATGCCCTGCCGGTAGCGCTGGCCGATCGCCACCTCGCCCAGGTCGCCGACCGTCACCGGCCGGCCGCCGGGCGAGGCGACCACGGTGCGCGCGATGTCGTCGAGGCTGGAGAACAGGCCGATGCCGCGCACCACCAGCGCCTCGTCGCCGCGCGGCAGCAGCCCGCCGCCCACGTTGGCGCTGTTGTTGCCCAGCGCCGCGGCCACCTGGTCGAGCGTAACGCCGTAGCGCTTGAGCGCGTACGGGTTCACGCGCAGCTGGTACTCCTTGACCGCGCCGCCGAAGCTCACCGCGTCGGCGATGCCCGGGACGATGCGCAGCGCCGGCTTCACCACCCAGTCCTGGATCGCGCGCACCTCGTACAGCGGCATGCCCTTGGGCGCCTCCAGCACGTAGCGGTAGATCTCCCCGACCGCGGTCGACAGCGGCGCGAGGGTGGGCTGCACGCCCGCCGGCAGGTTCACGTTGCCCAGCTTCTCGAGCACCTGCTGGCGCGCGAAGTAGTCGTCGGTGCCCTCGGCGAAGGTCAGCGTCACGATCGACAGCCCGGTGATCGACACCGAGCGCAGCTGCGTCTGGCGCGGCACGCCGCTCATCTCCCGCTCGATCGGCAGGGTCACGCCGCGCTCCACCTCCTCGGGCGCGATGCCGGGCATCTGCGTGACGATCTGCACCTGCACGTCCTGCACGTCGGGGAAGGCCTCGATCGGCAGGTTGCCCAGCGCGCGGATGCCGAAGCCCACCAGCGCCGCGACCAGCACCAGGACGAAGACGCGCTGCGCGAGCGCGAAGGTGATCAGCCGCTCGAGCATCCCGCCCTCAGCCGCCGGAGGCGAGTTCGGAGTTGAGCAGCAGCGCGCCCCGGGTCACGGCCTTCTCGTTTTCGGCCAGGCCTTCGGACACGTAGCTGTACTCGCGGTCCTGCACGGCCAGCGCGACCTTGCGCTTCACGAACACGCCGGGCTCGCGCTCGACGAACACGTAGGAGTACAGGCCCTCGGTCACCAGCGACGAGTTGGGCACGCGCACCGCGCGCCGGTTCTCGTCGGCGAGCAGGGTCACGCGCGCATACATGTCCGGGCGCAGCTCGCCCTCCGGGTTCACCACCGTGCAGCGCACCTGCACGCGCCGGGTCGCGGGATCGACGCCGGGCGCGATGCGCTCGACGCGGCCGCTGAAGCGCTTGCCGGGCCAGGCGTCGACCTCGGCCGACACCGGCTGGCCCACGCGGACCTTGGGCAGGTAGTGCTCGGGCAGGTCGACCACGACCTGCAGGTGCGCGAGGTCGGTGACGACGAACAGCGGGTCGGGCAGGTCCGGCCGCACCTCCATGCCGGGGTTGGCGCGGCGCTCGGCGATCACGCCGGCCAGCGGCGAGGCGAGCAGCATGTGCTGGCCGTCGAGCGGCGCGCGGCGCGGGTTCAGGTTCGCCAGGCGCAGCGCGGCGCGCGCGGACTCGGCCTTGCTCAGCGCGAGGTCCGCCTCGGCCGACTCGAGGTCCTTCTTGGGCAGCACCTCCCCGCCGAACAGCTCGCGCGCTCGGCGCAGCGCGAGTTCCTTGCGCGTCTCGTCGGCGCGCGCCTTGGCCAGGTCGGCCTGCGCCGCGCCCAGGTCCGGCGCATCTATGGTCACCAGCGGCGCGCCGGCCCGGACCACGTCGCCGACCTGCGCCGGCAGGGCCACGATGCGGCCGGCGACCGGGGAGGACACGCGCGCCGTGTAGCTCTCGCCGTACACCACGCGCGCGTTGAGCGGCTCGGCCAGCGGCACAGGCTCGCTCGCCACCGTGCTCGCCACCACGAAGGCCAGTTGCGGGGACCCCGCCGGGAAGCGCAGCACGCCGGCCTCGTGCGCGGGCGCGGCTTCCTTGGGCTGGGGGACGGTGTCGTGCATCCGGGTCCACAGGACGCCGGCGGCGAAGGACGCCGCGGCCGCGGCGCAGATGACTAGGGTGCGGGTGACGCTCACAGGGGTTCCTCTGCGGGGAGGCCGACACTCTAGTGGCCGCGGCTTGCGACTTACTTAAGCGGCGCTTGCGTCTCGCTGACGCGCCCGGGCCCCGCGGGAGTGCCCCGCGCCTACGCCTTGTGGCCGCGCGCGCGGTTGAAGATCACGTACAGCACCGGCAGCACGAACAGGGTCAGCAGCGTCGCCGACACCAGCCCGCCGATCACCACCACCGCGAGCGGCTTCTGCGTCTCGGCGCCGATGCCGTGCGACAGCGCCATGGGCAGGAGGCCCAGGCTCGCGAGCAGCGCGGTCATCAGCACGGTGCGCAGGCGCAGCAGCGACCCGCGCATCACCGCGTCCACGGCCGACACTCCGTGCTGCCTGAGCTCGTTGTACAGCGCCACCATCACCACGCCGTTCAGCACCGCCTGCCCGAAGAGCGCGATGAAGCCGATCACCGCCGACACCGACAGGTAGATCCCGGTGACCCACAGCGCGCAGATCCCGCCGATCATCGCGAGCGGGATGTTGGCGATGATGAGCAGCGCGCTCCTGAACGACTTGAACGCGTCGAACAGGAACAGGAAGATCACCAGGATCGAGATCGGCACGATGATCGACAGGCGCTTCATCGCGCGCTCCTGGTTCTCGAACTCGCCCGACCAGCTCACCGTGTAGCCGGGCGGCAGCTTCACGCCCTTGGCCACTTTGTCCTGCATGTCGGCCACCACGCTGCCCATGTCGCGGCCGCGGATGAACACGCCGATCGCCAGCACGCGCTTGCCGTTCTCGCGCGCGATGTTCATGCTGCCGCTGACCGTGCGGAAGTTCGCGACCTCCGACAGCGGCACGTAGGCCCCCGAGGGCGTGGCCACCAGCAGGCCCTGCATGCGCGTGAGCGAGCGCTCGGCCTCCTCCAGCCGCACCGCCACCGCGAAGCGCCGCTCGCCCTCCCAGATCTGGGTGACGGACTTGCCGCCCAGCGCCGACTCGATCACGTCCTGGATGTCGGCCACGTTGAGGCCGTAGCGCGCCGCGCGGGCGCGGTCCACGCGCACCTGGATCTGCGGCAGCTCGCCCAGGCGGTCCACGAACGCGCGCGCCACGCCCTGCACGCCCTCCACCTGGCGCAGCATCGCGGTGGCCGTGTCGCGCAGCACGTCGAGGTCGTCGCCGAACAGCTTGATCACGATCTGGCCGTCGATCTGCGAGATCGACTCGAGCACGTTGTCGCGGATCGGCTGCGAGAAGGTGGGCTTGATGCCGGGGATCTTCACGATCTCGGCCTCGATCTCCGCGAGGATCCTGGCCTTGCTGTACCCGCGCTTCCATTCCTCCTCGGGCTTCATGTCGACGAGGAACTCGGCCATGGAGATCAGCTTGGGGTCGGTGCCGTCCTCGGGACGGCCGGCCTTGGAGGTCACCCCGGCCACCTCCGGCGATTTGCGGATCGCGTCGCGGATCCGGCGCGCGAGCTGCTGCGACTCGGTCACCGACGAGCTGTTGGGCAGCTGCACGTTGACCCACACCGCGCCCTCGTTCAGCTCGGGCAGGAACTCCGTGCCCAGGGACGGCACCAGCGCGAGCGCCCCGGCCAGCGACAGGGCCGCGGTGGCGAGCACGACCCGCTTGTGCCGCAGCGCCCAGGCGAGCGCCGGCTCGTAGGCGCCCTTGGCCGCGTGCACGATGAAGTTCTCCTTCTCGGGCAGGTTCTTCTTCAGCATGAGCGCGCACAGGAGCGGCACCAGCGTGAGCGACAGCACCAGCGCGCCGACCAGCGCCGACACCACCGAGTAGGCCATGGGCGCGAAGATGCGCCCCTCGTGCCGCTCGAGCGTGAAGATCGGGATGTGCGCCGCGATGATGATCAGCATCGAGAACAGCGTCGGCCGGCCGACTTCCACGGCTGCGTCGAGGATGATGTGCTTCCTCTTGCCCTCCTCGAGGCCGGGATGGTGGTGGCTCGCCTCGGAGAGCTTCCTGAACACGTTCTCCACCACGATCACCGCGCCGTCGACGATGATGCCGAAGTCCATCGCGCCCAGCGACAGCAGGTTGGCGGGGATGCCGATCCAGGTCAGGCCGAGGAAGGTCGCGAGCAGCGCGAGCGGGATCGTGACCGCCACGATGAATGCCGCGCGCAGGTTGCCGAGGAACAGCCACAGCACCACCGACACCAGCAGCGCGCCCTCGATGAGGTTGGTGAACACGGTCTTCAGGGTCTTGCCGATCAGCCACGTGCGGTCGTAGATCGGCGCCACCTTCACGCCGGCCGGCAGCTGGGTCGAGTTGATCAGGTCGATCTTCTCGCGCACGCCCTTCAGCACGCCCGAGGGGTTCTCGCCGCGGCGCATCAGCACCACGCCGGTCACCACGTCGTCCTCGTCGTCCTGCCCGGACACGCCCTGGCGCGGCACCGCGCCGATGCTCACGCTCGCGAGGTCGCGCACCAGCACCGGCACGCCGGAGCGCTCGGCCACCACCACGTTCTCGATGTCCTCGGGGCCGGTGAAGAGGCCGATCCCGCGGATCAGGTACTGCTGGCGTCCCTGCTCCACGTAGCTGCCGCCGGCGTTGGCGTTGCCGCGCTCGATGGCCTGCGACAGCTGCGCCAGCGTGACCTTGTGGTCGCGCATGCGCGCCGTGTCCGGGTGGACCTCGTACTGCTTGATGAGGCCGCCCAGGCTCACCACGTCGGCCACGCCCGGCACCTGCTTCAGCTGGCGCAGCACCACCCAGTCCTGCAGCGTGCGCAGGTCGGTGGGCGAGCGGTCCTCGCCCTTCATGCGGTAGCGGTAGATCTCGCCCACCGCGGTGGAGAACGGCGCGAGCTCGGGCTTGATGCCCTCGGGCAGGTCGACCTCGCGCAGCCGTTCGACCACCTGCTGGCGGGCGAAATAGCCGTTCACCTTGTCGTCGAACGTGACGATCAGGAACGACAGGCCGAACTGGGTGTGCGCGAACATGCGCACCGCGCCGGGCAGCCCCGACAGGCCCACCTCGAGGGGCACGGTGACCTGCTTCTCGACCTCCTCCGCCGCGCGCCCCGGGTACAGCGTGATCACCGTGACCTGGGTGTCGGTGACGTCGGGGAAGGCCTCCACCGGCAGCGCGTTGAAGGCGGTGATGCCGGCGCCGATGAACAGCACCGTGCCCAGCAGCACGAACAGCGGCTGGTACAGCGCGAACGAAACGATCTTGCGGATCATCCGGGGCCCGGGCTCAGCGCGTGGTGGCCAGCATGCGCTGCAGCAGCAGCGCGCCGTCGGTCACCACCGTCTCGCCCGGCGCCAGGCCTTCCAGCACCGCCTGGGTGTCCCCGTGCGCGGGCCCCGCCTTGACCGCGCGCCGCGTGAAGCGGTTGGGCGCGGTCTGCACGAACACGAAGTAGGTGTCGCCGCGCAGGAACACCGCCTCGGCCGGGACCACCACGCCGGGCGTGGCGTCGACGCGCAGCAGGCCGGTCACGAACATCTCCGCCTTCAGCCTGCGGTCCTTGTTGTCCACCGTGCCGCGCGCCCGCACCGTGCGCGTCTGCGGGTCGACGAAGTCCGCGACGTGCGCGATGCGCCCCGGAATCAGGTCGTCGCCCAGCAGCGGCGAGGTGAGCTTCACTTCGCCGCCGGGCTTCAGCATGGGCACGTCGGCCTCCACCGCGTCGAGCACGAACCACAGGTGCGCGGGATCCGAAACGGTGAACAGGCTCTTTTCGCCGCCCTGGTCGGGCCGCAGCTCCTGCCCGGGGTTGATGTTGCGCTCCACCACCACGCCCGCGATCGGCGCACGCAGCGCGAACTGCTGGTCCACCGCGCCGCTGGCGGGGCCGGCCCCGCCGTACAGCTTCATGCGCGCCGCCGTGCGCGCGACCTCCGCCTCGGCGCGCGCCGCGTCGGCCTGCGCGGATTGCAGGTCCTTGGCCGGGGTCACGCCGGCGTCATGCAGCTCCTTCACGCGGGCGAGGGCCTTCTGCGCCAGCGCCAGGTCCTGCTCGGCCTTGCGCGCCTCGGCCTGCGCCTGGCCGAGCTCGGGCGCCGACACCACCGCCAGCGCCTGCCCGGCGCGCACCGTGTCGCCCTGCTTCACCAGGATCGACTGCACCCGCCCCGCCAGCGGCGCGAACACGCGCACCGTGCGGTCCTCGTCCCAGACGATGCGGCCGTTGAGGCGGTGCGCGGTCTCGCTGAGGGGCGCCGCCTTGGCGGTCACCAGCGCCCCGAGCTGCGTGCTGCCGGCGGCGAACTCGATCGTGCCGTTGCCGGCGAGCTTCGCCTGCGGGGGCGCCGGGGGCGCGGCCTTCTCGGAACAGCCCGCGGCGAACAGCGCGCCGGCGAACAGCAGCGTGCGGCAGGTCGGAATGCGCATGGAGGTCCATTTCATTGGGGTGGCCTGGCCGGCTGGGGCAGCGTCGCGGCCGACTGCAGGCTGGCCTGCCAGGCGTACAGCGCCTTGGCGTAGTCGGCCCGCGCGCCGAGCGCTTCGAGCTGCACGGCGCGCAGGGTGCGGCGCGCGTCGAGCACCTCCAGCACCGAAGTGGCGCCGCGCTGGAAAGCGAATTCGGCGGCGTCCGCGGAGCGCTGCGCCGCGGCCAGCAGCGAGCCGTCGTAACGCGCGCGCCGTTCGCCGGCCGCCTTGAGGTCGGAGGCCGCGCGCGCGATCTCGGCGCCGGCCACGGCGCGCGCGCGCTCGAGCGCGTCGAGCGCCGAGTAGCGGTCCACTTCGGCGCGCTGGATGTCGCCGGAGAAATCGTTGCCGAGGAACAGCGGGACCGACACGCCGAAGCCGATGCTGTTGACCGGCTGGGTGCCCGGGTAGCGCTCGAACTGCGCGCCCACCGAGACGTCGCGCGTCCTCTGGCTGCGGGCGAGATCCCTGAGCTTGTCGGTCGCCTCGATGCGCGACTTGGCCGCGAGCACGTCGGGCCGGGCCTCTATCGCCTGCTGGATCGTGGTCGCGTCGGGCGCGGTGACGGGAGGCCAGGGGTCGCTCGCGCGCAGGTCCGCGGCCGCGGCCTCGTCCGCGACCAGCTGGGCGAGGACCAGCCGGGCGCGCGCGAGCTCGGCCTGCGCGACGCGCAGGTCGTTCTGGGCGCGTTCGAAGTCGACCTGCACGCGCGCCACGTCCGCCGGGGCGAGGTCCCCCGCCTTCTGGCGCAGCTGCGCGGCCGAGTAGGTCTTGCCGAACAGCTCCGCGATGCCGGCGAGGATCTCCGCCTTGCCCTGGGCCTGCTGCAGGTCGGCGTAGGCCGCGCGCGCGAGCAGCAGTTGCTGGCGCAGCACGTCCAGCGCGTCGTTCCTCGCCGCGCGCTCCAGTCCCTGCGCCGCGTTGACGCGCAGATCGCGCTTGCCGCCGCGCTCCAGCGTCTGGTCGATGCGGAAGGTGTTGTCGATGCGCTTGTTGGTAAGCGACCCGGGACCGATCCCCGGGTTGTTGCTGATGCCGGAAGCGTTGTAGGAAACGACCGGGTTGGGGCGCACATCCGCCTGCAGGATGCCTGCGGCGGCCGACTCGACCGCGCGCCGCGCTGCCACCACATCGCGGTTGGAACGCGCGACGAGTTGTTCGGTCTCCGCCAGGGTCAGGTCGCGCGCCGCCGCCACGACGGGGAACACGCCACAGGCGGCCAGCAGGACTGCCGGGAAAATACGACGCATCGGGAAAGGGACCGTACTCAGAGGAGGGAGTGGACGCTAGCAGCGGGGCTTTGCCGTCAGCTTACGCTTTACTGTCATTCGCCTGACATGGAGAAATCTTCAGATTTGTTAGGCAACTACAAGTATTTTGCCCCTGAAGCTGGGGATAATGTAAACACATTGTAGCAATCAGATGTCCCTTCTATCTATTCTCGAGATGGTATCCCCGGAGTGCCTGGTTGCGCCTGCGTATTCTCGATATTGACGGTTCCCTGCTCGAGCAGCCTTCCATGACCGGCGCAATTGCGGATGCTCGCGCGCAGCGCATCGCCCTGCGCGAAGAGGAGCGCGCCCTGCGCCTGTGGGCGAGCCGCCGGCGCATGCGCGCCCTCGCGGCGCGGCTTGGCGCGGCCTCTTCGCCGCCGGGCAGCGGTCCGCTCGTGACCTTCTACGGCTCTGGCGACTACCACCACCTCGCCACCACGCTGATCGCGGCGGCGGGCGAGCCGGTGACCGTGATCCACTTCGACAACCATCCCGACTGGGTGCGCGTCCCGGCCACGCACAACTGCGGGGGCTGGGTGAACCGCGTGCTTGCGCTGCCGAACGTGGCGCGGGTAGTCACGCTCGGCGTGTGCAGCGACGACCTCGTGCTGCCGCAAACCAAGACCGCGAACCTGGCCGCGCTGGCCTCCGGCCGGCTCGAGGTCCACCCGTGGCGGGCGCCGCCCTCGCGCGTGTGGGGGCGCATAGGCGATGGCTACGGCCGGCGCCGCGTCGGACGCCACCTGGTCTGGGACTGCCTCGCCGACCGGGACTGGCCCGCCTTCGTGGACTCGCTTGCGGCCCGGCTGCCTCCCGGGGCGGTTTGGGTGACGATAGACAAGGATGTGCTGCGGCCCGAGGACGCGGTGACGAACTGGGACCAGGGGCAGATGCCGCTCGACGCGTTGCTCGAGGCGCTCAGGCGCATCGCCGCGGCGCGCCGCATCGCCGGCGTCGACGTCTGCGGCGAGTATTCGCCGCCGCGGTTCGACGGCCCGGTGAAGCGCATCGCCGCATGGCTGGACCACCCGGACGGCACGCTGCCGCGCACCGACGCGCACCAACGCAACGACCGCACCAACCGGGCGCTGGTGGAAACCCTGGCCGGGGTGCTGCCTTGAGCGTGGAGATCGCCGTCCTGCTGGCCGTGTGGACCGCGTGCGAAGCGGTGGGGCAGATCCTGTTCAAGCGCGGCATCGACGCCATCGAGGCAGGCGAAGCGCATTTCGGGCCGCGGACGCTGCGCCTCGCGCTGATGTCGCCCGCGATCTGGGGCGGGATCCTGGTGCACGCAATCGAGTTCGCGGTGTGGATCGTGATCCTCGGCCACCTGCCGCTGAGCGTCGCGTTCCCGCTGGAGAGCATCAGCTACGTCACGGTACTGGCGGCCACGCGGTTGTGGTTGCACGAGGCCGTGCCCGCGCGGCGCTGGGCCGGCGTGGGCCTGATCTGCGCCGGCATCGTCGTGCTGAGCGGGGCCGCATGAACCTGAACGACGCCGGCGCGCAGGCCGCCACCGTGTGCGTGCACCGCACGATCCGCGACATTCCGCGCGACGAGTGGGACGCGTGCTTCGCGGGTGACCCCGAGGGCTGGGACTACTACGCCGCGATCGAAGCGTCGGGGTTCGCGGATTTCTCCTTCGTGTACCTGGCGGTGCGCGAGCGCGACCGCGTCGTCGCCGTGGCCCCGGCATTCATCACCCGCTACAACCTCGACACGACCGTGCAGGGCGTGCTGAAGGCCGCGCTGCGCCCGTTCGCCAGGCTGCTCACGCTGCGCCTGCTGTGCCTGGGCTCGCCGTACGCCGACCAGTGCCACCTCGGGTTCGCGCCGGGCCTGCCCGACGCGCGCCGCGGCGAGCTGGCCGCCCTGCTGCTGGGCGCGCTCGACGGTTTCGCCGCCGCGCAGGGCATCGGGCTGGTCGCGGCCAAGGACATGGCGGAGCCCGGCCTCACCCCCGAAGTACGCGCCGCATTCGAAGCGGCCGGGTACAGCCGGCAGCCGAGCCTGCCGAATGCGGTCCTCGCCCTGCCGGCCGGCGGCGAAGATGGCTATCTGAAATCGCTGTCGCACGCCGCCCGGCGCGACGTGCGCAGGAAGCTGAAGGCCCTGGGGCGCGTGCGGATCGAGGAGCGCCGGGGCGACGCGGCGCTCGCGCTGGTCCCGCAGATGATGCGGCTCTACGAGGCGCAGCGCGGGCGCTCGCCGGTCGATTTCGACCAGTTCGAGACGCTGACGCCGGACTATTTCCGCGCCGTGCTCGCCCGCCCGGACGGCCGGGCGGTGGCCTTCCTCTACTGGCACGCGGATGAGCTGATCGCGTTCAACCTTTGCTACCACACCGACCGGGTGTTCATCGACAAGTTCATCGGCTTCGAGCTGCCGCTGGCGCGCACGCTGAACCTGTACGTGGTGAGCTGGATCAACAACGTGCGCTACTGCATCGGGCGCGGGATCCCGCTGCTGCAGTCCGGGCAGACCGCCTATGCGATGAAGCTCCACCTGGGCAGCCACCTGCTGGCCAACTGGATCTATTTCCGCCATCGCAACCCCGTGGTGAATCTCGCGCTCCGGCTGGCCGGGCCGCTGCTGGCCGCGGACGCCCACGACCCGGACCTCGGGCACCCGCACGGCGGTCACGCATGAGCGCGCTGCGGCCGACCCGCCTGCACGGGCTCTGGGTGCTGCTGCTCGGCATAGACGTCGCCCTGCAGGTGGCCATGAAGCTCGCGGGGGACCAGCTGCACCCGATCCCGTTCGGCCCGGACTGGGTAGCGGCCGCGCTGTCGTCCTGGCTGGTCTGGATTTCGCTTGCGGGATACTTCGCCACTTTCGTGCTCTGGCTGGCCATCCTGCACGCCAGCCCGCTCAGCGCCGCCTTCCCGGCGACTGCGCTGGTCTATGTATTGGTGCCGCTGTGCGGCTGGGTGCTGCTCGGCGAGGCATTCAGCGCCCGGCAGGCGTCAGGCGTCGCCCTGATCCTCGCCGGGGTCCTACTGCAGCGCAATGCGGGCGGCGCCGGCTGAATCCTGCGGTTGCAGCTGAAAACCGCGTGCGCTAGCATCCCTGTGTCCATCGGCCGGGCGCAGTTCGCAGCCTCCGGCCCGCCCATACCAAAAACCTGAAAAAGCCAACCAGCAATCGAGGAGGTCGCATGTCCATCAAAGTTTCCATGACCGTCAACGGCAAACCCGCTTCCGCCACCGTGGAGGAACGCACGCTGCTGGTCACCTTCATCCGCGAGGAGCTGCGCCTGACCGGGACCCACGTCGGCTGCGACACCGCCCAGTGCGGCGCCTGCACCGTCCACATGAACGGCAAGGCGGTGAAGTCCTGCTCGATGCTCGCCATGCAGGCCGAGGGCGCGAACATCACCACCATCGAGGGCGTCGCCGCGCCCGACGGCACCCTGCACCCCATGCAGGCCGCCTTCAAGGAGAACCACGGCCTGCAGTGCGGCTTCTGCACCCCCGGCATGGTCATGAACGCGATCGACCTGGCCAAGGGCCGGCCCAACCTGACCGAGGCCGAGATCCGCGAGGGGCTCGAAGGCAACCTGTGCCGCTGCACCGGTTACCACAACATCGTGAAGTCGATTGCCGCCGGCGCGAAAGCGATGGCGAAGTAAGGAGCAGGGGAACCGGGCCCCTTCCGCCTTCGGCGGGGCCCTCCCGGTTCCCCCGCACCCCCTGAACCCATAAGAACATCGGAGACCACCATGAATGCACCGCTGATCGGCGCACGCGTCGAGCGCAAGGAAGACTACCGGTTCCTGACCGGCGCGGGCCAGTACACGGACGACGTGACCCTGCCCAACCAGTCGTATGCCGTGTTCGTGCGCTCGCCGCACGCCCATGCCACCATCAAGAAGGTCAACAAGGCCAAGGCGCTCAAGGCGCCGGGCGTGATCGCCATCTTCGACGGCGAGGACCTGAAGGTCGGGGGCCTGCCCTGCGGCTGGCTGATCACCGACGTGAACGGCCAGCCGATGAAGGAGCCCGTGCACCCGTCGCTCGCGCAGGGCAAGGTGCGCCACGTCGGCGACCAGGTCGCGGTGGTCATCGCCGAGACGCTCGACCAGGCGCGTGACGCGGCCGAGCTCGTCGAGGTCGACTACGGTGTGCTGCCCTCGGTGACCTCCACCGCGCAGGCGCGCGCCAAGGGCGCCCCGCAGCTGCACGAGGTGGCGCCGGACAACACCTGCTACGTGTGGGCGATCGGCGACAAGGCCGTGTGCGACGCGGCGTTCGCCAAGGCCGCGCACGTGAC
>JAFEDL010000059.1:0-7957 GCA_018241645.1 Pseudomonadota bacterium
TGCGCCGCCGCAACTTCATCCCGCCTTCCGCGATGCCCTACCAGACGCCGGTCGAGAGCCGCTACGACTCGTGGGGCATTGCCGGGGTCATGGAGCGCGCGGTGCAGAAAGCCGACTGGGCGGGATTCGAGGCGCGCCGCGCGGCAGCGGAGAAGAACGGCAGGTTGCGCGGCATCGGCCTCGCAATGTACATCGAGCGCTGCGGCGGCGGCACGGGCGACACGGTGAGGCTGAAGGTCGACCCGGCCGGCACGGTCACGCTGGTGTCCGGCATGCAGGACAATGGCCAGGGGCACGTCACCACCTTCGTGCAGATCCTCTCCGAAAAACTCGGCATCGACGCGGACCGCATCCGGGTCGTCCAGGGCGACACCGACGCGGTGCCTTCCGGCATGACCGGCGGGTCGCGGTTCCTCGCGCTCGGCGGCGTGGCTTCGATGGGCGCGGCCGACAAGGTCATCGACCAGGGCAAGCAGGCGGCGGCGAGCCTGCTCGAAGCGGCGGCCGCCGACATCGAGTACGGCGACGGCGAATTCCGCATCGCGGGCACCGACCGCAGGGTCACGCTGTTCGAGGCGGCCGGCAAGGCGGGCGGCCTCGCGGCGGAGCACACCAACCAGCCCGCGGCCGACATCTACACCTACCCGAACGGCTGCCACGTCTGCGAAGTCGAGATCGAGCGCGACACCGGCGCGACGCGCATCGTGCGCTACAGCGTGGTGGACGACTTCGGCCGCGCGATCAACCCGCTCCTGCTCGCGGGCCAGGTGCACGGCGGCACCGTGCAGGGCATCGGCCAGGCGCTCCTCGAGCGCACGCACTACGATCCCGAGTCGGGCCAGCTGCTGACCGGCTCGTTCATGGACTACGCGATGCCGCACGCCGACAACGTCCCGTCGTTCGACTGCGGCTTCCACCATTCCCCCTGCACGACCAACCTGCTGGGCGTGAAAGGCGCGGGCGAGGCGGGCGCCGTCGGCGCGCCGCCCGCGGTGATCAACGCCGTGGTCGACGCGCTTTCCCGGGTGTCCGGCGTGAAGCACATCGACATGCCGGCGACGCAGGAGAAGGTGTGGCGGGCGATGGCGGACGCGCAGCGGCAGTAGCTGCGCCGCACCATCCTCCCGGTTTGCTTCGTGTGCAGTGGCAAGGCTAAGATGCCCTCGCTGCACACCAAGGAGACCAAAACCATGAAAAGAATCATCGCTGCCGTGAGCTGCGCGCTAGTCGCGGCGTCGGCATCCGCCGCGTACCCGGACCGTCCCGTGAAGCTGATCGTGCCCTGGGCCGCGGGCGGCGACACCGACAACATCTTCCGGCCGTTTGCGCCGCTGTTGCAGAAGCACCTCGCGCAGACCGTGGTGATCGCCAACGTGGGCGGCGCGTCCGGCACGGTGGGCGAGCGGGAGGCGAAAAACGCGCCCGCGGACGGCTACACCGTCTTCGCGCCGCACGACTTCGTCCATTCGGCCTACTACACCGGCGTGACGGACGTGCGCTACACGGACTTCGACCCGATCTGCATGATCTCCTCGACGCCCTCGGTGATCACCGCCAGCCCGAAGACGCCGTGGAAGGCCTGGGCGCAGCTGCAGGCCGACGCCAAGGCGCGCCCGGGACAGATCACCGTCGGCGCGTCGCTCGGCTCCACCAGCCAGTTCTCGATGGCGCTGGTGGAGAAGGCCGCGGGGATCAAGTTCAAGTACATCCCCTATGACGGCCTCGCGCCGCGCATGAACGCCATCCTCGGCGGCCACATCGACCTGACCGACTCGAACCTCACGCAGAAGTCCAAGGTGCAGGCGGGCCTGCTGAAGTTCATCGCCATCATGAGCGAGAAGCGCAACCCGGAGATCCCGGACGTGCCGACGATGAAGGAGCTGGGCTTCAACGTCGTGTATGCCGTGTCGCGCGGGCTGATGGTGCCCAAGGGCACGCCGGAGGCGGTCCAGGCGACGCTCGCCACGGCCTGCGTCGCGGCCGCCAAGGAGCCGGCGTTCGCCAATTCGATGACGCTGCAAGGCACCGAGGTGCGCTTCCTCGACCGCAAGGGCTACGCCCAGTTCCTCAAGGACAACGACGCGCTGTACAAGGAGATCTCCGACGAACTCGGCCTGACGAAGAAGCGCTGATGCTCAGCCGCGACGGCGTCACCGGGCTCGTCTTCCTTGCGCTGAGCCTGTTCCTGCTCGCGCTCACGCGCGGGCTGCCGGAGTCCACCATGGTACCGGTGGGCGCCGGGTTCTACCCGCGCATCGTGCTCGGCATCATGGCGGTGCTGAGCGCAATCATGCTGGTCCGCGACCTGCGCGCGCGCGGCGGCGCGCGTGCGCCGGCGGCGGCGCCGGCGCAGGGGGCGGGCCTGAACTACCGCCTGGTCGCGATCACGTTCGGCCTCTTCGGGTTCTACGTCGCGCTGCTGCCGGGCCTGGGCTTTCGCATCGCCACGTTCCTGTTCGTGCTGGTGCTGCAGCCGGTGCTCGATCCGCCGCCGGGCTGGCGCCGCTGGGCGCTGGTGTTCGTGGTGGCGCTGGCCACTGCGCTCTTCACGCACCTGGTGTTCGAGCACTACCTGTCGGTGCTGCTGCCGCGCGGCAGCTGGACCGGGGTCTAGGCGATGGAAATCATCTATACCCAGCTGTTCGGCAGCATCCTCGACATGCTGCACTTCAAGTACCTGCTGCCGCTGCTGTTCGGCACGATCGCCGGCGTGATCGGCGGCGCGCTGCCGGGCATCACGATCACCATGACCATCATCATGGTGCTGCCGTTCACGTTCGGCCTGGACCCGCTGCAGGGGCTGGCCGCGATGACGGGCGTCTACGTCGGCGGGTCGGCCGGCGGCTCGATCACCGCCAGCCTGATCGGCATCCCGGGCACGCCGTCGGCGGTGGCCACGACCTTCGACGGCTTCCCGATGACCCGCAACGGCGAGCCGGGGCGGGCGATCTGGGTGGGCGTGTGGGCGGCGTTCCTCGGCGGGGCGCTCGGCGGCATCTTCCTGATCGCCTCCACCGGGCCGTTGGCGGCGGTAGCGCTCGAGTTCGGCCCGTGGGAGTACTTCTCGCTCTTCGTGTTCGCGCTCTCCATGGTGGCGGGGCTGGTCGGCACCTCGATCACCAAGGGGCTGCTGTCCGGCGCGATCGGGCTGGTGATCACGGTGATCGGGACCGACCCGATCATGGGCGTGCCGCGCCTGACGCTCGGCACGGACTTCCTGCGCGGGGGCTTCCCGTTCCTGCCGGTGCTGATCGGCATCTTCGCGTTCGCGCAGCTGATGTCCGACATCGAGAAGATGCGCCGCGGCGCCGGCGGCGTCGCGGCCGCGGGCCCGACGCCCAGGCTCTGGGTGTCGCAGGCCAAGGTGCTGTGGGAAATCCTCAGCAGGCCCTTCCTGCTGGTCTGGTCGACGCTGATCGGCGTGCTGATCGGCGTGCTGCCGGGCATCGGCGGCAGCGCGGCGAACGTCATGGCCTACGACCAGGCGAAGAAATTCTCCCGCCACCCGGAGAAGTTCGGCACCGGGATCCCCGAGGGCATCATCGCCTCGGAAGCCTCCAACAACGCGAACGTGGCCGGGTCGCTGGTCACCATCATGGCGTTCGGGATCCCGGGCGACGCGGTGACCGCGGTGATGCTCGGCGCGATGACGATCCACGGCATCCAGCCGGGACCGCTGTTCATCTCGCAGCACCCGGCGGTCGCCTACGGGATCTACGCGGCCTACCTGGTGTCCCTGCCGCTGATGGTCCTCACGATCGCCGCCGGCTCGCGGCTGTGGATGCGCGTGATCAGCGTGCCCAAGTCGATCCTGATCCCGATCGTGCTGGTGCTGTGCGTGATCGGGGCCTATGCGCTGAACAACATCATGGACGACGTGTACGTGCTGCTGCTGTTCGGGCTCGCGGGCTACGCGATGGTGAAGCTCGGCATCCCGCTCGCGCCGCTGATCCTCGGCCTGATCCTCGGCGACCAGATCGAGGTGAACCTGGTGCGCGCGATCGCGAACGATCCCAATCCCTGGCTGTTCATCACCCACCCGATCTCGGGCGGCCTGCTCGCGGCCTCGGTGGGGTCGGTGGTGCTCGCGCTGTGGCAGCACAGGCGCCACCAGCAGCGCGCCGGGATGCCGGAGGATGAAGACAACGACTTCTGAGCCCGCCGGCCTGGGCCGGACCGCGCTTGCCGCCTTTGTCCTCTGCGTCGCAAGCGCGCCCGGCGCCGCAGACGACAAGCTGAACATGGCGCTCGCCGGCGCGCACGACCTCGCCGGCCGCAGCGCCTACCAGCCCGTGATCGAGCGGCAGGGCGTGCGCTGGGTCGCGTACGTGGGCCATCACGGCGGTTCCGCGGTGAACCGGCTTACCGGCGCGAACGAGCCGAACGGCACTTCGGTGCTGGATGTCACGGACCCGAAGAAGCCGCAGCTCCTCGCGCATATCCCGGGGCAGGGCGGCGGGGCGCAGATGGTGCGCGCGTGCAGCACGCTCCCCAAGGCGCCGGGGCGCACTTTCATCCTGCGCACGCTCGGCCACTCGGCGCACGAGGTCTGGGAGACGACGGACCCTTCGAAGCCCGTGCGCACTTCGGTAGTCGTCGACGGCCTGTCGGACACGCACAAGAACTGGTGGGAGTGCTCCACCGGGATCGCGTACCTCGTCTCGGGCGCGCCCGGCTGGCGCAGCTCGCGGATGATGCAGGTCTACGACCTGTCGAACCCCGCGAAGCCGGTGTTCATCCGCAATTTCGGGCTGCCCGGCATGCAGCCCGGCGCGGCCGGCCCGGTGCCCACGGGGCTGCACGGGCCCATCGTCGCGGGCAACCGCGTGTACATGGGGTACGGCGTCAACAGCCACGGGGTGCTGCAGATCCTCGACCGCGAAAAGCTGCTGAACGGGCCGAAGGAGCCGACCGGGAAGAACCTGCTGTACCCGCAGGTCGGGCGGCTCGACCTGCCGCGCCACCTCGGCGCGCACACCGCGTTCCCGGTCCTCGGCATGGAGGTCGCCGAGTTCGCAAAGGATGCCGAAGGCTCGAAGCGCGATTTCGTGCTGGTGGTCAACGAAGCCGTGACCAGCGGCTGCCGCGAGGCGCGCCAGATGGCGTGGATGGTGGACGTGAGCGACGAGGCCCGGCCGTTCCCGGTCTCGGGCTACACGGCCGCGGAAGCCAGCGGCGGCTTTTGCGGCAAAGGGCGCTTCGGCGCGCACTCCTCGAACGAAAGCTTCGCGCCGGTGTACTACCGGCGCCTCGCGTTCATCGCGTTCTTCAACGCCGGCGTGCGCGCCGTCGATATCCGCGACCCGCTGCACCCCGTGGAAGTCGCCCACTACGTGCCCGCCGGCGCGAACACCAACAACGTCGAGGTCGACGAGCGCGGCTACATCTACATCGTCGATCGCGGCAGCCTCGGACTGCACATCCTCGAGCTTACTGGCGCGGCTCGCGCGGTCGCAAAGTGGCAATGAGGTTCCTCGCTGGCTCAGCCCTGACATTTCAATGCTTGGATCCGGCTCTTTCAGGAAGTGGCTCGCCCATTTGACGCTCGGCATTGCCGAGGATGGGGGGCATGGACAGTTTTTTTGTCCTACCGTAGGATGCAGCGATGCCGACCGTGATGCGAATAGGGCCGTATCGGTTCCATTTTTATTCCGACGAAGGCGACGAGCCCCCTCATATTCACGTGGACATCGGTGACGGAGAATGCAAATTCTGGCTGGATCCCGTCACGCTAGCCCGCAGCATGAACGTCGCGCCGGCAGAGGTGCGGAAGATCGAAAGACTGGTGTTCGAGAACAGGGTTGTCCTCATGGAGCGATACGATGGCTTCCACAGGCGTTGAAATAGAAGTGCTCGCGTCCCGGGTGTGGGTCGATCGCCGGACGGTATTCGTCGAACTGACCGATGGCCGGCAGCTTGGATTTCCTGCGGACCGGTTCGATCGCCTGAGCCAGGCGTCCGATGAGCAGCTGCAGAAGGTTTCCCTGCGCCTCAACGGCTACGCGTTGCGCTGGGAGGAACTGGACGAGGACATCACTGTCCGGGGAATCTTCGAGGGGCGGTTTCAGCGGGCTTTGCCGGTCGCGGCGTAGGCCCGTCCCTGCCGCAATGGGGCGGCATTATCGAATTGTCCGGTCCAGATTCGAATTCCTTCGCGGCGGTTGGCGCCGCTTGTACAGGCCCCATAATCTGGAAGATTTCATTTGCAGGATCGGCTCCAGGAGCCGGTCTCATGGCAGTTAATGTACCGGCACCAGTACATTTAATTCCGGAACCCTGCATCCACTCTGTTCCGATCCGCGATCGCTGCCTGGCCCCCTCGCGCTAAAATCCAGCCCCGAACACCGCGAGGAACTTCCTTGACCAGATTTGCCGCCTGCGTAGTCCTCCTTTGCGCCGCTACGGCGGCAATGGCGCAGGACAGGACCGTGGTGCTCCTCGGCACGGCAACACCCGGCGGAGGCTTCCCCGTCTACGGCGCGGCCTTCGCCGCCACCGTCAACGAAGCCGAGCCGTCGCTGCGCGTCGAAACGCAGAACACCCGCGGCAGCGGCGAGAACATCCCGCTGCTGGAGGCCGGCAAGCTCGACCTCGGCCTCGTGCAGGGAGAATCGGCGCATGAGGCGGTGTACGGCATCGGCCGGAAGAAGGCGGATCTGCGGATCGTCGCCGCCATGTATTCGTCGCCGGGACTGTTCGTGGTGCGCGCGGACAGCCATGCAAAGACGATCCGCGACCTGGTCGGTAAGCCCATAGCCTTCGGCGCAAAAAGCTCGGGCCTGGTGATCCTGTCGCGCTACGTGCTCGACGGCATCGGACTCGACCAGGACAAGGACTTCCAGGCGGTGTACCTCGAGCGCGCCGGCGACGGCCCGCCGATGGCGCTGGACGGCCGCGTGGCGGCGCTGTGGGGCGGCGGCATCGGCTGGCCCGGCTTCATGGCGATGGCCAGGAGCCCGGGCGGCGCGCGCTTCATCGCGCCGGATGCGAAGGAAATCCGGCGCATCCTCGCGAAGCACGCGTTCCTCAAGCCGCTCACCGTGCCGGCCGGCAGCTTCCCGGGACAGGACGCGGCGATCCACTCGGTGGGCTCGTGGAGTTTCGTGATGGCCAGCCCGGCGCTGCCGGACGCGGTGGCGTACAAGCTGATGCGTGCCGTCCACCGGGGCGAGGCGGCGCTCGCGAAGCGCCTGCCGGCGGCCGCGGAAACCACCGCGGCGAATACCTACTCGGCTGCACCGACCAAGGACCTGATCCACCCCGGCGCGCTGCGCTACCTCCGGGAAATCGGCATCGCGCAGTAGGGCTCAGGTGTGCTTCGTGCGCGGTTCCATGAACCAGGCCGCGACGATCGCCGGCAGGCAGATCGCGGCCAGCAGCAGGAACGACTCGTCGAAGGCCGCCACCCGAGCGGCGTTGCCGTCGGCGCCCAGCAGCGTGACGCCGTGCGCGGCGAGGCGCCATTCGAGGATGATGCCGACCAGGCTCACGCCCACCGCGCCGCCGAGCTGGCGCAGGAAGTTGCTCATGCTCGCGGCCTGCGGGATTTCAATCGGCCCCAGGCCGCGCATCGCCCCGAGGCTGAGCGCCGGCATGATGGTGCCCATGCCCACGCGCCCGAGGACTACCCACAGCATCAGCACGAGGACCGTGGTCCGCGGCGACACCGTGGCGGTCAGCGCGAGCGACGCGGCGAGGATCGCCATGCCGGCGGCCACCATCCGGGAGGCGCGCAGCTTGTCCGCGAGGCGCCCCGCCACGGGCATGGTGAGCGCCAGCACGAGCCCGGCCGGCAGGAGCACGAAGCCGGACTTCGACGGCGAGAAGTCCAGCGCCGCCTGCATGTAGATCGGCAGCAGGTAGGTCGAGCCGAACAGCCCCACGCCATAGATGAACGCCACCAGCGCACCCATGGCGAACGGCTGGTGCGCGAACAGGCGCACCTGCAGCAGCGGGT
>JAFEDL010000059.1:8109-15519 GCA_018241645.1 Pseudomonadota bacterium
CGCGCAAGTTCCAGCGCGGCGAGGCAGAAGGGCACGACGACGAAGAAGATCGAGCGCCAGCCGAACTGCTCCACCAGCACGCCGCCGACCACCGGCCCGATCGCCGGGGCGAGCACGACGCCGAAGCCGAAGATCCCGATCGCGCGGCCCTGCCGGCTGGGCGGGAACTCGCGCATGATCACCACGTTCGGGATCGGGGTCAGGACGCCCGCGGCGATGCCCTCCAGCACCCGCATGGCGATCATCACCGGGTAGTTGCCCGACAGCCCGCCGACGATGCCCCCCGTCATCAGCAGCAGCGTGGCGCCCATGTAGGTCTTGCGCAGGCCGTAGCGCTGCAGCAGCCACGGGGTGAGCAGCAGCGAGAGGGTGGTGGCCGCCATGAACGCCGCGGAGATCCACTGCGCCCGGTCCTGGCCGATGTGGAAATAGCGGCTCATGTCCGGGACCGCGACGTTGACGATCGTCGAGGACATGATCGAGGCCATCATGCCGACCATGACCGTGACCAGCACCAGCCAGCGGAAGTTCGGCCCGTGGCGCTCGCGCAGCTGCTCTATGGTGGTCGGGGCCGGGGCGTGCATTTGGGCTCAAGTATGGGGCCGGCCGGGCCGGATTTGGGCGCGGGGCGCCCGGCCGGGCGCATAATGTCGCCCTTTTGCGCACGGCCGGCATCCCGATGACTTACGCGGTAAAGGAAATCTTCTACACGTTGCAGGGCGAAGGCGCGAACGCCGGGCGCCCGGCGGTGTTCTGCCGCTTTGCCGGCTGCAACCTGTGGTCGGGCCGCGAGGAGGACCGCGCCACCGCGGTATGCCGGTTCTGCGACACCGATTTCGTCGGCACCGACGGCGACGGCGGCGGCAAGTTCGACACGCCGGAGGCGCTCGCCCGCGCAGTGGCCGCGCACTGGCCGGCGGACCGCGGCAACCGTTTCGTCGTGTGCACCGGCGGCGAGCCGCTGCTGCAGCTCGACGCGCCGCTCGTGGCGGCGCTGCGCGCCGAGGGTTTCTCGATCGCGGTGGAGACCAACGGCACGCTCGAGCCCCCGGCCGGCGACCTGTGGCTGACCGTCAGCCCGAAGGCCGGCGCGCCGTTCGTGCTGAAGCGCGGCAGCGAGCTGAAGCTCGTCTATCCCCAGCCGGGCGCGGAGCCGGAGAAATTCGAGGGCCTCGCGTTCGAGCATTTCTTCCTGCAGCCGATGGACAGCCCGGACCGCGAGCGCAATACGGTGCTGGCCACCGAGTATTGCCTCGCGCACCCAAAGTGGCGGCTGTCGCTGCAGACACACAAAATCATTGGCATACGTTGAAAGCGCGCTAACCCCATGGACATCTTCAAGGCATTCACCCTCGAATCCGCGCACCGGCTCCCGAACGTGCCCGCAGGCCACAAGTGCGCGCGCGTGCACGGGCATTCGTTCCGGGTGGAGATCCACGTTTCGGGCGAGGTCGACCCGCGGCTGGGCTGGGTGCAGGATTTCGGCGACATCAAGTCGGCCTTCCAGCCCCTGTTCGAGCAGCTGGACCACAATTACCTCAACGACATTGCGGGCCTGGAGAACCCGACCAGCGAGAGCCTGTCACGCTGGGTGTGGGACCGGCTGAAGCCGGTGCTGCCGCTGCTGTCGAAAGTCGTGGTGCACGAGACGTGCACCTGCGGCGCGATCTACTCCGGCCCGGGCTGAATCAGCCGGCGCGGACCGCGGGCTGCGCCTTGGTCTTGTCCTGCAGCTGCCGGATCAGGCCTTCCACGCCGCCGCTCTGCGCGGCTTCGTTGAACTGCGAGCGGTAGGTGAGCACGAGGCTCACGCCGTCGACGGCGATGTCGTAGATCTTCCAGCCGTCCGGGGTCTTGTGCATGGAGTAGTCCACCGGGGTGGCCTCCTTGCCGGGGCTGAGGTAGCGGTTGCGCACGGTGGCGTCCGTCGCGTCCGCCGGCACCTTGGCCGAGACGATCTTCATGGTCTGCCCGCGGTACACGTCGATGGCGTTGGCGTAGGTGCGCACCAGCATCGCGCGGAACGCGGCGACCATGCGCTCGCGCTGCTCGCCGGTGGCGAGGTTCCAGGTCCGGCCCGAAGCGAGCCGCGTCATTTCGGGGAAATCCACGTGCGGCAGCACTTTCTGCTCCGCGAGGGCGAGGGCTTTCTGCTTGTCGCCGGCCTGGAGGGCCTTGTCGCTCTTGATGGCCGCGAGCACGTCGTCTGTGACCTGGCGCACCAAGCCTTCGGGCGTTTGTTCTTCGGCCTGCACCGAAAGCGGGAGCAGGAGGGCAAACAGCAGGGCGGCGAGGGTTTTCATGCAGGGTCAGACACCCCAAAGCCGCTTCAGTTCCCTCGTTCGGCGAGGAATTCCGCCAGCACCCGCGCAGTGTGCGATTTTGCCGGGTCGGCCGCCAGCGCTTCAGGCGCGGCCTGGGCCACGACCCGCCCGCCCGCATCGCCGCCTTCGGGCCCCAGGTCGATGATCCAGTCGGCCTCGGCCATGAGGTCGAGGTTGTGCTCGATCACCACCACGCTGTTGCCGGCGTCCACCAGCCGGTGCAGCACCTGGATCAGCTTTTCCACGTCGGCCATGTGCAGGCCCACCGTGGGCTCGTCCAATACATACAGGGTGTGCGCGAGTTCCCCGGCGCGGCCGGGCCGGGCCAGCGCGTTGCCGTTGGCGTCGATGCGCACCTTGGACAGCTCGGTCACCAGCTTGATGCGCTGGGCCTCGCCGCCGGAAAGCGTCGGGCTCTGCTGGCCGAGCGTGAGGTAACCCAGGCCCACGTCCTGCATCAGGCGGAGCGCATGGTGGATCGAGGTGTGCGCCGCGAAGAACTCCACCGCCTCGTCGATGCTCATCGCGAGGATGTCGCCGATCGACTGGTCGCGCCACTTCACCGACAGCGTTTCCGCGTTGAAGCGCTGGCCGTTGCACACGTCGCACAGCACGCGCACGTCGGGCAGGAACGACATCTCGATCCGCTGCACGCCCTGGCCCTCGCAGGCCTCGCAGCGCCCGCCCTTGGTGTTGAACGAGAAGCGGCTCGCGGTCCAGCCGCGCATGCGCGACTCGTTGGCCTCGGCAAAAATGCGGCGGATCGAATCCCAGAAGCCCACGTAGGTGGCCGGGCAGGAGCGCGGCGTCTTGCCGATCGGGGTCTGGTCCACCTCGAGCACGCGGCCGATCAGTTCCGCGCCCTTCAGCGTCTTGCAGCCCTTGAGCGGGATGTCCTTCTTCGCGCGCCGCTCGGTCACCAGCTTGGCGAGGTTCGTGTGCAGCACGTCGCGCGCGAGCGTGGACTTGCCCGAGCCCGACACGCCCGTGATCACAGTGAGCCGGCCGAGCGGCACGCGGGCGCTGGCGTTCTTGAGGTTGTGCAGCGTCGCGCCGCCGATTTCAATCGCCGGGGTGCTTTTGTTCACGGCGCGGCGCGGATGGACCGGGTGGCGCAGCGGGTTCTTCAGGAACCGGCCGGTGATCGACTCGGGGTTGGCCATCAGGTCCGCGGCCGAGCCTTCGGCGATCACGCGCCCGCCCAGCCGCCCCGCGCCGGGGCCGAGGTCGAGCACGTGGTGGGCGCGGCGGATGGTGTCCTCGTCGTGCTCCACCACCACCAGGGTGTTGCCCTTGGCCTCGAGCTTCTCCAGCACGTCGAGCAGGATCTTGTTGTCGCGCGGGTGCAGGCCGATCGTCGGCTCGTCGAGGATGTAGCACACGCCGCGCAGGTTGGAGCCGAGCTGCGCAGCGAGGCGGATGCGCTGCGCCTCGCCGCCCGAGAGCGTGGGTGCGGAGCGGTCGAGCGACAGGTAGCCGAGGCCCACTTCCTCGAGGAAGCCGAGGCGCGAGCGCAACTCGGCGAGCAGGTCGCGCGCGATCTCCTCGTCGCGGCCGGAGAGCTTCATGGCCATCACGATCGCGCGGATCTTGCCTACCGACAGCGCGGTGAAGTCCGCGATCGAGCGGTCGTGGTAGCGCACGGCCAGGGCCTCGCCGTTCAGGCGCTTGCCGTCGCAGGCGGGGCAGGCTTCCTCCACCTCCAGCCATTCCAGCCACGAGTCGAGCACGTGGTCCTCGGTGCCGGTCTTCTCGCGCTCCGCGTCCCAGTCGATGCCGGCCAGCTTCATGCCGGTGCCGTAGCAGGTGGCGCACCAGCCGTGCTTGGAGTTGAACGAGAACAGGCGCGGGTCGAGCTCGGCGAAGCTGCGCGCGCACGAAGGGCAGGCGCGCTTGGTGGAGAACACCTGCTGGCGCAGGTCCATCTCCACCAGCGGGGCCTTGGATTTCGACGCGGCCTTGACCAATGCGTCGAGGTCCGACAGCACGTGCACCACGCCCTTGCCGAACTCCAGCGCCTTGGCGAGTTCGCGGCGCAGCTGGGGTTCGTTCTCCGCGCTGATGCGCAGGTCCGCGACCGGCAGCTCCAGCGTGTGCTCCTTGAACCGGTCGAGGCGCGGCCACTTGTCGGTGGGCATGAACTCGCCGTCCACGCGCAGGTGCGTGTAGCCCTTGCCGCGCGCCCACTTGGCGAGGTCCGTGTAGAACCCCTTGCGGTTCATCACCAGCGGGGCGAGCAGGCCCACCCGCTGGCCCTTGTAGTCGCGCATCAGGCGCGCCACGATCGCGTCCTCGGTCTGCGGCTCGATCGGCACGTTGCAGTCGGGGCAGTACTGGGTGCCCAGCTTCACGTACATCAGCCGCAGGAAATGGTAGATCTCGGTGAGCGTGGCCACCGTGGACTTGCGCCCGCCGCGGCTGGTGCGCTGCTCGATCGCCACCGTGGGCGGGATGCCGAAGATCGCGTCCACGTCCGGTCGGGCCGCGGGCTGCACGAACTGGCGCGCGTAGGCGTTCAGCGATTCCAGGTAGCGGCGCTGGCCTTCGGCGAACACGATGTCGAACGCCAGCGTGGACTTGCCCGAGCCCGACACGCCTGTGACTACCGTGAAGCGGCCGCGCGGGATCTCGACGTCAATGTTCTTGAGGTTGTGCTCACGGGCGTTGTGGATGCTGATGCTGTTCGACAGCAAGCGCGTCTGCAGCGGTTTCTCCCGCAGGATCCCGGAGGTCGACGGGTTGGCCAACGCCTCTTCGTACGCTTTGAGGGCCACGCCGGTGTGCGAAGCCGGGTTGGCCGCGATATCGAGCGGGGTGCCCGCGGCCACCAGCGCGCCGCCGGCCTCGCCGCCTTCGGGGCCGAGGTCGATGATCCAGTCGGCGGCGGCGATCACGTCGAGGTTGTGCTCGATGACCACCAGCGAATGGCCCGCACCCAAGAGCTGCCGGAAGGCGCGCAGGAGCTTGGCCACGTCGTCGAAGTGCAGGCCGGTGGTCGGCTCGTCGAACAGGAACAGCTTGCCCGAGTTGGGGGTGTAGAGCGCTTTCTGGAAGGTGCGCTGCCGGTCGCCGCCCTTGGCGGTTTCCGCCAGGTGCCCGGCGAGCTTGAGGCGCTGCGCCTCGCCGCCCGAGAGCGTGGGCACCGGCTGGCCCAGGCGCAGGTATTCGAGGCCGACGTCGGCCAGCGGCTTCAGCACGCGCTGCACTTCGGCGTAGTCGCGGAAGAACGCGATCGCCTCCGACACCGTGAGCTCCAGCACGTCGGCGATCGACTTGCCGCGCACGATGATCTCGAGCACCTCGGCGCGGAAGCGCTTGCCGTCGCAGTCCGGGCAGCGCAGGTAGACGTCGGACAGGAACTGCATCTCCACGTGCTCGAAGCCGTTGCCGCCGCAGGTGGGGCAGCGCCCGTTGCCCGCGTTGAAGCTGAACGTGCCCGCGGTGTAGCCGCGCTCCTTGGCCGTGTCCGATTTTGCGTACAGGTCGCGGATCGCGTCCCAGGCGCCTACGTAGCTCGCGGGGTTCGAGCGCGTGGTCTTGCCGATGGGCGACTGGTCCACCATGACAACTTCGGCCACGTACTTCGCGCCGCGCAGCTCGCGGTGCCTGCCGGCCGTTTCCGTGGGCTTGCCCTTGGCCTTCAGCAGGGCCGCATACAGCACGTCGTGCACCAGCGTGGACTTGCCCGAGCCCGACACGCCGGTCACGCACACGAGGCGCTGCAGCGGGATCGAGACGTCGATGTTCTTCAGGTTGTGCTCTTCGGCGCCGAGCACCTCGAGGCTGGGCGCGGTGGGCAGCATGCGCGCGCGCCCTTCGCCCCAGGCCGCCACGCCCGCGCGCTTGCGGCCGGAGAGGTATTCGGCGGTCAGCGTCTTCGACTGGCGGAGTTCGTCGGGCGGGCCGAAGAACACGATCTCGCCGCCGCGCTCGCCCGGGCCGGGGCCCATGTCCATGATCTTGTCGGCCTCGAACATGATCTGCGGGTCATGCTCGACCACGACCAGCGAGTTGCCGGCGTCGCGCAGGCGCTTCATCACGTCGATCACCCGGCCCATGTCGCGCGGGTGCAGACCGATGGAGGGCTCGTCCAGCACGAACAGCGTATTCACCAGCGACGTCCCCAGCGCCGTGGTCAGGTTGATGCGCTGGACCTCGCCGCCCGAGAGCGTGCGCGACTGGCGGTCGAGCGTCAGGTAGCCCAGGCCCACCGCGTTGAGGTACCGCAGCCGCGAGCGGATCTCCGTTACCAGCAGGTCCGTGGCCTCGTCCAGCGGCGCCGGCAGCTGCATGGTCTCGACGAAATCGCGCAGCGCGTCGATCGGCATCAGCATCAGGTCGTGGATCGACTTCCTGCCGGGCTCGAGCTTGTACAGCAGCGCATCGGGCTTGAGGCGCGTGCCGTTGCAGGCCGGGCAGGGCGTGTAGGCGCGGTACTTGGAGAGCAGCACGCGGATGTGCATCTTGTACGCCTTGCTCTCCAGCCAGGTGAAGAAGCGCCGCACCCCGTACCAGGTGCCGGGCCAGGATTTCTTCCAGTTCTCCCAGTCCGGCTCGCCTTCGAGCGCCCAGTGGCGGTGCTCTGCCTTCATCTCGCGCCACGGCGTGTCCATCGGGATGCCGCGCTTCTTGGCGTACTTCTCGAGGTCGCCCTGGCACTCCTTGAAGCTCGGCGTCTGCCAGGGCCGGATCGCGCCGTCGCGCAGGGACTTGGTTTCGTCCGGCACGATCAGGCCGAAGTCGATGCCGATCACCCGGCCGAAGCCGCGGCAGGTCTCGCACGCCCCGATCGGCGAGTTGAACGAGAACAGGCTCGGCACCGGCTCGCTGTAGTGGATGTCGCAATCCGGGCAGTGCAGGTCGGAGGAATAGCGCCAGGCTTCGCCGGTCGGCTCGGACGCGTCGTTCAATACGTAGACGCTGACCTTGCCCTGGCCTACGCGCAGCGCCGATTCCAGCGCCTCGCTGACACGGGCCTTCTCCGCGGAGCCCATGCGGATCCGGTCCTGCACCACCTCGAGCACGCTCGCGGAGCGCGCGTGGATGCGGGTGTAGCCCTGGTGCTCCAGCATCTGGGTGACTTCGG
>JAFEDL010000059.1:15560-16827 GCA_018241645.1 Pseudomonadota bacterium
GCCTCGGGCGAGTCGCGCTTCACCGGCCTGCCGCAGCCGCGGCAGTAGAGCTGGGAGGCGCGCGCGAACAGCAGCTTCACGTGGTCGTTCAGCTCGGTCATCGTGCCCACGGTGGAGCGCGAGGTCCTGACCTGGTTGGTCTGGTCGATCGCGATGGCCGGCGGGATGCCGTCGATGCGGTCCACCTGCGGCTTGTCCATGCGGTCCAGGAACTGCCGCGCGTACGGCGAGAAGGTCTCGACGTAGCGCCGCTGGCCCTCGGCGTACAGGGTGTCGAAGACGAGCGAGGACTTGCCCGATCCCGAGACGCCGGTGACGACGACGAGCTCGCTGGTCGGGATGCTGACGGTCAGGTTCTTGAGGTTGTTCTGCCTGGCGCCGTGGATGACGATGGCGCCGGCGGGAGGCGTATCCGGCATTGCGCCATTTTAACCGCTCGGGCATGCCGGTCCCGCCCGGATGGGGGAAAATAGTTGCCGGTAAACCGCCTGCTGCCTTCCGGAAGAAAACCACAATGCCCGAGCAGTCTATTCCCGCGTCGGCGCCGCTCTGCGCGGCCCATGACCCGGATCCGCGCAAGCCGAAGATCGTCCTGCCGCCGCTTGTGTGCGATTCGCACGCTCACGTGTGCGGGCCTGCCTCGCGCTATCCGTACTGGCCCGAACGCATCTACACGCCGCCGGATGCGCTGCCTGCGCAGTACCGGCACATGCTCGGGACGCTCGGCGTGGAGCGCGCCGTCCTGGTGCAGCCGAGCGTCTACGGCATGGACAACACCGCGATGCTCGACGCGCTCGCCGCCGATCCCTTGCGCCTGCGCGCGGTGGCGGTGGTTTCGCCGGAAATCGATTTCGCCCGGCTCGAGCACATGCACGCGCTCGGCGTGCGGGGCGTACGCTGCAATATCGTCGACATCAAGGAGGGCAAGGGCCGGTTGCCGCTCGAGATGCTGAATGCGCTCGCGGCCAAGGTCCGGCCGCTGGGCTGGCACCTCGAATTTCTCATGCACGTGGACGAGTTCCCCGACCTCGACCGCCTGCTGGACGGGTTTCCGGTGGACGTCGTGTTCGGGCACCTGGGCTACATGAAGACCGGCCTCGGGCTCGGGGCCCCGGGCTACCAGGCCTTGCTGCGCCTCGTGAAGTCCGGCCGCGCCTGGGTAAAGCTCACCGGCCCGTACCGGATTTCCTCCGGTGCGATGCCGTACGCCGATGTCGTCCCGTTCGCCCACGCGCTCGTCGACGCCGCGCCGGACCGGATCGTCTGG
>JAFEDL010000005.1 GCA_018241645.1 Pseudomonadota bacterium
AGTTGGAAGTACCCCCTTGACAGGGATGATTTATATGTTTACGATGTTGAACATATGAACAAGAACTACATGCGTGCATTGCCCAAGGAATGGCGCCCGATGGCCAAGGTCTTCATCGCCCTGGGCGATGAGCACCGGCAGCGCATCATGCTCACCTTCGAGAAGGGCGAGCGGCTGACGGTGGGCCAGATCTCCGAGGTTTCCACGCTGTCCCGCCCGGCGGTGTCGCACCACCTCAAGATCCTGCGCGCCGCGGGAGTGCTCGAGTCGGAAAAGATCGGCAAGGAAGTCTACCTGCGCATCAATCGCGCAATGCTGGAGGAGACGTTCGGCACGGTCCTTGGCTACGTGCGCGAAAACGCATGAGATCGAGGTCGTTTTTTTGCTCTAAATGTTCATGAGTTTAAACATACAATCTGGAGAACGCGATGAAGCTGAATTCAATGGGACAATCGCCGCTGGACCTGCCATGAGCGCCTTGGGGGAGGGAGTCGTGAGCACCAACAGCCAGTTCGCACTGCTGAAGGAACGGCGTTTCCTGCCGTTCTTCCTGACCCAGTTCTTCGGCGCGGGGAACGACAACGTCTTCAAGTTCGCCTTTACCGTGCTCGCCACCTACAGCGCGGCCGAGTGGGGCGGCATGGACCCCAAGTCAGCGGGCGCGGTGATCGGCGGCATCTTCATCCTGCCTTTCGTGCTGTTCTCGGCCACCGCCGGCCAGCTGGCCGACAAGTACGACAAGGCGGCGCTGATCCGGTTCGTGAAGAACCTCGAGATCGCGATCATGCTGCTCATCGGGGCGGGGTTCATGTGGAAGATCGTGCCGTTGCTGTTCGCCGGCGTGTTCCTGATGGGCCTGCACTCGACGCTGTTCGGCCCGGTCAAGTACGCCTACCTGCCGCAGCACCTGGAAGAGGCGGAGCTCACGGGCGGCAACGGCATGGTGGAGATGGGCACCTTCGTGGCCATCCTGCTCGGCACCCTCACCGGCGGCGTGCTGGTGGGCATCCCGGACACCGGGCCGCACTGGGTGGCCGGGGTGTCGATCGTGCTCGCGCTCGTCGGCCGGATGGCGGCCGGGTATGTGCCCGCATCGCCCGCGCCGGAGCCGGGCCTCAGGATCAACTGGAACCCGGTCAGCGAGACGCTCAGCAACCTCGGGCACGCGCGCACCAACCGCAGCGTTTACCTGTCCCTGCTTGGGATCTCGTGGCTGTGGTTCTTCGGCTCGATCTTCCTCACCAGCTTCACCGGCTTCGCCAAGGAGACGCTGGGCGGCGACCAGGGCGTGGTGACGCTGCTGCTGGCGATCTTCTCGATCGGCATAGGCGCCGGGTCGCTCCTGTGCGAGCGGATGTCGGGCCACAAGGTGGAGATCGGCCTGGTGCCGTTCGGCTCGATCGGCATGACGGTGTTCGCGGTGGACCTGTGGTTCGCGAGCAGCGGCCTGGCGCCCTCCGGACTGTCCGGGCCCGGCGCGTTCGTCGCGGATCGCGCGCACTGGCGGATCATGTGGGACCTCTTCCTGCTGGCCATGTTCGCCGGGTTCTACAGCGTGCCGCTGTATGCGCTGATCCAGAGCCGCTGCGAGCCCTCGCACCGCGCGCGCATCATCGCGGCCAACAACATACTCAACGCGCTGTTCATGGTGGTGGCGTCGGTGATGGCCGCGGCGCTGCTGCATGCCGGGCTGACGCTGCCGCAGCTCTACCTCGTGGTGGGCCTGCTGAACGCGCTGGTCGCCATATACATCTACACGCTGGTGCCGGAATTCCTCATGCGTTTCATCGTCTGGATGCTGATCCATACCGTCTACCGGCTGGAGAAGTCGGGCCTCGAGCGGATCCCGGACGAAGGCCCGGCGGTGATCGCCTGCAACCACGTGAGTTTCGTGGACGCGCTGGTGATCTCGGCCGCGTGCCACCGGCCGATCCGGTTCGTGATGGACCACCGCATCTTCCGGATGCCGGTGATCTCGTTCGTGTTCCGCACGGGGCGCGCGATCCCGATCGCGCCGGCGAAGGAGGATCCGGCGATGATGCAACGCGCGTTCGACGAAGTCGGCCGCGCGCTCAAGGACGGTGACCTCGTGGCGATCTTCCCCGAGGGCCGCATCACGGACACCGGCGAGATGTACCCGTTCCGGCCCGGCATCACGCGCATCCTGGAGGCCAACCCGGTTCCGGTCGTCCCGGTGGCGCTCAGGGGCCTGTGGGGCTCGTTCTTCTCGCGCAAGGACGGGCCGGCCATGAGCAAACCCGGCCGCTTCGTGCCGTTCCGGCGGATCGGGCTGGCGGTCGGGAGTCCGCTCCAGCCCGCGTCGGCCACGCCGGAAGCGCTGCAGTCCAATGTGCTCGCCCTGCGCGGCGACTGGAGGTGAGGCGATGAATTCCAACCGTGCGTACCTGCTCGACTGGTCCGACCAGGGCCGCATCGCGCCCGAAAGGCTGCGCGAGGCGTTCGAGCATGCCGGCGTGCTGCCGGACGCGTCCGGCTGGCGCCGCTTCCTGGACAGGGTGCTCCTGTTCATGGGCGTGGTGCTGCTTGCAAGCGGGGTGATCTTCTTTTTCGCCTTCAACTGGCAGGACCTGGGGCGCTACGCCAGGTTCGCGCTGGTGGAGGCGCCCATCGTCGCCGGGCTGGTGCTCGTCTGGCGCCTGGGGGTCGATTCGATTTCCGGCAAGGCGGCGGTGCTGTTCGTGGCGCTGCTGACGGGCGCACTGCTCGCGCTGGTTGGCCAGACCTACCAGACCGGCGCAGACACCTACGAGTTGTTTGCCGCGTGGGCGCTGGCGATCCTGCCCTGGGTACTGGTGGCCCGCTTCACGCCGCTGTGGATCGTCTGGCTCGCCTTGGTGAACCTTGCGGTGTCGCTGTACTTCTCCACGTTCGGCCTGTTCTGGGGGATGGTGTTTGCGCCGGAGAAGCTGCTGTGGCTGCTGTTCGGCCTCAACACCCTGGCACTGGTGATCTGGGAAGGTTGCGCGGCAGTGGGCATCGACTGGCTGCGCGAGCGCTGGTCGGTGCGCATCCTCGCCACGGCGGGCGGCGGCCTCATCACCGCGCTGGGAATCTGGGATGTCCTCGACTGGCGCACTTCGAGCCACTGGGGCGCGCCCGCCTGGTGCGCCTGGATCGGGGCCGCGTATTTCATGTACCGGCATTGGGTAAGGGACGTGTTCGTGCTGGCGGGCGGCGTGCTGTCGGTCATCGTGATGGTGGCCGTATTGATGGCCAAGGGCATGAGCAGCGTAAACGCTGACGGGTTCCTGCTGATCGGCATGGCGGTGATCGGGATGTCCGCGGCCGGCGGGTACTGGCTCAAGCAGGTGGCGACCGGGGAGGACGCATGAACGCGATGGCAAGGAGCGAACTCTGGGACAGGCTGCGCAGCGGCGGACTGGTCGAGGGCGAGATGCCGCCTGCCGGCGACGCGGCGGTCCCCTGGTACGTGAGGGTGATGCTCGGCATCGCAGGCTGGATCGGCGCGATGTTCCTGCTCAGCTTCGTGGGGGCCGCGTTCGCACTGCTCCTCAAGAGTTCAGGGGCGGCCTTCGTCGTCGGTGCCGGCGCATGCGCCGCTGCGGTGTCCATCTTTCGCGTCGCGCCGAAGAGCGATTTCGTCGCCCAGTTCGGCCTCGCCACCAGCCTCGCCGGCCAGATGATGATGGCGTTCGCCGCGGCGCAATGGATGGAGCGGTCTGCGATCGGGATCGCGCTCTACGTGACCCTGCAGCAGGCGCTGCTTTTCGTGCTGGTGCCCAGCTTCACCCACCGGCTGTGGGCTGCATGGAGCGGGGTGCTGGCTGCGACCTACGCGATGCTGGATGCGGGCCTGTTCGCATTGACCCCGGCTGCGACCAGCGCGGCGTTCCTGTGGCTCGCGTTGTCCGAGTTCAGGCTCGCCCGCCACGGCGCGATGGTGAGGGCCGGCATCTACGGGCTGGCGCTTGCCGCCACCCAGACCGCGGTGCTGCACGGCAGCCTGGTGGCCGGCTGGATCCTCGGCAGGGCCGGCCATGGGGTGTCCCTGGGCGAGCCGGCGGTGTGGCTGGGGCGGGTCGCTTCGGCGGCGGTCCTCCTGTGGGCCGTGGCGATGCTCCTGAGGCGCGAAGGCCTCTCCCTTTCCTCCGGTCCGGGCCGGGTCGGGTTGGCCGGGGCGCTGGTCCTGGGCCTGGTTTCGATCAAGGCGCCCGCCGTGGGGCCGGCCGCGGCCATCCTGATCGTGGGGTACGCAAATGCGGACCGCGTCCTTGCGGGATTGGGCATCTTCGCGCTGCTTGGGTACCTGTCCCATTTCTACTACGCCCTGCACGCAACGCTGCTGGAAAAGTCGGTGCTGCTGGCCGCAACCGGAGCCGCTTTGCTCGGCGTGCGCCTTGCGATGCGCCTCTGGTGGCCGGACGATGCAAGCGGGAACACGGAGGCGGGCCATGCGTAAGGCGATCGCGATTGCGGCCGGGGCGATCGTGCTCGCGGCGGTGAACTGGACCATCCACGGGCGCGAGCAACTGCTCGAGACCGGCCGGGTGGTGCTCCTCGAACTGGCGCCGGTGGACCCGCGCTCGCTGATGCAGGGCGATTACATGGCGCTCCGCTTCAAGGCGGCCGACCAGGCGTTCGGGCGCGGCGGCGGCATGCGCCAGGCCGAGGACGGCCACATCGTCGTGCAGGTCGGCGAGCATGGCGTCGGCACCTTCGTGCGACGGGATGACGGGCGGCCCCTGGCGCCGGCCGAGGCGCGACTGCGATACCGGGTCAGGGAGGGCCGGGCGAAGTTCGCCACCAACGCCTACTTCTTCCAGGAGGGCACAGGCAGGGCTTATGCGTCGGCGCGCTACGGGGAGTTCCGGGTTTCACCGGACGGGGACCTGCTGCTGACCCATCTCGTGGGCGAGGCGTTCCAGCGGCTGGGCGCGGACATTCCGCGCTAGGTCAGGCGTCCTCGAGCACTTCCCCGCTCACCAGCTCGACCACGTCGTCGGCCGTCAGGCCGAGGATGTCGAGCACGAAATCCTCGCTGGCGGCCCAGTCGGGGCACAGGCCCTTGCCGGCGCGCAGCGCCAGCACCTGCTCGGCGAGGAGCCCGAAAGCCACCAGCCGGCGATCGCCGGGTTCGACGTCGCGGTGCGCGCCGATCACGAGATCAAGGTCGTGGTGGTAGAGGATCGCCTTGCTCATGGGTTCGGGCAGCAGCCAGCCGCGCGCCAGCGCATAGCCCACGCGCGCATGGTGGAATCGGAAGCGCGCGTCCTCGGCGACGATGACGACCTTGCCGGGCTCGCGCTCGAGGCGGTCGAGGAACGCCGCGTAGGCGGGGAAGCGGGCGATCATCACCGCCATGCCGCAGTCGCGGAACAGCGCGTAGGTGTGCGCCGTGTCGGGATTCATGTGCCTGACGCGGGCGGCAATCGCCGCGGCCACCTGGGCGATCTCGCCCGAGCGGTCCCAGAAGCGCTGCATGGCCGGGCCCGCGCCGGCCGGGAAGGCCTGGCGCAGCATGAGGCCGGTGACGAGGTTCGCGCCGGCACGCAGGCCGAGCACGGACAGGGCCTGCTGCACGTTGCCGGCCTTCGTGCTCAGCCCGTAGAAGGGCGAGTTCACAGTCTTCAGCATCGCGGCGGACAGGGCCACGTCGCCGTTGATCAGCCCTGCGAGCTTGCGCAGGTCAGGGTCGCTCGAGCGCATCTCCGCGTCGAAGCGCATAAGGATGTCGGGGCAGGGCGGGATGCCGAGGTCGCGCATCGCAAGCTCGGCCTCGCGCTGCAGGGCATCGGGCGACAGGGGGGCGGCGGCCTGCGTCATTGCGGTCGGGTCGGCGCCTCAGGCGGCGACCGGCTCCAGGTCGAGGGCGATCGCGACCACGTCGTCGGCGCCGATCCCGAGGGCGGCCAGCACGAATTCCTCGTTCTGCTCCCAGTCGGGGCACAGCCCGCCGCCGGAGCGCAGCGTCACGACCTGCTCGGCGAGCATCCCGAACGCCACCAGCCTGGGGTTGGCGGGTTCGACGTCGCGTACGTAGGCGGCCGCGGCCTGGGGCTGGTGGTGGTAGAGGATGGCCTTGCACATCGCGCCGGGCAGCAGCCAGCTGCGCGCCAGCGCAAATCCGACGTTCGCGTGGTTGAAGCGGAAGCGGTTGTCCTCGACGGCAACGAGGTGGCTGCCGGGCTTCCCGCGGTTGGCCTCGACGACTTCGGCGTAGACCGGGAACCGGCGCAGCATCACCGGGATGCCGCAGTCACGGAACAGCGCGTAGGTGTGCGCCTCGGCGGGATCCACGCCCTCCAGCCGCGCCGCGATGCCGGCGGCGGCCGCGGCGATGCCGCTGGACTCCTCCCAGAAGCGCTGCATCAGCCGGCTGGACCCGGCGGGAAACGCGATCTTCAGCATCAGCCCGGTGACGATGTTCGCCCCGGCGCGCAGGCCGAGCACGGACAGGGCCTGCTGCACGCTGGCGGCCTTGCGCTCGAGGCCGTAGAACGTCGAATTGACGATGGCAAGCAGGGCGGCCGAAAGGCCGACGTCGTTGGCGATCAGCGCGGCGAGCCTGCGCATGTCCGGGTCGGCCGAATGCATCTCGGCGGCGAACCGCGCGAGGATCTCCGGGCAGGGCGGGATGCCGACTTCCTCGGCAAAGCGCTGCGCCTCGATTTCGAGGAGGACCCGGTCGGCGGAGGAGGCGGCGCTCATTCCATCGCTATCGGCCGGCGCGCGGGAATCTTGAGGCCTGATTACCCCAGGTCGAGGGTGGCGCGCATGACGGTGGCGTCCTGCGGGTGGCGCTGGAGGCGGAACCCGAGCTTCTTCACCAGTTCGAGCATCCCCTGGTTGGTCGACAGGATCTCGCCGTACAAACTCGGGACGCCCCGGCTGCGCGCCACCGCGATGAGCTTCGCCATCATGTGCCTGCCGATGCCGCGTCCCTGCCAGGCATCGGCCAGCACGATGGCGAATTCGCACGGCGCGGGGCCGCTCCCCGTGCCGGCCTCCATCACGTAGCGGGCCACGCCGATCAGCACCTCGCTGTTCTCGCTCATCACCACGGCCGCCAGCGCCATGTCGCGGCTGTAGTCGATCGTAGTCAGTTGCTCGATGTAGGTGCGCGAGATGTTGATCGCGCCGCCCAGCAGCCGGTTGTGGCGCGTCTGCTGCGACAGGCCCTGCACGAAGGCCGACTCGATGTCGAGGTCGGCGCGCCGCAGCGGCCGGATGCTGATGCTGTAGCCATGGATGACCTGCCAGGACTCGCTCAGGTCGTCGGGAGCCGGAGCCTCCATGGGGGCGGCTTCGGGCGGGCTCAGAACTTGATCTTGCCGCGCAGGATCTCCGACCACATCACCCAGTCGCCCGCGAAGCTGTAGAAGGGGTACTGGAAGGTGGCGGGGCGGTTCTTCTCGAAGAAGAAGTGCCCGACCCAGGCGAAGGCATAGCCGGTGACGAGGCCGGCGAGGAGGAACCAGGCGTTCAGCGTGGCGACCGCGCTGGCGAGCCACACGAGGCCGAGCGAGGTGCCGACGAAATGCAGCCGGCGCGAGGTGCGGTTGGCGTGCTCGGACAGGTAGAAGGGATAGAACTCCGCCATGCTCGCGTATTTCTTCGGTTCGGCGTTCGCTTGCGTGGTCATGCCGGCCTCCTGGCTCACATGTTCGGGTAGTTCGGCCCGCCGCCGCCCTCGGGCGTGACCCAGACGATGTTCTGGGTCGGGTCCTTGATGTCGCAGGTCTTGCAGTGCACGCAGTTCTGCGCGTTGATCTGCAGCCGCGGGTTGGCGCCGTTGTCGTCGCGCATGATCTCGTAGACGCCCGCCGGGCAGTAGCGCTGCTCCGGCGCGTCGTACAGCTCGAGGTTCACGCGGACCGGCACGCTCGCGTCCTTGAGCGTCAGGTGGATCGGCTGGTCCTCGCTGTGGTTGGTATTCGAGATGAACACCGAGGACAGGCGGTCGAATGTCAGCACGCCGTCGGGCTTGGGATAGCGGATGGGCTCGACTTCGGTCTTCTTCTTCAGCGTCTCGTTGTCGGAGTGCTGGTGGTGCAGCGTCCACGGCGCCTTGCCGCCGAACACCACCTGGTCGATGCCGACCATCAGCGTGCCGAGGTACAGGCCCTTGGCCATCCAGGGCTTGAAGTTGCGCGCGCGGTACAGTTCGTCGAACAGCCACGACTGCCGGTAGGCGTCGGGATAGGCGGCGAGCTCGTCGGCGGCGCGGCCGGCCTGCAGCGCGTCGAACGCGGCCTCGGCCGCCATCATCCCGGACTTGATCGCGCAGTGGGTGCCCTTGATGCGCGAGGCGTTGAGGAACCCGGCGTCGTCGCCGATCAGCGCGCCGCCCGGGAAGGTGAGCCTGGGCAGGGACTGCAGCCCGCCCGCGGCGATGGCGCGGGCGCCGTAGGCGATGCGCTTGCCGCCCTCGAAGAACCCGCGGATCGAGGGGTGGGTCTTGTAGCGCTGGAACTCCTCGTACGGGGAGAGATAGGGGTTCGTGTAGCCCAGCCCCACGACGAAGCCCACCGCCACCTGGTTGTTCTCCATGTGGTACAGGAACGAGCCGCCGTAGGTGTGCGCATCCAGCGGCCAGCCGGCCGTGTGGACCACCAGCCCGGCCTGGTGCTTCTCCGGCTTGATCTCCCAGAGCTCCTTGATGCCGATGCCGTAGACCTGCGGGTCGGCGTCCTTGCGCAGGTTGAATTTCGCTTCGAGCTGCTTGCCGAGGCTGCCGCGGCAGCCTTCGGCGAAGAACGTGTACTTGGCGTGCAGTTCCATGCCCTGCTGGTAGGCGCCGGTCTTCTGCCCGTCGCGGCCCACGCCCATGTCGCCGGTGGCCACGCCCCGGACCGAGCCGTCCTCGGCATAGAGGACCTCGGCGGCGGCGAACCCGGGGAAGATTTCCACCCCGAGCGCCTCGGCCTGCTGGCCGAGCCAGCGCGCGAGGTTGCCGAGGCTGATGACGTAGTTGCCGTGGTTCTGGAAGCACCCGGGCAGCATCCAGCCGGGCGTCTTCGTCGCGCCAGTCTCGGTGAGGAACATGAAGCGGTCCTCGGACACCGCGGTGGTGACCGGCGCGCCCATGTTTTTCCAGTCGGGGAACAGCTCGTCGATGGCTCGCGGGTCCATGACCGCGCCCGACAGGATGTGGGCGCCGATCTCGGAGCCCTTCTCGAGCACGCAGACGCTGACCTCCTTGCCGCGTTCTGCCGCGAGTTGCTTCAGCCGGATCGCGCCGGAGAGGCCCGCCGGGCCGCCGCCGACCACGACAACGTCGTATTCCATGGATTCGCGTGTCATGGCAGCAATTATAATCGCCCGGCCATGAACGAAGCCAAGCACACCAATTTGCCGCGCAGGCTGCTTTACACGGAGTTGATCCCGATCCGTTGGGGCGACATGGATGCCATGCAGCACGTGAACAACACGGTCTATTTCCGCTACATGGAACAGGCCCGGATCAGCTGGATTGACGCAATGCGGGAGGCGCTGGACGCCGCGGGCGCCGGGACCGTGGTCGCCAGCACCGGCTGCAATTTCAGGAAGCCGCTGACCTACCCCGGGACGGTGGAGATCAAGGTTTTCTCCGGTCGGGTGGGTGGCTCCAGCGTGACCACGCTGTACGAGCTGCGCATGCAGGGCGAGGACACGGTCTACGCCGACGGCGAGGCCGTCGTGGTGTGGGTGAACATGGCCACGGGCAAGGCGGTGCGCGTGCCCCAGGCCGTGCGGGACATGCTGGCGCAGTCCGCGGCATGACGGCGGCCCGCGCGGACCGCCCGCTGTGGACGCCGTCGCCCGAACGGGCGGCGGGGTCGCTGCTCGCGCAGTTCACCGCGGCCGCAGGCGCGCGCGCGGGCCGCACATTCGCGAGCTACGACGAACTGCACCGCTGGTCCACCGACTGCAGCGGCGACTTCTGGTCGCTGGTGTGGGAGTTCTGCGGCGTGGAGGGGGTGCGCGGCGAGCGGACGCTGGTAGACGGCGACCGGATGCCCGGCGCGCAGTGGTTTCCCGATGCGCGGCTCAACTTCGCCGAGAACCTGCTGCGCAGGCGCGGCGCGGGCGATGCGCTCGTGTTCTGGGGCGAGGACCGCATCAAGCGGCGGCTCTCGTGGGACGGGCTGCAGGCCCTGGTGTCGCGGCTGGCGCAGGCGCTCAGGGCCGAGGGGGTGGGCAAGGGCGACCGCGTATGCGGCTACCTGCCCAACCTGCCCGAGTCGATCGCGGCCATGCTGGCCTCTTCGAGCATCGGCGCCGTGTGGTCCTCGTGCTCGCCGGATTTCGGCGTGCAGGGCGTGGTCGACCGCTTCGGGCAGATCGAACCGAAGGTGATGCTGTGCGCCGACGGCTACCTGTTCGCTGGCAAGCAGGTCGATTCGCTGACCGACGCGCGCGCGATCGTCGACAGGCTGCCTACGCTGGCACGGGTGGTGGTGGTGCCTTACCTCAGCGAGGCCCCGGACGTTTCCGGGATCCGCAACGGGGTGATGCTCGAAGGGTTCCTCGCGCCGTTCGCCGCGCGCGCGATCGAGTTCGAGCCGGTGGAGTTCAACCACCCGCTCTACATCCTGTACTCGTCGGGCACGACCGGGGTGCCCAAGTGCATCGTGCACGGCACCGGCGGCACGCTGCTGCAGCACCTGAAGGAGCACAAGCTGCACTCGGACGTGAAGCCGGGCGACCGGGTGTTCTACTTCACCACGCTGGGCTGGATGATGTGGAACTGGCTCGCCTCGGGCCTCGCGGCCGAGGCCACGCTGCTGCTCTACGACGGCTCGCCCTTCGTGAACCGCGGGCGGGTGACGTTCGACTACGCGCAGGCCGAGGGCATGACGCACTTCGGCACCTCGGCCAAGTTCATCGACGCAATCGCCAAGATCCGCCTGAAGCCGCGCGAAACGCACAACCTGGACACGGTGCGCGCGATCCTGTCGACCGGCTCGCCGCTGGGCGAGGAGAGCTTCGACTACGTGTACCGCGACGTGAAGGCCGACGTGTGCCTGTCGTCGATTTCCGGCGGCACCGACATCGTCTCGTGCTTCGTGCTGGGCAACCCGATGCTGCCGGTGTGGCGCGGCGAGATCCAGTCGCCGGGCCTGGGCCTGAAGATCGAGGTCTTCGACGAGCACGGCCACCCGCTGCGCGGCGGCAAGGGCGAGCTGGTCTGCACGCGGCCGTTCCCGTCGATGCCGATCGGGTTCTGGAACGACCCGGGCGGGGCCAAGTACCGGGCGGCCTACTTCGAGACCTACCCGAACGTGTGGCGGCACGGCGACTGGTGCGAGATCACGGAGCACGGCGGGCTCGTCATCTACGGCAGGTCGGACGCGGTACTGAACCCGGGCGGCGTGCGCATCGGCACGGCGGAGATCTACCGCCAGGTGGAGCAGCTCGACGAGGTCGTGGAGGCCCTGGTGATCGGCCAGGACTGGCCGCCCGAAAAGCCCAAGGACGTGCGCGTGGTGCTTTTCGTGCAGCTGAAGGAGGGCATCACGCTGGACGAGGGGCTGGTGGCGCGCATCAAGCAGCAGATCCGCACCCACACGACCCCGCACCACGTGCCTCACAAGGTGGTACAGGTGGACGCGATCCCGCGCACCCGCAGCGGCAAGATCGTCGAGCTCGCGGTGCGCGACGTGGTGCACGGCCGCTCGGTGAAGAACCTGGAGGCGCTGGCCAACCCGGAGGCGCTGGACCTGTACCGGAACCTCCCCGAACTCGAAGCCTGATGTACGGCGTGATGCACTGCGGCATATAATTCCCGGACTGATTCCCAGAGGATGGAGCAATGAACAAGACCTACCCCAGCGCGGCCGCCGCGATGGCCGACATCATCCGGGACGGCGACACGCTCGCGGTCGGCGGATTCGGCCTGTGCGGCATTCCCGAAGCCCTGATCGAGGCGGTGATCCATTCCGGCCGCAAGAACCTCACGGCGATCAGCAACAACGCCGGCGTCGACGGGTTCGGCCTGGGCAAGCTGCTCGAGACCCGGCAGATCAAGAAGATGATTTCCAGCTACGTGGGCGAGAACGCCGAGTTCGAGCGCCAGTACCTCGCCGGCGAGCTCGAGCTCGAGTTCACGCCGCAGGGCACGCTCGCCGAGAAGCTGCGCGCCGGCGGCGCCGGCATCCCGGCCTTCTTCACCAAGACGGGCCTGGGCACCGTGGTCGCGGAAGGCAAGGAGGTGCGCGAGTTCGACGGCAAGAAGTACGTGATGGAGCGTTCGCTGACCGCGGACCTGGGCCTGGTGAAGGCGTGGAAGGGGGACAAGGCCGGCAACCTGATCTAC
>JAFEDL010000060.1:0-9011 GCA_018241645.1 Pseudomonadota bacterium
CTGGCAGAACAGCGCCTTGCCCTGCTCGCGCTCGGCGGCCGGCAGGGCCTTCTCCTGGTAGGTGCCGTAGTCGACCGTGCCCGAAATGATCTTGCCCTTGCAGGAGCCGCAGGCGCCGTTCTTGCAGCCGTACGGGATCACCAGCCCGGCCCGCAGGGCGGCCGTCAGGACGGATTCGTGGTCTTCGGCCTGGAAGGTCTGGCCGCCGGGGGAGAGGGTTATGGTGTGCATGGCCGTAAAATGGCGAAATGAACCGCCTGTTGGTGATTGGTTATGGCGACATCGCCCATCGTACCGCCGCCCTGCTGCCGAAAGGGGTGGAGGTGCGCGCTGTTTCGCGCAGCCTTGGCATTGACCTGGACCGCCCGGAAACCCTGTCCCCGCTCGCCGGCTGGGCCGATGCGGTCCTGCACTGCGCCCCGCCGCCCAACGCGGGCGGCGCCGACCCGCGAACAGCGGCCCTGCTGTCCTGCCTCGAAGCGGGGGGAATTCTACCAAGCCGCCTTGTGTACATCAGCACCAGCGGCGTTTACGGCGATTGCGGCGGCGAGTGGGTGGATGAAACCCGGGCCGTGAACCCGCAAACCCCGCGGGCGGTGCGGCGCGTGGACGCCGAGCGGCAGCTGATCGCGTGGGGCGAACGGCACAATAGTGCAGTCGTCGTGCTGCGGGCGCCGGGCATTTACGCCGCGGACCGCCTGCCGGTCGATCGGCTGGTGCAAGGAATGCCGGTCCTGGCCGACCAAGACGACGTGTACACGAACCATATCCACGCCGATGACCTTGCGGCAATGGCACTCGCCGCGCTCGACCCGGCCGCGCCCGCCGGGATCTATAACGCCTCGGACGACACGCAGATGAAGATGGGCGAGTACTTCGACCTGGTCGCCGCGCGGCTCGGCCTGCCGAGACCGCCGCGCGTAACGCGGGCCGAGGCGGCGCAATCGATCCCGGCAACGATGCTTTCGTTCATGGGCGAGTCGCGGCGCCTCGTCAACCGCAGGATCAAGGAACGCCTGGGCGTGAAGCTCGCGTACCCGACCGTGCACGACGGCGTTCCGGCGGCAAGGCGGGCGGCATGAGTGCCTTGCTGGTGATCACCAACCTGCCGGACCGGGCGACAGCGGAAAAGCTCGCCGACGCGCTGATCGGGCAGCGCGCGGCCGCCTGTGTCAACATCCTCGCCCCATGCCGCTCGGTATACCGCTGGAAGGACGAAGTGCAGCACGACGAGGAGCATCCGGTGCTGATCAAGACCACCGCCGAGCGGTATCCGGCGCTGGAGGCGGCGATCCGCGCGAACCATCCTTACGAACTTCCCGAAATCATTGCTGTCCCAGTCGAGCGCGGCCTGCCCGAATACCTCGAGTGGGTGGCGCAGGAAACCCGACCATGACCCTCGCCCGCCTGCTGGCCCTCCTCCTCGCGCTGTACGCGGGCTTTGCCCATGCGGCCGCGGTCAACGAGGCCGACCTGCTGGAACCCGAGAAGGCGTTCCGCATGTCGACTCGCGCCGTCGACGACCGCACGGTGGAAGTGAAGTTCGACATCGCCGAGGGGTATTACCTCTACCGCGAGCGCTTCAAGTTCGAGTCCGAACCGGGATTCGGGGGCGCCGCCGTCAAGTTCGGCGCCCCGGATTTTCCGCCCGGGACGCGCAAGAAGGACGAGTTCTTCGGGGAAGTGGAGACCTACCGCAAGCAGGTGACCGTGCTGCTGCCGGTCGAACGGACCGGATCGGGCGGCGACACGCTCAAGCTGGTGGTGACCTCGCAAGGCTGCGCCGACGTGGGCGTCTGTTATGTCCCCATGCAGACCAAGGCCAGCGTGAAGCTTCCGCCGGCCGGGTCCGGCGCGTCCAGCACGCCCGCGCTAACGCAGGGGCCCGAGCTGGTGCCGCCCAACCCGCGGTTCTCCACCTCGGCGAGCGATTTCGACATCGTGGCGCTGTTCGAGTCCGGCAGCTTCTGGCTGGTGTTGCTGAGCTTCCTCGGCTTCGGCCTGCTGCTCGCGTTCACACCGTGCATGCTGCCGATGATCCCGATCCTGTCGGGCATCATCGCGGGCGAGGGTCGCGACCTCAACAAGCTGCGCGCGCTGATCCTGTCGCTGGCCTATGTGCTCGGCATGGCGGTGACCTATGCGATCGCGGGGGTGGCCGCCGCGTACTCGGGCACGCTGATCGCGGCCGCGCTGCAGAACCCTTGGGTGCTGTCGGGGTTCGCGCTGGTGTTCGTCTGGCTGTCGCTCTCGATGTTCGGCTTCCACGACCTGCAGCTGCCCTCGTTCCTGCACAACCACCTGTCCTCGAAGCACCAGAAACTGCGCGGCGGCCACGTCGCGTCGGTGGCCGGCATGGGCGTGCTCTCCGCGGTCATCGTGAGCCCCTGCGTCGCGGCGCCGCTCGCCGGCGCGCTGCTCTACATCAGCCAGACGAAGGACGTGGTCCTCGGCGGCGGCGCGCTGTTCGCGATGGCGCTGGGCATGGGCGTGCCGCTGGTCGTGGTGGGCGTGTCGGAAGGCGCGTTCCTGCCCAAGTCCGGCCCGTGGATGAACACGGTGAAGAAATTCTTCGGCGTGCTGCTGCTCGCCGTGGCGGTGTGGATCGCGTGGCCGGTGATCTCACCGCTCGTCACGCCGCGCCCGCCCGCGCACGGGCTGAAGTTCGAGGCCGTGAATTCGATCGAGGAGCTGACCGAAAAACTGCGCGCGCCCGGCAAGCCCGCGATGCTCGACTTCTATGCCGACTGGTGCGTGTCCTGCAAGGAGATGGAGTCCTTCACGTTCACGGACGCGAAGGTGAAGGAAAAGATGAACGGCATGCTGCTCTTGCGCGCCGACGTGACCGCCAATACGGAAGACCACAAGGAACTGCTGAAGCGGTTTTCGCTGTTCGGCCCGCCGGGCATCATCTTCTTCGACGCGCGCGGGGCGGAGATCCGCGGCCTGCGCGTGATCGGGTACCAGAAGGCCGACAAGTTCCTGGTCGCGCTGGAGCGCGCCGGGAAGTCCTAACTTCCGGCCTAGCCGGCGTCCTTGATGGCGCGCGCGGCTTCGAGCGCGAAGTAGGTCAGGATGCCATCGGCGCCGGCGCGCTTGAACGCGACGAGCGACTCCATGATCACGTTGTCGGCCAGCCAGCCGTTGGCGATCGCGGCGCGCAGCATCGCGTATTCGCCCGACACCTGGTATACGAATGTCGGCGCCTTGTACTCGTCCTTCACGCGCCGCACGATGTCGAGGTAAGGCATGCCCGGCTTCACCATCACCATGTCGGCGCCTTCCGCGAGGTCCAGCCCGACTTCCCACAGCGCCTCGTCGGAGTTCGCCGGGTCCATCTGGTAGGTCTTCTTGTCGCCCTTGCCGAGGTTCTTCGCCGAGCCCACGGCGTCGCGGAACGGGCCGTAGAAGCCCGACGCGTACTTGGCCGAGTAGGCCATGATCTTCGTGTGGATATGTCCGGTCTTTTCCAGCGCCGTGCGAATGCGCCCGATGCGCCCGTCCATCATGTCGGAAGGCGCCACGATGTCGACGCCGGCCTCGGCCTGCGCGAGGGCCTGCTTCTCGAGGACCGCGAGCGTGACGTCGTTGATGATGTAGCCGTTCCTGTCGACCACGCCGTCCTGGCCGTGAGATGTGTACGGATCGAGCGCGACGTCGGTCATCACGCCGAGGTCGGGAAAGTTCTTCTTGAGTTCGCGCACGACGCGCGGGATGAGCCCCTTCGGGTTATGGGCTTCGCGGCCGTCGAGGGACTTCAGTTTCTGGTCGATGACCGGGAACAGCGCCATCACGGGAACGCGCAGCTTCATGCACTCTTCCGCGACTGGCAGCAGGCGGTCGAGCGTCACGCGCTCCACGCCGGGCATGGACGCGACTTTCTCGGTGCGGCCTTTGCCGTCGAGCACGAACACGGGATAGATCAGGTCGTCCGCAGTGAGGACGTTTTCGCGCATCAGGCGCCGGGAAAAATCGTCGCGCCGCATGCGCCGCATGCGCACTGCCGGGAATTTGCCGTAGATGTTCATCGGATTCAAAGACCGCAAGAGTTTTGTGGGATTTTAATTTCGCCCGAAACGCCAGTGTACTGATTTCGCGGGGGAAATATTTCCGGAACTTTTTGCCCGGCGACAAATCTTATGTACAGGCGATGCAAGTCGTCTCCCGCTTCTCCTCCCTGAGCGGGATGCCTTAATTCCAAGTTAAGGCTTTTTCGCCCCCGGTTTACTCCCCTTTACCGGGGGCTTTTTATTTTCCGGCGAGCCATCCGTCGATGTGCTCGCGGGTTTCCTCGACGCCCTGGCGGGTCTGGCTCGAAAAGAGCAGGCAGTCGCCATGGATGCCGAGCCTTTCGAGCTCCTTGCGGGTCGCGATCAGCGTCCGGCCCTGCTCGCTCCTGGTGAGCTTGTCGGCCTTGGTGAGCAGCACCAGCAACCGGCGCTGCTGGATGTCCTGCAGCGGCGCGAGCCATCCCAGCAGCTGGACGTCCAGCGGGGTGAGCGGCCGGCGCGCATCCATGAGCGAGACCACGCCAAGGAGTGAACGCCGCGTCTGCAAGTAGCCGGCCACGAGCTTGCCCCAGTCGTCGCGCACCCCATGCGGGACCTTGGCGTAGCCGTACCCCGGCAGGTCCACGAGGCGCGCGCCTTCCCCGAGCGAGAAGAAGTTGATGAGCTGCGTGCGTCCCGGCGTCTTGCTGACGAATGCAAGCCGCCTGCGGTTGGCCAGGATGTTCAGCGCGCTCGATTTCCCCACGTTGGAGCGGCCGACGAAAGCCACTTCCGGGAGCTCGTCCTGCGGCAGGCCTTCGAGCTGGCTGGCCGAGATGAGGAAGCGGATATTGGCGAAGGCTGGGGAGGGGGGCTTGGGGGCGGGCATGGGAATCACCAAAGGTGTTATAGAATAACGGGTTTCGACCGGTAGCTATGGAGAAATCATGAAGCGATTCTTGGCGCTGTTGGCCGGCGCGGCCCTCGCGGTTTCGGCAGGTTCGGCGTTTGCTGCGGAAGCCGCCGCGAAGAAGGAAGCCGCCAAGGCGGACCCGGCCAAGGGTCAGGTGATCGCCACGCAGGTCTGCGTCGCGTGCCATGGCGCCGACGGCAACAGCGTCGCGCCCGCCAATCCCAAGATCGCCGGCCAGTTTCCCGAGTACCTGCACAAGCAGCTCATGAACTTCAAGCCGCAGGGCGCGAAGAAGGCGGAGCGCGACAACCCGATCATGGCGGGGATGGTGGCGAACCTCTCGCCCGACGACATGAAGAACCTCGCCGCCTATTTCGCGGGCCAGAAGCTCAAGCCCGCGACCGCGAAGGACAGCAAGCTCGCTTCCGCCGGGCAGAAGCTCTGGCGCGGCGGCAACCTCGCCACCGGCGTGGCGGCCTGCGCAGGTTGCCACGGCCCGGATGGCTCGGGCATCCCGGCGCAGTATCCGCGCATCGCCGGCCAGTATGCGGAGTACATCGAGGCGCAGCTCAAGGCCTTCCAGTCCGGCCTCCGGGCCAACGATCCCGGCGGCATGATGCGCGGCGTTGCGGCGCGCATGACCGAGGGCGAGATGAAGGCCGTGGCCGAGTACGCCGCCGGGCTGCGGTAGCCCGGCTCCAGGCGCGTGGCCACCGGCGAGGGGCGGTTCCGCAAGGACCCGCCCCTTTCTGTTTGCGCGCGAGGGTGGAATAGAATTCCCGTCCGCGCTGTTTCCCGGGGATGGACATGAGCGAACTGCACCGCGCCGTCAAAGTGTGGGACCTTCCCGTGCGCCTGTTCCACTGGCTGCTGGTGGCCCTGTTCGGATTCATGTTCTTCAGCGGCAAGGCGAAGGGCAACTGGATGGAATGGCACATGTACTCCGGGTACATGATCCTGGCGCTGGTCCTGTTCCGGGTCCTGTGGGGATTCGCCGGCAGCACCCACGCCCGGTTCTCCAGCTTCCTCGCCGGGCCGGGCGCCTGCATCGCATTCATGCGCAAGCTCCTGTCGCGCTCGCCGGCGCACGTGGCGGGCCACAACCCGCTCGGCGGCTGGATGGTGCTGGTGATGCTGCTCCTCCTCCTCGCGCAGGCGGGCACGGGGCTCTTTTCCAACGACGACATCTCGATCGAAGGCCCCCTGTACAAGTTCGTGAGCAAGGAGGTTTCCGACCAGCTCACTTCGTTCCACTACTACAATTTCTACGTGCTGCTCGCCCTCGCGGCGGCGCACATCGCGGCGGTAGCGTTCCATGTCCTCGTGAAGAAGGAAAACCTGGTGGGGGCGATGTTCACCGGGGTGAAGATGCTCGACTCCCAAACCGAGGTTCCGGCTGTGCGTTTCGTCAGCTCGTGGCGGGCGCTGGGCCTTTTTGTGCTGGCGCTCGTCGCCGTAATCCTGATCGTTAAACGACCTTTCTAGGAGAACCGAATGAAGAAGAAATTCCTGCTCGCCGCCGTTGCAGTCGCGCTGGGTGCCGGTGCCTCGTTCCAGGCCTCTGCGCAGGCCAAGCCCGAACAGCTGGTGAAGCAGCGCCAGTCAGCCATGGCCCTGATCGGCTGGTACTTCGGCCCGATCGGCGCAATGATGCGCGGCGACCGGCCGTTCGACGCCGCCGTGGTGGCACGCAACGCGGGCTACCTGGAAGTCCTGTCGAAGATGCCGGCCGAAGGATTCCAGCCCAGCACGAAGGACGAGAAAGCGACCAAGGCCAAGCCCGAGGTCTGGTCCGACAAGGCCAAGTTCGACAAGGCCATGGAGAACATGCAGGGCGAGGTGGCGAAGCTCGCGCAGGTGGCCAAGGGCGGCGACCAGGGCGCCATCAAGGCGCAGTTCGGCGCCACCGGCAAGGCGTGCGCCGCCTGCCACGACGATTTCCGTTCCAAGTAGCAAGCGCTTCCAGGAACCGGACAGGAACCCCGCCCGGCCAGCCGGGCGGGGTTTTTCTTTTGCGGCGGAATAGCGGGCCGCAGTGCGTGTTTGCGGTGAAAGGGGATCCTCAACTTCACTGGAGCACACCGATGAATACACGTCTTGCACACTTACTCGCGGCCTGCGCCGCGGTCCTGCTGTCAGCCTGCGCCGCGATGGGAACCTCCCCGGCCAAGGTCGAAAACGGCATGCTGGTGAACTCCGCCGGGATGACGCTGTACACGTTCGACAAGGATGCCGCCGGCAGCGGCAAGAGCGTGTGCAACGGCCCCTGCGCGAAGAACTGGCCGCCGCTGATGGCCGCGGCCTCGGATACGGCCAGCGGCGACTGGGCGGTGATCACGCGCGACGACGGCACCAGGCAATGGGAGTACAAGGGCAAGCCGCTCTACCTCTGGGTCAAGGACCAGAAGCCCGGCGACAAGACCGGCGACGGGTTCAACAAGGTGTGGAGCGTCGCGAGGCCCTGAGTTACGCCGCGGGCCGGCATGAGCGACAATCCCGCTCATGGATGACGCACAGCGGATCGTCGAGTTCATCCCAAGGCTGCGCCGGTACGCGCGCGCCTTGGCCGGCGACCGCACGCGCGCAGACGATCTCGTGCAGGACACCCTGGAGCGGGCCTGGAACAAGTTCCACCTGTGGCGGCCCGGCTCCGACCTGCGCGCCTGGCTGTTCACCGTCATGCACAACGTCCACGTGAACCAGATCCGGGCCTCCCGCGACCACGCCATGCTCGACGACGAAGGTGCCGAAATGGCCATTGCCGGGACCCAGGGCGCATCGCTCGAGATCCGTGACCTCGAGCGGGCGCTCGCTTTGCTCCCGGCCGAGCAGAAAGAGGTGCTGCTGCTGGTGGCGCTCGAAGACATGAGCTATGCCGAAGTCGCCGGAGCGCTGGGCATCCCCATCGGGACGGTGATGTCGCGCCTGTCGCGCGCGCGCGAGAAGCTGCGTTCTGCGATGCACGGCGTACCGGCGGCCGCGCGCCTGCAGGTGGTGAAATGAGCGAATCCACAGACCTGCCGGTCACCGAAGCCGAGTTGCTGGCCTATGTCGATGGCCAGCTGCCGGAGGCAAGGCGCGCCGACGTCGAAGCCTGGCTCGGGGCCCGCCCCGAGGAGGCCGAACGGATTGCCGCCTATCGCCGGCAGGACGAGGAATTGCGCGCGCTGTTCAATCCCGTGCTCGATGAGCCCGTGCCCGGCCGCCTGCGGCGTGTGCAGCGACGCTCGGCAAGGTGGCGCCCCTACGCGCTTGCGGCAGGGTTCACGGTGCTGGGCCTTGGCGTGGGCACGCTGGCCGGATGGCAGCTGCACGCGATGCGCGCGCCGGTCCCCGGCGCGGCCATCGGGATCGCGAGGAATGCGGCAGTGGCCCACGCAACCTACTCGCCGGAAGTGAGGCATCCGGTGGAAGTCGGCGCCGACCAGGAGGCGCACCTGGTGGCGTGGCTCTCCAAGCGGCTGGGCACCAGCCTGCGGGTGCCCAAGCTCGACGCCAACGGTTTCAACCTCGTCGGCGGCCGCCTGCTGCCCGGGGATGCCAAGCCTGCGGGCGGGCCTTCGCCGGTGGCGCAGTTCATGTACCAGAACCAGGGCGGGCGGCGCCTCACGCTTTATGTGCGCACGGAGGCGACCGGCAACCGCGAGACCGCCTTCCGGTATGCCCTGGAGGGAAATGTGGGCGTGTTCTACTGGATCGATCGCAACGTGGGCTATGCGCTTTCCTCGGCGGATCTCAACCGCGAGGAATTGCTGGCCGTGGCGAACTCCGCCTACAAGCAGCTCAATCCCTGAGGGAATGCGGGAACCGATCGGTTCCCGCCCGCCTCCAAGCCAGGCAGGCATTGCAGAACGTGCAATCTTGCGTAAGCATTCCCCCCGTTTGGCGACCAATGCCGAGACACAACCCGGAGCGCGCCCCATGCTGATCAAAAGACCGTCGGACATCCTCCCGTCCGAAATCACCCCGCAAGCCATCTACCGCCGCCGCCGGGAATTCCTGCGGCAGGCGGCCGCGCTCGGCGTGGCCGGGACCATGCTGCCCGCGGCCGGCCGCGCATTCGCCCAGACCGCCGCCCCGATCACGGAGCAGGGCAAGCTGGCCCGGCT
>JAFEDL010000060.1:9049-28387 GCA_018241645.1 Pseudomonadota bacterium
GGTCACCTACAACAACTACTACGAGTTCGGGACGGACAAGTCGCAGCCCGCCCAGTACGCGCACAAGCTGAAGACGCGCCCGTGGTCGGTGGCGATCGACGGGGAAGTGAAGAACAGGAAGCCGATCGACATCGAGGACCTGCTCAAGCTTGCGCCGATGGAAGAGCGCGTCTATCGCATGCGCTGCGTGGAAGGGTGGTCGATGGTGATCCCCTGGGTGGGGTATTCGCTGGCGGAACTGATCAAGCGCGTAGAGCCCACTGCGAAGGCAAAGTACGTGGCCTTCACCACGGCCACCCAGCCCGAGAGCATGATCGGGCTGCGGCTCCCGGTGCTCGAATGGCCGTACGTGGAAGGGCTGCGCATGGATGAGGCCATGCATCCGCTGGCGCTGCTCGGGTTCGGCCTCTATGGCGAGGTCCTGCCCAACCAGAACGGCGCGCCGGTGCGGATCGTGGTGCCCTGGAAATACGGCTTCAAGAGCATCAAGTCGATCGTCAGGATCACTTTCATGGAGACCATGCCGAAGACGTCCTGGAACATCGCGGCGGCGAGCGAATACGGGTTCTACTCGAACGTGAACCCGGCGGTGGACCATCCGCGCTGGAGCCAGGCGACCGAGCGGCGCATCGGCGAAGACAGTTTTTTCCAGCCGAAGAGGAAGACCCTGATGTTCAACGGCTACGCCGACCAGGTGGCGGGCCTGTACACGGGCATGGACCTGAAGAAATTCTACTGATGGCCTGGCAGCCCCGCGCGAACCAGGTCTCTTGGATCAAGGCGGGACTGTTTGCCGCGTGCCTGGCGCCGCTCGCGCGGCTCGTCTACGGCGCGTTCACAGACCGCCTGGGCGCCAACCCGATCGAGACCATCACCCGTTCCACCGGGTGGTGGACCCTGTTCCTGCTGGCGGCGACGCTGGCGGTCACGCCGCTGCGCAGGTTGTCGGGCGCGAACTGGCTGTTGCGGCTGCGCCGCATGCTCGGGCTGTTTGCGTTCTTCTATGCGCTGGCGCACTTCACCACCTTCATCTGGTTCGACCACTGGTTCGACGCGGCCGAGATCCTGAAGGACGTGGTGAAGCGCCCGTTCGTCACCGTCGGGTTCGCCGCTTTCCTGCTGCTCCTGCCGCTCGCGGCGACGTCGAACAGCGCCATGGTCAGGCGCCTCGGGCGCAACTGGCAGCGGCTGCACCGCCTTGCCTATGCGATTGCCGTGCTCGGCGTGCTGCACTTCTGGTGGCTGGTAAAGCGCGACCTGACCGAGCCGATCCTGTTCGCGCTCGCCTTCGCCGCGCTGCTCGCATTCCGGGCCTTTCCGCGCCCGCTCCGTTCGGGTGCGTAGCGCACTGCGCCGGGGCGACGAAGGCTGATTGACGCCGCGGGGATGTCCATCCCCGTGCCGTGACTGGCTGGCATGCCTTGTGCTGCCTTTCTCCGGACACCGCCAACCCCGGTACTACCGCATCCGCAACCACCTGGTGGATTTCCTGATCAACCGCTCGAAGCTCTTCCAGTGCGCAGCCGAAGGCGCCCCGGACCTGCAGGCGCCGGTCGTGCGGCCGGGACTGGAACCGGTGATTGCCCCCGCAGCCGCGCCGCGCCCGGCGCCCAACGTCGTCAATCTCAGACACTAGAGGAGAACAGCAATGAAACGCGAACCCGAGTCCGCACTCGCCAGCATGATGAAGCCCATGAAGCGGGAGGACGTCACCGACCTGATCGTCTTCCGCAAGATGAAGAAGGGGCTGAAGTGGTCGGCCGTGGCGAAGAAGGTGGGCGAATCCAAGGAGTGGGTCACCGCCGCGTGCCTCGGCCAGATGCAGATGACGAAGAAGCAGGCCGAGACGGTGGGGAGAATCTTCGACCTGCCCGAGGAGGCGGTGATGCTGCTGCAGGTCGTGCCGTACAAGGGTTCCCTGCCCACGGCCGTCCCGACGGACCCGCTGATCTACCGCCTGTACGAAATCGTCAACGTCTATGGCACGACCATGAAGGAACTGATCCACGAGGAGTTCGGGGACGGCATCATGAGCGCGATCGACTTTTCGATGGACCTGCAGCGGCAGCCGGACCCCAAGGGCGACCGGGTGCATGTCGAGCTCAGCGGAAAGTTCCTGCCCTACAAGACCTACTGAGAGGTTTGCGGCCCGAAGGCCGGGCTCAGTCCTGCGGGCCCTGCGGCCCGGCCGGGAACGCCGCCCCGCGAGGGGGAATCACGAGAGTCGCGTCCGGATCGGCGTGGCCGCCAGCCATGGGTGCGGCACTACGGCTGCGCCGCTCGTTGATCCACTGCTGCAGGCGCTCGAAGTAGATGTAGACGACCGGGGTGATGTACAGAGTGAGCACCTGGGAGAGGAGCAGGCCGCCGACCACCGCCAGGCCGAGCGGCATGCGCGCCGCGCCGCCCGCGCCGAAGCCCATCGCGATCGGCAGGCTGCCCATCAGGGCCGCCGCGCTTGTCATCATGATCGGCCGGAAGCGGATGATGCCCGCCTCGTAGATCGCCTCGGCGGGGGGCTTGCCGTCGTTGCGCTGCGCCTCGACGGCGAAGTCGATCATCATGATGGCGTTCTTCTTGACGATGCCGATCAGCATGATGATGCCCACGAAGGCGTACATGTTGAGCTCGATCCCGAACGCCATCAGCGTGACCAGCGCGCCGAGGCCCGCGGTCGGCAGTCCCGACAGGATGGTGAGCGGGTGGATGAAGCTCTCGTACAGGATGCCGAGCACGAGGTAGATCACGAACACCGACAGCAGCAGCAGGATGCCCATGCCCTGCAGCGAGCTCTGGAACGCCTGCGCCGTGCCGCCGAACGATGCCGTGATGGTCGCCGGCACCTGCAGCGTCTCGACCGCCTTGTTGACCTCTTCGATGGACTGCGAAAGCGCCACACCGGGTCGAAGGTCGAACGAGAAGGTGACCGAGGGCAGCTGCCCGAGGTGGGTGACCGCGAGGGGGCCGACGTTATAGGTCAGCCGCGCCAGGGAATTCAGGGGCACAAGGGCGCCGGAGTTGGAGCGCACGTAGAGCAGGCCGAGGGCCGAGGGGTCGGTCTGGTAGCGCGGCTCGAGTTCCAGGATCACCCAGTACTGGTTGGTCGCGGTGTAGATCGTCGACACCTGCGAGGCCCCGAACGCGAAATTAAGGGTGCTCTCGATCTGCTGCACGGAGACGCCCATCGCCGCGGCCTTCTCCCGGTCGATGTTCACGTTCACCTGCGGCCGGGCGATCTGCAGGTCGGAAGAGACGTCCACGATGCCCTGCAGCGAGCGGAGCTTCGCCTCGATCAGCGGCGCCCAGTGGTAGAGCTGCTCGGTATTGGCCCCCCGGATGACGTACTGGTAGGGGCTCTTGGTCAGCGACCCGATCCGGATCGTCGGGACGTTCTGCACGAACGTCTTCATGCCGACCACCTTGGCGAGTTTGGGCCGCAGTTCGCGCACCACGTCGTCCGCCGGCTTGCGCGTGCCGTATGGCTTGAGCGCGATGGTGATGCGGCCGCTGTTGCTCGCCGGGTTGAAGTTGCTCGCGCCGACGAACGACATGATCGCCTCGACGTTGGGGTCCTTGCGCACGATTTCGGCGACCTGGCGCTGCAGGTCCACCATGCTCTGGAACGACGCGTCCTGCGGCCCTTCGGTGAACACGAACAGCTGGCCCGAATCCTCGCTCGGCAGGAACCCCTTGGGCGCGCGCGCGAACAGCATGCCGGTGGCGATGACGATCGCGAAGAACACGAGGATCGTGAAGCGCTGGTGCGCAAGCACCCATTTCAGCGTCCAGCCATAGAGGTCGCGGAAGGCGTCGAACCCGCGCTCGAAGGCGAGGAACACGAGGCCGTGCTTCTTGTGGGGATCGTGCGGCTTGAGGATGCGGCTGCACATCATCGGGGTGAGCGACAGCGAAACGAAGCCGGAGATCAGCACCGCGACGATGATCACCACTGCGAACTCGTGCAGGAGGCGCCCCAGGATCCCGCCCATGAAGAACACCGGGATGAACACGGCGGCGAGCGAGATGGTCATCGACAGGATCGTGAACGCGATCTCCTTCGATCCGTCCAGCGTGGCCTGCATCACGGTCTTGCCGAGCTCGATGTGCCGGCTGATGTTCTCGAGCATGACGATCGCGTCGTCGACGACGAAGCCGACGCACAGCGTGAGCGCAAGCAGCGAAATGTTGTCCACGCTGTAGCCGAACATGTACATCACCGCGAACGTCCCCACGATCGACATCGGCAGCGCGATGCTGGGGATGATCGTCGCCGAAACGTTGCGCAGGAAGACGAAGATCACGCCCACCACGAGCATAAGGGCGAGCAGCAGGGTGAACTCCACCTCCTCGACCGAGGCGCGGATCATCACCGTCCGGTCATACAGGATTTCAATGCCGATCGCGGGCGGCACTTCCGCCCGGAACGTCGGCAGCAGCTTCTTGACGGCGTCCACCACCTCGATGGTGTTGGTGCCGGGCTGGCGCTGGATCGCGAGCACGATGCCGCGCTTGTCCTTGAACCAGGCGGCGATCTTGTCGCTCTGCACGCTGTCGATCACGGTGCCGACCTCGCCCAGCCTCACCGGCGAGCCGTTGCGATAGGTGACGATGACCTGCTTGAACGCCGCGGCGTCGTACAACTGCCCGGTCGCCTGGACGGCGAACATGCGATCCTTGCCGTAGAGGGTCCCGGTGGGCTGGTTGACGTTCGCGGAGGCCACCGCCTGCTGGACCTCGTTCATGCTCACGCCCCGGGCGGCGAGCGCGCTCGGATCCACCTGCACGCGCACCGCGTATTTCTGCTGCCCGAACACCTGGACCTGCGCTACGCCGCTGACCGTCGAGATGCGCTGGGCCAGGTAGGTCTCCGCGTACTCGTTGACGGTTGAGATCGGCAGCGTTTCGGAAGTGAGCGCGAGGAAGAACACGGGGAAGTCGGCCGGGTTCACCTTGCGGAATGACGGCGGAGTAGGCATCGCGGGCGGCAGCAGGCGCGCGGTGGCGGCGATCGCCGAGTTCACGTCCTGGGCGGCGGCGTCGATGTCCCGGTCGAGGTTGAACTGGATGGTGACCGAGGTCGAGCCCTGGCCGCTGATCGAAGTCATCGAGTCGATGCCGGCGATCGTCGAGAACTGCTTTTCGAGCACGGTCGCCACCGCGGAGGCCATGGTCTCGGGCGCTGCGCCCGGGAGTTCCGCCGTCACCTGGATGGTCGGGTAGTCGATGTTCGGCAGCTGGCTTACGGGCAGCAGGCGGAAGCCGACGATCCCGAAAATGAGGATGCCGACCATTACGAGCACCGTCATGACCGGCCGACGGACGAAGATTGCCGAGAGGTTCATCAGGCGCCCGCGCCGTCCTGGATCACGACCTTGGAGCCGGGTGCCAGGCGCAGTGCGCCGCGCACCACCACTTTCTCGCCCTTGGCCAGGGCGCCTTCGGCCAGGACGGACAAGTCGCCTTCCGAGCGGGTGACCACGACCTTGCGTACCTCGGCCGTCATGTCCGGTTTCACCACGTATACGAACTGGCCGTTCGGGCCGGTCTGGAGCGCGCGCGATTGCACCACGATCGCGTTCTCCTGGTCGTAGAGCTTGACCCTGACCGTAACGAACTGTCCGGGCCACAACTGGGTATCGGCATTGTCGAAGATCGCGCGGACCTTGATCGTGCCGGTGGTCTGGTCGACAGCGTTGTCGACGAAGGCGATGCGGCCCGTGGCGATCGGCTTGTCGGTACCCGGAGCGGTGACCTCGACCGACAGCGGGTTCTTGCGCATCAGGTCGCGCACCACCTGCAGCTGGGTTTCGGGGATGGCGAAGCCCACGTACACCGGCTTCACCTGGTTGATGACCACCAGCGGCAGCGTGTCGTTCGCCTTTACCATGTTGCCGGCCTGCAGCAGGGCGCGGCCCACGAACCCGTTCACGGGCGAGCGGATGATCGTGTAGTCGAGGTTGAGCTTCGCGTTTTCGAGCGCGGCCTGGCTCGCCTTCGAGGTCGCCTCGGCCGTGGCGGCGTTGGTGCGGAACTGCGCGTAGGCGTCCTTGGAGACGAAATTCTTGTCGAGCAGTTCCTGGTAGCGGCGCTCCTGCGATGCGGCCTGGTCGCGGCTCGCGACGTCGCGCAGTGCCTGGGCCTCGGACTGCCTGAGCGCCGCCTCGAAGGGTCGCGGGTCGATCCGGAACAGGATGTCGCCCTTTTTGACTTCCTTGCCTTCCTGGAAGTTGACTTCGAGGATCTGGCCGTCGATCCGCGCCTTCACGGCCACGGTCGTGTAGGCCTCGACGTTGCCGATCGCCTGTATCCGCACAGCCAGCGTCTGCTGCCCGACCGCGGCGACCATCACCGGCACGCTGGCCGGGGGCTTGCCCGCACCCTTTGCCGGGGACTCCTTGGCGCGTGAATCCTTGATGAGGTAGGTCGCGGCGCCGCCCGCGGCAAGCACGACCACGAGCGCGAAGGCCAGGAAAATGCGGTTGCTGGGACGAAATGCGGATGCCATTGGGCCTCTGAGGGAAGGGGGCGGCACGAAAGTCAAAAAAATCTACGGTAAAACATGCTCCTTGGCAAAGAGATCGGCGACCGTTTCGCGCTCTCTGACGACGTAGTCAGCTGTCCCGTCGACCAGGACCTCGGCGGCCCGCGGCCGCGAGTTGTAGTTTGAACTCATCGCCATCCCGTAGGCGCCTGCCGACATTACCGCAAGCAAATCGCCTGCCACTGCCGCCAGCCGCCGGTCCTTGGCGAGGAAGTCGCCCGTCTCGCAGACCGGCCCGACCACGTCGTAAACATCTGCCGGCGTCGCGCCCTTCCGCACTGGCAGCACGTCGTGCCAGGCGCTGTACAGGGACGGGCGGAGCAGGTCGTTCATCGCGGCGTCGACCACCAGGAAGTTTTTCGCCTCGCCGGGCTTGACGTATTCGACGCGGGTGAGCAGGACGCCCGCGTTGCCCACCAGCGAGCGGCCGGGATCCACGATCAGGGTCTCCTTGCGGCCCGCGAGCATGCCCAGCGCGCCGTCCAGGAAGGCGCCGATCGGCTCAGGCGTCTCGTCCCTGTACCGGATGCCCACCCCGCCGCCGAGGTCGATGTGCTCCAGCGCGATCCCGGCCCTGTCGAGGCGCTCCACCAGGGCGAGCATGCGTTCGGCCGCCGCGACGAACGGGCCGGACGAGGTCAGCTGCGACCCGATGTGGCAGCCGATGCCCACGACCCGGATATGCCGCTTGCGAGCGGCATCCTTGTACAGGGCCTCGGCGTCGGCGAACGCGATGCCGAACTTGTTCTCCTTCAGCCCCGTCGAAATGTATGGATGGGTCCGCGCGTCGACATCGGGATTGACGCGAAAGGCGACCGGGGCAACCTTGCCGAGTTGCGCTGCGACCGCTTCGACGCGCTCGAGTTCGCCGGTCGATTCGAGGTTGATGCTCAGGACTCCCGCCTCGAGGGCCTGGGCGATTTCGGCCGAGGTCTTGCCTACGCCCGAGAAGACGACCTTGCGCGGATCGCCACCCGCTGCGATTACACGGCTCAGTTCCCCGCCCGAAACGATGTCGAAGCCCGCGCCGAGCCGGCTCATGATCCCGAGGATTGCGAGATTCGAGTTGGCCTTGACGGAATAAGCGATCAGCGAAGGCCTCCCGGCGAGCGCCGCGGCGTACTCCTGGTAGGCGGCCTCGATCGATGCCCGTGAATAGACATAACAGGGCGTGCCGTGGCGGCGAGCGAGTTCTTCGAGCGGAACCTCTTCGGCGCAGAGTTTCCCGTCGCGGTAAGCAAAGCCCATCGGTGATCCCTTCAGTCCCGCTTTTCCGGTTCCTCGGCGGCCGGGTCGGCCGGATAGGGAACCGGCGTGGGCGTGGCCGGCCTGGGAAGCTTCAAGCCCGCAGGCGGATTGTCCCGCAGGTAAAGCGGGCCTTTTGAACCGCAGCCCGGGAGCAGCGCCGCGCAAAGGGCTGCGGCAAGGACTGCCGTCGACAGACGCGAAAAGCGCATGAGTGAGCGTAAAATCATGATGTTAGCATGAAGGCCGCAGACCACAGGGGAATCCGGCGATGACGGACTCTGAATTTGAACGGCTGGCGACAGAAACCCTTTCCGGGATCGAGGTGGCCGTCGAGGAGTGCGCCGACGCGGCGGGCCTGGATGTCGACCTGCAGATGAAGCCCGGCGGCATTCTCGAGCTCGGGTTCGAGGATGGCAGCAAAATGATCATCAACCGGCAGAGCGCGGCGCGCGAAATATGGGTGGCGGCCAAGTCCGGCGGGTTTCATTTCCGCTACGAAGGCGGCCGCTGGGTGGATACCCGCGACGGCGGGGAACTGTTTGCCGCGCTGTCGCGCATGGTCGGCGCACAGAGCGGCGCAGCCGTGATCCTTGCGCCCCGCTAGCGGCGCGGGCCGTCTCACTCAGCCCCGGGACGCCGTCCCTCGCTGCTGCTCATCGACGGGACGGGTTTGAAGGCCGGCTGCGGCGCGTCCCCCTCGGGGCCGCGTTCGGGCGGGACCGGCGGCAGGGCCTCCTTGTAGAAGTACTCGGGGCGCGACCCGCTGCTGGGCACGGATGCGTCGGGGTCCACCTTCAGGTCGATCACGCCGTCGGGTACCGTTCGACCGATCTCCGGCACCCCTTTAAGGGCCTTTTCCATGTAGCCGATCCAGATGGGCAGTGAGACCGATCCCCCGGTCTCGTTGCGGCCGAGGGTGCGCGGTTGGTCGAAGCCCACCCACGCGATGCCCACCAGGGCCGGCGAATAGCCGCAGAACCAGGCATCCAGGAAGTCGTTTGTCGTACCGGTCTTGCCGGCGAGGTCCCTGCGTCCCAGCTTCGAGGCGCGTGCCGCGGTCCCGTAGCGCGTCACGTCCTGGAGCATGCTGTCCATGATGAAAGCGTTGCGGGCGTCAATTACCCGCAGGGACTCGTCGCCCGCGTGTTGCGGATTGGCCACCCCGAGGCTGTTGCCCCGGTCGTCTACGATGCGCTGGATGTAATAGGGCTGGATCAGGTAGCCGGTGTTGGCGAACACGGAATAGGCCCTGGCCATCTGCCAGAGCGTGACCGAGCCCGCGCCCAGCGCCATGGTGAGGTAGGGCGGATGCTTGTCGGCGTCGAACCCGAACCGGGTCACGTAGTCCTGCGCGTACTTCGGGCCAATGGCCTTGAGGATGCGGATGGACACCATGTTCTTCGATTTCGCCAGGGCGGTGCGCATGCGCATCGGGCCCTCGAACTTTCCGTCGTAGTTCTTGGGCTCCCAGCGCTGGCTGCCTGTGACGTCGGCCTCGACCACGATCGGCTCGTCCGGGATGACCGTGGCGGGGGTGAATCCCTTTTCCAGAGAGGCCGAATAGATGAAAGGCTTGAACGAGGATCCCGGCTGCCGCCAGGCCTGGGTAACGTGGTTGTACTTGTTGCGGCTGAAGTCGAAGCCCCCGACCAGGGCCCGGATTGCGCCATCGTTCGGGTCCACTGATATGAACGCCGATTCGGCCTCGGGCACCTGAACGATCTGCCACACCTTCTTGTCGTCCTTCTGCACGCGGATGATCGAGCCCCGCCGGACCCGCTTCTGCGGCAGGGCCTTCTCGTCCAGCGAGCGCGCGACGAACTTCAGCCCTTCCCCGGCAATGGAAACGGACTCGCCCGCGCGGGTGACGGCGCGCACTTCCTTCGTGCTGGCCGAGAGCACCAGGGCAGCCAGCATGTCGTCGTTGTCGGGGTGGTCGGACAGCGCCTCGTCGTAGTCCTCCTCATCGGCCGTGTCGGCAAGCTCCACGAACGCCTCCGGCCCGCGATAGCCGTGGCGCCGGTCATAGTCGAGGAGCCCGCGGCGCAGTGCGACGTACGCGGCTTCCTGGTCAGCCTTGCGGATCGTGGTGTATACGCGGAATCCCCGCGTATACACGTCGTCGGGGTATTGGTCATGAACGGCCTGGCGCACCATTTCGGCGACATGCTCCGCGTGCACCGCGAATTCGCTGGCTTCCTTCTTGACGGCCAGCGGCGCCTTGGCGGCTTCCGCGTACTGCTGCTCGCTGATATGGCCCAGCTCCTTCATGCGCCGAAGCACGTAGAGCTGGCGCTGCTTTGCGCGTTGCGGGTTCACCACCGGGTTGTAGGAGGAGGGCGCCTTGGGCAGGCCCGCAAGCATGGCGGCCTCCGCGATGGTCAGTTTGTCCAGCGGCTTGCCGAAATAGATCTGCGCCGCGGCCCCGAAGCCGTACGCGCGCTGCCCCAGGTAGATCTGGTTCACATACAGCTCGAGGATCTGGTCCTTCTGCAGGCTCTGCTCGATCTTGAACGACAGCAGGGCCTCGTAGAGCTTGCGGGTCAGCGTCTTTTCCGAGGACAGGAAGAAATTGCGCGCGACCTGCATCGTGATCGTGCTGGCGCCCTGCCTGCGTCCGCCGGAAGTGAGGTTGGAAAGCGCCGCGCGCAGCACGCCCATGTAGTCGATGCCGGCGTGCTGGTAGAACCGCTCGTCCTCGGCCGCAAGGATCGAGCGCTTGAGGATTTCCGGGACCTCGGAAATCTTCACCACCGCGCGGCGCTCCTCGCCGAATTCGCCGATCAATACCCCTTCCGCCGAATAGACCCGCAGCGGGATCTTGGGCTGGTAATCGGTCAGGACGTCAAGCGAGGGCAGGTTCGGCCAGGCGAGTACCAGCACCAGTCCGAGCGCGCAGGCGCCGATTGCCGCAACGCCCGCGAGCAGGGCCAGCGGAAAAGCCAAAAAACGGAGCCACATCAAGGTGATCGGGAAGGCCCGGGGGGTTGTTGCATCGGGTAGGAGACGGGGGCATTATAAGCCTTGCCCGACTGTGAAGAATTTACTTTACAGGTGGGGGGCTTGTTGCTAGCATTTCATGTAAATTATACGTATTGCGCCTAACCGGCCACAGCGGAAAGGAATTTTCCCTTGCAACTCGACATCTTCAATCCGAAGGCTCCGCCCCTGTTTGGGCTGGACATCAGCTCATCGTCGGTGAAGATGCTGGAAATCGTTGACGCCGGCAAGGGTGCGTACCGGGTGGAGCGCTACTCCATCGAGCCCCTGCCCCGCGACGCGGTGGCCGACGGGAACATCAACAACCTCGAAGCTGTCACGGAAGCCGTCAAGCGCGGCTGGAAGCGGCTTGCGACCCGCACCAAGCACGTCGCCATGGCGGTCCCGTCTGGGGCCGTAATCACCAAGAAGATCATCGTCCAGGCGGGGCTGCGCGAGCAGGAACTGGAGATGCAGGTCGAAACCGAGGCCAACCAGTACATTCCGTTCGCGCTCGAGGAGGTCAACCTCGACTTCCAGGTGATCGGCCCCTCCCCTTCCGGCCCGGGCGAGGATGAAGTCCTGATCGCCGCCACCCGCAAGGAAAAGGTCGAGGACCGCATCGCGGTGGCGGAGGCCGCGGGCCTGAAGGCGCTGGTCATGGACGTCGAGTCTTATGCCCAGCAGGCCGCCCTGACGCTCGTCTGCCAGGCGCTTCCCGGCGGCGGCAAGGACCAGAACATCGCGATCGTCGACATCGGGGCCAACGTGATGGCCATCAGCGTGTTGCGCAACGACCAGTCGGTGTATACCCGCGAGCAGGCGTTCGGCGGCAACCAGCTCACGGCGGACATCCAGAACCGCTATGGCATGAGCACGGAGGAGGCCGAGAACGCAAAGCGCTCCGGCGGGTTGCCCGACGATTTCGAATCCGAGGTCCTGCGCCCGTTCATGGAGAACCTGTCCATGGAAGTGCAGCGCGCGCTGCAGTTCTTCTTCACGTCCACCCAGTTCAGCAGCGTCGACCATATCCTGCTTGCCGGGGGCTCGGCCGTGATCTCGGGCCTCGACGAAGTCATCCATACCCGCACCCAGGTGAATACCGTGGTGGCCAACCCGTTCGCCACCATGGAGACTTCGCCGCGGATCCAGCTGAAGAAACTCATGGTGGACGCGCCGTCGCTGATCATCGCCTGCGGCCTGGCCATGCGGAGGTTCGATCCGTGAACCGCATCAACCTCCTCCCGCACCGCGAAGAGCGCCGCAAGGCGTCGCGCAAGCATTTCGCGATCGTCGCCGCCATGACCGCGGTGCTCGGCGGCGCAGTGGTGCTGCTCGTGCACGGCTTCTATGCCGCCAAGGTGAGCGAGCAGGTGAGCCGCAACGACTTCCTCAAGAAGGAAACCGAGAAGCTCGACAAGGATATTCAGGAGATCAAGAAGCTCAAGGACGAGATTGCCGCGCTGCTGTCGAGGAAGCAGGTCATCGAAACCCTGCAGGCGGATCGCGCCCAGACGGTGTACCTGCTCGACCAGCTCGTGCGGCAGCTTCCGGACGGCGTGTACCTGCGCAGCATTACCCAGAAGGGCCTGCGCGTTAACCTGCTGGGTTACGCGCAATCGAACGCGCGCGTCTCGACCCTGATGCGCAACATCGAATCGTCCCAGTGGCTTGAAGCTCCCAAGCTGAACGAGATCAAGGCCGCGACGGTGGGCAACAAGCGCGTTTCCGAGTTCAACCTCGACCTCTCCCTCAAGCGCGCCCAGGCCCCGGCCGACAGCGCCGCAGGCAAGGCGGCGCCGGCGCCCGCGGCGAAGAAAGGCTAGCCAATGGCGATCAACCTCAACCAGTTCGCAGAGGACTTCAAGTACCTCGACCCGAAGGACCCCGGCACGTGGCCGGCGATTCCCAAGCTCGTTGCGCTGATCGCAATCCTCGCCGGCATCCTGGTCGCGGCCTATTTCCTCGACACCCAGGGCCAGATCGACGAGCTCGAGGCTGGAAAGGTGCAGGAAGCCAAGCTCAAGGAAGACTATCTCAACAAGAAGAAGCAGTCGATCAACCTCGACCTGCACAAGCAGCAGCTGCGCGAAATCGACCAGTCGTTCGGCGCTCTGCTCAAGCAGCTGCCCAACCGCGCCCAGATGGATGCCCTTCTCGTCGACATCAACCAGGCCGGCCTCGGCCGCGGCCTGCAGTTCGAGCTGTTCAAGCCGGCGGGCGGGGAGATTGCCAAGGAGTTCTACGCCGAGCTGCCGATCCAGGTGCGCGTGGTGGGCAACTACCACGACATGGGCGCATTCGCGAGCGACCTCGGCCAGCTTTCGCGCATCGTGACGCTGAACGACGTCACGATCACATCGGCCAAGGACGGGCAGCTGCAGATGGACGCTACTGCGCGCACTTTCCGCTACCTCGACGACGAAGAAGTCGCGGCGCAGCGCAAGTCGGCCAAGGCGGCCAAGGCGCCGAAGAAATGAGGCTTCGGGACATGAGGACACTTCTCGCATTGGCCGCGGCGCTCGCGCTGGCAGCGTGCGGCGGGGAGCAGTACGGCGACCTGAAGCAGGAACTCGCCCTGCTCACCAAGGACCTGCGCGGCAAGGTCGATCCCCTGCCGCAGGTGAAGCCCTACGAGCCGGTGCCATACAAGGCGTTCGACGAGGTCGACCCGTTCAAGCCCTCGCGCATCGACGTGGTCGCCACCGGCGCCGCGATGGCGGGCGCCTCGGGGATCAAGCCGGACATGAACCGCCCCAAGGAGCCGCTCGAGGCGTTCCCGATCGAGTCGCTGCGCATGGTCGGGACCCTCCAGCAGGACAAGCAGACCTACGGTCTGGTCCGGGCCGGCGCGAACCTGTTCCGGGTGAAAAAGGGCAATTACATGGGGCTGAACTTCGGCGTAATCACGTCAATCGACGAGAACGAAATCAAGCTGAAGGAGCTCGTGCAGGACGGCGGCGGAGACTGGGTCGAACGCGTCAGCTCGCTGCAACTGTTGGAGGCACAACGATGAGCAACCGAATTTCTTCCCCGCGGACTTCTTCCGCGCGAACCTTCCACGCGCGAATGCTTGGAGCCTTGTTCGCGGCCGTGCTGTGCCTCTCCGGGGCCGGCGGCGCGCTGGCCCAGTCGAACAGCATCGAGTCCTTCAATGTCACCCAGCAGGGCGGCAAGATCACGGTACGAGTCCAGACCAAGGAGCCCCTGAAAGCCATCCCCCCCAGCTTCACCGTGGCGAGCCCGGCGCGGATCGCCTTCGATTTCCCCGGCATAACCAACAACCTCGGGCGCAATTCGCAGGACATCGGCGAGGGCGAGCTGCGCAGCATGAACATGGTGCAGGGTTCGGACAAGACGCGCATGGTGCTGAACCTGCGGCGCTCGGTGTCCCACGAGGCCGCCATCGAAGGCAACACCCTGGTCGTCACCCTGACCGGGCTGCCGCCCGTGGCCGGCAGCGGCGTTGCGCATTTCGCAGAGGGCAAGGCCGACTCCAAGCACGCGGTGCGCGACATCGACTTCCGGCGCGGGCGCGCCGGTGAAGGCCGGATCGTCGTCGACCTCTCCGACTCCTCGACCGGCATCGACATCCGCCAGCAGGGCCAGAACATCGTGGTCGAGTTCGTGAAGACCGCGCTGCCCGAGAACCTCAGGAAGCGCCTCGACGTGGTCGACTTCGCCACGCCCGTGCAGACCATCAACACGTTCACGCAGGGCGAGAACGTGCGCATGGTGATCGAACCCAAGGGGCTGTGGGAGCACAACGCGTACCAGACCGACACCCAGTTCGTGATCGAAGTGAAGCCGATGTCCGCCAGTTCCTCCGCGTCCCAGCGCGGGCGGTACACCGGCGAGAAGCTTTCGCTCAATTTCCAGAACGTCGAAGTGCGCGCCGTGCTGAACGTGATCGCCGACTTCACCGACCTGAACATCATCACCAGCGACACGGTCTCCGGCAGCATCACCCTGCGCCTGAAGGACGTGCCCTGGGACCAGGCGATGGACATCATCCTGCAGACGCGCGGCCTGGACATGCGCAAGAACGGGAACGTGATCTGGGTGGCCCCGCGGGACGAGCTCGCGACGCGCGAGAAGCTCGCCCTGGAGGCGCAGCAGCAGATCGGAGAGCTCGAGGCGACGCGCACCGAGTCCTTCCAGATGAACTACCAGAAAGCCATTGACGTGCAGCGGCTGCTGGGCGACAAGGCGCAGCCGATCCTGTCCAAGCGCGGCAGCGCAGTGGTGGACGCCCGCACGAATACGCTGTTCGTGCAGGACGTGCCGAGCCGGCTCGAGGACGTCAGGAAGCTGCTCGCGAAGATCGACGTCCCGGTCCGCCAGGTGGTGATCGAGGCCCGGATCGTGATCGCCGACGACAGTTTTTCAAAGAACCTCGGCGCGCGCCTCGGCTACAACAGCGTGGGCACCCAGATCCCCGGCGGTGGCGCCCCGGCCCGCAATATCACAGGCAACATTGGCGGCCCGCTCTCCAGCCTCTCGGCCAACCCGGCGATTGATACGGTGACGACCGCTGCATCGCAGAACGTCAACCTGCCGGCTACCGGACTGAACGGCTTCAACCCCGGGGCGTTCTCGCTGTTGCTGTTCAACAGCGCGTTCACACGGGTGATTTCCGCCGAGATCACCGCCATGGAAGCCGACGGCAAGGGCAAGACGGTGTCCAGCCCGCGCGTCCTCACCTCGGACGGCGTCGAGGCGATCATCGAGCAGGGCACGGAGATCCCGTACCAGCAGGCGTCCTCCTCGGGCGCCACCGCCGTCTCGTTCCGCAAGGCCAACCTTTCGCTCAAGGTCAAGCCGCAGATCACTCCCGAAGGCAACGTGATCATGGACCTCGACGTGAACAAGGACGAGCCCGGGACGGCCACCACCGCAGGCGTGCAGATCAGCACCAAGCACGTGAAGACCTCCGCGCTGGTCGAGAACGGCGGCACGGTGGTGATCGGCGGGATCTACGAGGAGACCGAGCGGCAGGACATCACACGCGTGCCGTTCTTCGGCGAATTGCCGTACATCGGCTTCTTCTTCAAGAACAACCAGCGCTCGACGCGCAAGACCGAGCTGCTGATATTCATCACACCGCGGGTCGTGAGCGAACGGCTGACGGTGCGATAAAGCGAATTCTTGCCGCGCTGCGTCAGATCCTCTGACTTCAGGCCGGGTTCGCCCCGGCCTTTGTTTTTTCTGAAACAATGACGTCGTGAAAGACGGCGAAAACATTTTCCTGGTCGGAATGATGGGCGCGGGCAAGACTACGGTCGCGCGCCTGCTTGCGGCGCGCCTGAACCGGCCGTTCATCGATTCCGACATCGAGCTGGAAGCGCGCTGCGGCGTGAAGGTGCCCGTGATCTTCGAGATTGAAGGCGAGGAGGGGTTTCGCGCGCGCGAGGCGTCCCTCCTCGACGAGCTCACGGCGCGTACCGGCATCGTGCTGGCAACCGGGGGGGGCGCGGTGCTGCGTCCGGAGAACCGCGAGCGGCTCGCGGCAAGAGGCGTGGTCATCTACCTGCGCGCGCAACCCCGCGACCTTTACATGCGCACCCGGCACGACAAGAACCGGCCGCTGCTTGCCACCCCCGATCCGCAGAAGCGCCTGGAAGAACTGTACGAACAGCGCGACCCGCTGTACCGCGAGGTCGCCGACCTCGTGGTGGACACGGGGCGGCAGGGCGTGCAGGTCCTGGTGAAACAGATTCTTTCCACACTGGCCGAGCGATGGCAAGTATCCGTGTAGCCTTGGGCGAGCGGTCCTACCCGATCGAGGTCGGCGAGCGCCTGATCGACGACCCGGAACTGTACCGCCCCCACTTGTCGGGCGGCAGCGCTGCGTTGGTGACCAGTACCGTTGTGGCCCCGCTGTACCTCGAGCGGGTTGCCCGGGCGGTGCGCGCTGCGGGCGCGGAAGTGATCGAGGTGATCCTGCCGGACGGCGAGGCGCACAAGACCTGGCAGACCCTGAACCTGGTATTCGACGCGCTGCTGACCGCGCACTGCGATCGGCACACGACGATAGTCGCCCTCGGCGGCGGCGTGGTCGGGGATATTGCCGGGTTCGCCGCGGCGGTATACCAACGCGGCGTGCCGTTCATCCAGGTGCCGACAACGCTTCTCGCGCAGGTGGACTCGTCGGTCGGCGGAAAGACCGCGGTGAACCATCCGCTCGGCAAGAACATGGTCGGGGCGTTTCACCAGCCGCGGGCGGTTATTTCGGACGTGACCACGCTGCAAACGCTGCCCATGCGTGAGCTGCGCGCGGGCCTGGCCGAAGTGATCAAGCATGGCGCCATCAGCGACCCCGCGTTCTTCGGCTGGCTGGAGTCGAACATGGACCGCCTGCTCGCGCGGGAACCGGAAGCACTCACGCATGCCGTGGTGCGCAGCTGCGAGATCAAGGCGGCCGTCGTCGGCGCGGACGAGCGGGAGGCGGGCTTGCGCGCCACCCTGAATTTTGGTCACACCTTCGGTCACGCGATCGAATCGGGGCTGGGGTACGGGCAGTGGGTACATGGCGAGGCGGTCGGGGCCGGCATGGTGATGGCGGCCGACCTGTCCGCGCGGCTGGGCATGATCCCACCGGCCGAGTCCGCGCGGATTCGTAGCCTGGTGGCCCGGGCTGGGCTGCCGGTGGCGGGCCCGGCCGGCCTGGCGGCTGACCGATACCTGGAACTCATGGCGGTGGACAAGAAGGCCTCCCGGGGAAAGACGCGTTTCATCCTGCTGGAGCGCCTTGGCTCGGCCACTTTGCGGGGCGATATTCCCGAGCCGCAGATCCGGGCCACCCTCTCGGCCTGCACATCGGCCTGAAGCCCCCTTTCCGGCCGGCCTCCTAAGCCCTTGAAGCCTCAGGCTTCCGGAGGTATATTCGTCAGTTCGCCCGTCATTTTGTGCGGGGCCGCAATTCGGGGCCGGCGATCGCCGCCTGTCCCTTGAAAATTCAGAGGATCAACGTGGCATACGCTCACCCGCCCGAAGCCCAGGGTCTGTACGACCCCGCCAACGAACACGACGCCTGCGGCGTCGGCTTTGTGGCGAACATCAAAGGCGCAAAGAGCCACGCGATCGTCGAACAGGGACTGACGATCCTCAAGAACCTGACCCATCGCGGTGCGGTCGGCGCAGACCCCCTGGCCGGCGACGGAGCGGGAATCCTCGTCCAGATCCCTGACCAGTTCTATCGCGAGGAAATGGCCAAGCAGGACGTGACGCTGCCGCCGGTGGGCGAGTACGGCGTCGGAATGGTGTTCCTGCCGCAGGAACCTGCGTCGCGCCTCGCGTGCGAGTACGAAATCGAGCGCGCCATCAAGGACGAGGGCCAGGCGCTCCTCGGCTGGCGCGACGTGCCCTGCAACAACGATGGCCTGGGCCACTCGGTGAAGAAGATCGAGCCGACGATCCGACAGGTCTTCATCGGGCGCGGCGCGGGCGTCACCGTCACCGACGCCCTGGAAAGGAAGCTCTACATCATCCGCAAGTCCTCCGGGCATGCGATCCAGGCCCTCAAGCTCGCGCACGGCAAGGAGTTCTACGTGCCGTCCATGTCGGCGCGCACGGTGGTCTACAAGGGCATGCTCCTCGCGGGGCAGGTGGGGTCTTACTACAAGGACCTGCAGGACCCGCGCTGCGTCTCCGCCCTGGCCCTCGTGCACCAGCGCTTTTCGACCAACACCTTCCCCACCTGGGACCTGGCGCACCCGTTCCGCCTGATCGCGCACAACGGAGAGATCAACACGCTGCGCGGCAACGTCAACTGGATCCGTGCGCGCCAGGGCGCGATTTCCTCGCCCATCCTCGGCAAGGACCTCGCCAAGCTCTGGCCCCTTATCTATGACGGCCAGTCCGATTCGGCCTCGTTCGACAACGCCCTCGAGCTGCTGCTGATGTCGGGGTATTCGATTGCGCACTCGGTGATGATGATGATTCCCGAGGCCTGGGAAGGCCATGCGCACATGGACCCGAGCCGGCGTGCGTTCTACGAGTACCACGCGGCGATGATGGAGCCGTGGGACGGCCCCGCGGCGATCGCGTTCACCGACGGGCGCCAGATCGGTGCGACGCTGGACCGCAACGGCCTGCGCCCGGCGCGCTACATCGTCACCGACGACGACCTCGTGATCATGGGCTCGGAATGCGGTTGCCTGCCCATCCCCGAGGAGAAGATCGTCAAGAAGTGGCGCCTGCAGCCGGGCAAGATGTTCCTGGTCGACCTCGAGAAAGGCCGCATCATCGACGACAAGGAGCTGAAGGACACGCTCGCGGCCGCCAAACCCTATCGCGAGTGGATCGAGCGCATCCGCATCCGCCTCGACGACGTCGAGACCGACCGCCAGCAGCCCGAGCGCTCCGCCGTGCCGCTCCTCGACCGGCAGCAGGCGTTCGCCTACACGCAGGAGGACCTCAAGTTCATCATGGCGCCGATGGGCGCCAGCGGGGAGGAGCCGACCGGCTCCATGGGCAACGACTCGCCGCTTGCCGTCCTGTCGGACAAGAACAAGACGCTGTACCACTATTTCAAGCAGCTGTTTGCCCAGGTGACGAACCCGCCGATC
>JAFEDL010000061.1 GCA_018241645.1 Pseudomonadota bacterium
TCGGCCTGGGAAAAGAGGTCCATCGCGATCCAGTCGGCAGGGGTGCCCCCGTCGCATATGACCAGTATCTCGGACGGGCCGGCAATCATGTCGATCCCGACCGCACCAAACACCTGCCGCTTGGCGGTCGCCACATAGGCGTTTCCCGGCCCGACGATCTTGTCCACCTTCGGTATGCCCTGGGTTCCGTAAGCGAGCGCGGCGACCGCCTGTGCGCCACCGATCGCAATTACGCGGTCAACGCCGGCAAGTGCGGCCGCGGCCAGCACGAGCGGATTGCGCTCGCCGCCAGGCGTCGGGCTGACCATCACCAGTTCCCGCACGCCGGCAACCTTGGCCGGTATGGCGTTCATGAGGACTGACGACGGGTAGGCCGCCTTGCCTCCAGGCACGTACAGCCCGACACGGTCCAGCGGGGTAACGCGCTGTCCAAGGCGGGTGCCGTCCGGATCGACGTACTCCCAGGATTCCGCATGCTGCCTCTCGTGAAACCGGCGCACTCTCTCTGCCGCGTCCCGCAGCGCCTGCGTCTGTTCCCCGGGAATCGAACTCAGCGCCCGTTCGAGCTCTCCCCGTCCGATTTCGAGATCGGCAAGGCTGGCGGCTTCCACGCGGTCAAACCGCCTCGTGTACTCGAGCAATGCAGCGTCCCCGCGCGTGCGAATCTCGGAAATGATCGATCGCACCGTGGCTTCGACTCTCTCGTCCTGCGACGCCTCGTGCCCGGTAAGGGCGGAAAGCCGCTGGTCGAAATTCGCGTCCCGGGTGTCGAGCCTGCTGATCGCCGCCGGGTTCACTGCCCGCCCCCGGCCGCCCGGGCAAAGGCGTCGATCATTGGCTGCAGCGATGCCCGCCGCGTCTTCAACGCGGCCTGGTTGACGATCAGGCGGGCCGAAACCGGCATGATGTCCTCCACCGCAACCAGGTCGTTGGCCTTCAGGGTGCTGCCCGAACTGACCAGGTCGACGATAGCGTCTGCCAATCCGGTAATCGGGGCCAGCTCCATCGAGCCGTACAACCGGATCAGGTCCACGTGCACGCCCTTCTGGGCGAAATGCTCCCGGGCGGTCCGCACGTATTTCGTGGCGACCCGCAGGCGCGCCCCTCGCCGAACCGCGTCTTCGTAGTCGAAGCCGTTGCGAACGGCGACGATCATGCGGCAAGTAGCGATCCCGAGGTCGAGGGGCTGGTACAGGCCGGCACCGCCGTGCTCGTGGAGCACGTCGTGGCCGGCAATGCCGAGGTCCGCAGCCCCATGCTGCACGTACGTAGGGGTATCCGATGCGCGCACGATGATCAGGCGCACATCGGACCGGTTCGTGGCGATCACGAGCTTGCGCGAGGCTTCCGGGTCTTCAAGGGGCCGCAGGCCCGCGCGGGCAAGCAGGTGCGCCGTCTCTTCGAAGATGCGCCCCTTGGACAGCGCGATTGAAATGGAATCCTTCATATCCCGGTCAACTCTGAAATCCCCGCACAGGCTTGATTTTTCGCACGTTTGGCGAAGCAAGAGGGGCGTAATTCTACCCCACGCGGCGTCGGGCACGATCGGACCGCCCGGGACGCCGCCCGCTGGAATTAGGCGAGCCTCTGCACGTGGGCGCCCAGTCCGGCCAGCTTTTGCTCGAGGGACTCGTAGCCACGGTCCAGGTGGTAGATCCGGTCGATGACCGTTTCACCTTCGGCGACAAGCCCGGCAATGACCAGACTCGCCGAAGCGCGCAGGTCGGTCGCCATCACGGTGGCGCCTTGCAGTTTCTCGACGCCCCTGACGACTGCCGTATTGCCCTGGATCGAAATGTCCGCGCCAAGCCTCTGCAACTCGAGCACGTGCATGAACCGGTTCTCGAAAATATTCTCCGTAATCACGGAAGTGCCCAGCGCTACCGCATCCACCGCCATGAATTGCGCCTGCATGTCGGTGGCGAACCCTGGGTATGGCGCCGTTCGCAGGTCGACTGCGGAGGGCCGTCCGGCCATCTCCAGTTCGATGGTGTCGCCGCCGCAATGAATCCGTGCCCCGGCCTCGCGGAATTTTCCGAGTGTTGCGTCCAGCGTCCCCGGCGCCGCGCCGGTCAGCTTGATCCTTCCTCCACTCGCAGCCGCGGCGGCCAGGTAGGTGCCGGTTTCGATCCGGTCCGGCATGACCGGATGCACGGCACCCGAAAGCGCGGCAACCCCCTCGATCCGGATCAGGTCCGTGCCGGCCCCTTCGATCTTCGCCCCCATGGCGATGAGGCAATTTGCCAGGTCGACGACTTCGGGCTCCCTGGCGGCGTTTTCCAGCACGGTCGTGCCTTCCGCGAGTGCAGCCGCCATCATCAGGTTTTCCGTCCCGGTCACCGTCACCATGTCCATCACGATGCGCGCCCCGACCAGGCGCGAGGCCTCGGCATGGATATACCCGTGGTCCACGGAAAGCCTCACGCCCATCGCCGCCAGCCCTTTCAGGTGCTGGTCGACCGGGCGCTGGCCGATTGCACAGCCGCCCGGCAATGAAACCTTGGCGCGACCGCAGCGCGCGACTAGCGGCCCGAGCACAAGAATCGATGCGCGCATCGTGCGCACAAGTTCGTATGGCGCTACCGGTTCGCTGATCGCATCGGCCTGCAGCGTCATGCGGCCGCCGCCATCGCGATCGATGCCCACGCCCATCTGGCCAAGGAGTTTGGCCATCGTGGCCACGTCCATCAGCTTCGGGACGTTGGTCAGGTCCAGCCGTCCGTCCGTCAGCAACGCCGCGCACATTATCGGGAGCGCCGCGTTCTTGGCCCCGGAGACCTGCACGGTGCCATCCAGGGGCCGCCCTCCCTTGATGAGCAGCTTGTTCACCTGCCTGCCTCCCACTCGGCCGGTGTGAGCGTGCGCATCGACAAGGCATGAATTTCCTGGCGCATCCGGTCGCCCAGTGCCGCATATACGAGCTGATGGCGCTGCACCCGGCTCTTGCCGTCAAACGCCGCGCTGACGATCACCGCCTCGAAATGCTGGCCGTCGCCCAGCACTTCAAGGTGCTCGCACGCGAGGCCCGAGCCGATGCCCTGCTTTACGCTTTCCGGGGTAACCATCGAGGATCCATAGATAGGGAATTCACGTTCCGAAATTCGCTCAGTGCCTGAGTTTATACCCGGTACGCAGCATGGCCAGCGTTATCAGGGACAGGACGCCGAAGCTCACACCGACTACCGTCAGGCTGGTCGCCGGCGCCACGTCCGAGGCACCGAAGAAGCCATAGCGAAAGCCGTCGATCATGTAGAAGAACGGGTTGAGGTGGGACAGGGACTGCCAGAACGGCGGCAGGGAGTGTATCGAATAGAACACTCCTGACAGGAACGTGAGCGGCATGATTACGAAATTCTGGAACGCGGCCAGCTGGTCGAACTTGTCGGCCCAGATCCCGGCAATCAGCCCCATGGCCCCGAGTATTGCGCTCCCGAGGAGCGCGAATGCCAGGACCCACACAGGCGCCCTCACGGGGAGGTCCACGAACCAGACTGTGACCGCAAGCACGCCCGCGCCGACGACCAGTCCGCGGGCAACAGCCGCAAGAACGTAGGCGCTGAAGAATTCGAGGTACGAAATCGGCGGCAGCAGCATGAACACGACATTGCCGGTCACCTTCGACTGGATCAGGCTGGACGAGCTGTTGGCAAACGCGTTCTGGAGGACGCTCATCATGACGAGGCCGGGCACCAGAAACGCGCTGTACCCGACGTTCTCGTATACCGTCACGCGGCCCTCAAGCGCATGCGCGAATATCAGCAGGTACATGAGGGAGGTAAGTATCGGCGCCGCCACGGTCTGGAAGGCGACCTTCCAGAACCGCAGCAGTTCCTTGTAGAACAGGGTCAGGAAGCTGGTCATTCGCTTCGGTTCATGATGCGCATGAACACTTCCTCGAGATCGGGCGGCTGGACCTCGAATTCAATGATCGCGATCCCGCCTTCCCGCAAGCGCGCAAGCACGCCCTCCAGTTCGGCAAAATCCGCCAGCTTCAGGGTATACAGGTCGCCGTCCCTGGATACGATTTCGCGGAAGAAATCGACGGGCAGTTCCTGCCGGTCCAGCCGGAGCTTGAGATACAGGCCTGAAAAATTCTCGAGCAGGTTCTTCGTGGAGTCGAGCGCCACGACCCGGCCGGCCTTCAGCATGGCAATGCGGCTGCACAGCAGCTCCGCCTCTTCGAGGTAGTGCGTGGTCAGCACTATGGTGTGGCCTTCCCGGTTGAGGCTGCGCACGAATTTCCACAGGCTCTGGCGCAATTCCACGTCCACGCCAGCGGTCGGTTCGTCCAGGACGATTACCGGCGGCTTGTGGACCAGCGCCTGTGCGACCAGCACCCGGCGCTTCATCCCTCCGGACAGGGATCGCATGTTCGCATCGGCCTTCGTCGTCAGGTCGAGGTTGTGCATGATCTCGTCTATCCAACCGGCGTTCTTGCGGATGCCGAAATATCCGGACTGGAGCTCGAGCGCCTCGCGCACCGTGAAGAACGGATCGAACACGAGTTCCTGGGGGACTACGCCGAGCATCCGGCGGGCCCGGCGGTATTCACCAACCACATCGGCGCCCATGACCTCGACCGACCCCGAGTCCGCGCGGGCAAGGCCCGCGACCACGCTGATCAACGTGGTCTTGCCTGCGCCGTTGGGCCCGAGCAGGCCGAATATCTCCCCCGGCTCGATGGCAAGGCTGACGCCATCCAGCGCCTGGAGGGCGCCATAGCGCTTGCGTACGTCCCGGATTCGAATGGCGGATGGCATGACTGCCGGAGGAACGGCGCGACGCGCAATGCGCAGCGCCATTGAGTATTCTGGTTAGTGGCCGGTGGTCAACGGCAAGAGCTCTTCCACGCCATAGAGTTGGGCCAGGGTCTGGAGCCCTGCAGGAAGATTTGCGACCGTCAGCGCGCGGTTCGCCAGGCGCCCTTCCCGTACCCAGGCAAACGTTGCGGCCAGGAGCGACGAGTCAAGCTCGGACACTTCCGCCATGTCGATTGTCGACACGCCCGCCCTCACCTCGGTCAGCCCCTCTTCGAGAACGGCGGTGACATTCTTCAGGGTGACCGGCCCGACGATCATCATCCGGTCGCCTTCGCGCCGGATCACTTCTTTTCAGCCTTTACCACTACCGGCCCCTTGTTCTTGGCCGCCAGCCCCTTGATAAGCCCGTCGATGCCCGAGGTACGGATCTCATTTGCGAATTCCGTGCGGTAGTTGACCACCAGGCTCACCCCGGCGACCCGGACATCGTAGGCTTTCCACCCGGAAGGGGTCTTTTCCATGTCGTATTCGAGCATGACCGGCTCGCGTCCGCTCTGCGCGATCCGGACCTGGACCGTGACATCGGTATCGGTCGGCTTTGCCCGGAGGGGACGGAAGTCGAATTTCTGGTCGCGGTAGGTGGTCAACGCGCTCGAATAGGTGCGGACGAGCAGCGTCTTGAATTCCTCGGTCAGCTGCTTCTTCTGCTCGGCGGTGGATTTATCCCAGTTGGTGGCGACCGCCAACCGGGTCATCGCGGTGAAGTTGAAGTGCGGCAAGACCTTGGCCTCGACGAGGTCCACGATCTTCTTCTGGTTGCCGGACTGGATATCCTTGTCCTTGCTGACGATGTCGATCACTTCAAGCGTAACGTTCTTCACCAGGACGTCCGGCGGCACGTCCTGCGCAATTGCGGCAAGCGCTACGAATAGCCCCGCAATTGCCGAACCGAGCGCGAGGATGCCCTTACTTGCCTTCAACATTCTGCAACTCTCCTTGGGCCGATGCGGACAGCACCGTTTCACGATTCCCCGGGACCTCAGCCGCGCCGGTCGGCCCGGGATTGGCCGCGCGCGGGAATTCACGCGGCGGACTTCCGTCGAAAATGAGGCTGCGGCGTCGCTGCAGATACGAGTCTCTCGTGAAGACATATTTGTCCAGGGCGGCCTCTTCAAGGATGCGGCTCGCGTCCAGGAGGTCGGCCCTCTTGCTGACGACGCGGGTAAGGTACATGGCGTTGCGTGCGACGATCGGTTCGTGATTGCGTACCGGATCAACCCGGATGTCGAACACCTCGCCAACCGAATCCCGAACGGTGCTGGAGCCAAGCAGCGGCCAGACGATGTATGGGCCGTCACTGACGCCCCACCGGCCAAAAGTCTGTCCGAAGTCCTCGTTGTGCTTTTCAAGGCCCATTTCGGACGCCCAGTCGAGCACCCCGAGGCCGCCGATCGTCGTGTTCAGGGCAAACCGCATGCCGTCATTCGCGGCGTCGATCACCTTGCCTTGCAGCAGGTTGTTGACGCCGATGAAGATGTCCGCAAGGTTGGAGAAGAAATTGCGCACCCCGGTCTGCACCAGCTCCGGAAGCGCTTCCTTGTAGGCCTTGGAAACCGGCTTCACGACCGCTTCGTCAACCGCCTGGTTGAATCCGTACATGGTCCGGTTGAAACCCTCGAACGGGTCGCGGGAATCCCCATTGGTCGTCGCGCAGCCGGCAGAAAGCGCCATGCCTGCGGCAGCCAACAAAATCCCGCATTGCCTGCGGACGGACCTGGAATTCAACTGGTTCACTTGGTTTCCTTGCTGTCTTTGCCGCCTTCCTGCGCCTTGCTGAACATGAACTGGCTGATGAGGTTTTCGAGCACCACAGCCGACTGCGTGAGCTTCACCCTGTCCCCGCCCTTCAGCATCGTGGCATCCCCGCCTGCCTCCAGCCCCACATACTGCTCCCCGAGAAGACCCGAAGTCAGGATCTTTGCCGAGGTGTCCCGCGGAAACTTGAACCGGTCCTCAATGGACATCGTGACGACCGCCTCGTAACTTTCGTTGTCGAAACGGACCTCCGCCACCCTGCCGACGACGACCCCGGCGCTCTTGATCGGGGCGCGGACCTTCAGGCCGCCAATGTTAGCAAACTTGGCCTGTACCAGATACACCTCGGAAGTCGAAAAAGACGCGAGGTTCCCAACCTTCAGGGCGAGAAACAGGAGCGCCCCCAAACCCATGGCGACGAGTACGCCGACCCACAGGTCGATCGCGGTGCGGTTCATTATCCGTTTCCTCCAGTAAACATGAGCGCAGTAAGGACAAAATCCAGCGCCAGGATTGCCAACGATGACGTGACCACCGTACGCGTCGTCGCCCGCGAGACGCCCTCGGCGGTCGGCGGGGCGTCATACCCCTCGAAAACAGCGATCCAGGTCACGACAACACCGAAAACAACGCTCTTGATCACGCCATTCAGGATGTCTTCGCGCACATCGACGGCGGCCTGCATCTGCGACCAGAATGCCCCCTGGTCGACCCCGATGAGCTGCACTCCCACGAGGTAGCCGCCAAAGATTCCCATGGCCGAAAAGAGGGCGGCCAGCAGCGGCATGGAAATCACACCTGCCCAGAATCGCGGGGCCACCACCCGCGCGATCGGGTCCACCGCCATCATTTCCATGGCGGATATCTGCTCGGTCGCCTTCATCAGCCCGATCTCGGCGGTAATCGCGCTGCCTGCCCGGCTGGCGAACAGGAGTCCGGCCACCACGGGTCCGAGTTCGCGCACGAGAGTAAGGGACACCAGCACCCCCAAGGCCGACGACGACCCGTACCTCTGGAGGGTATCGTAGCCTTGCAGCCCGAGGACCATCCCGACGAACAATCCCGACACCAGGATGATGATCAGGGACAAGACGCCGGTGAAGTAGATCTCCCTGACCGTCAGGCTGAAGCGCCGGAGCGCGGTACCCGAATGCAGGATCATGTAGACGAAGAAGCGGCACGCAAACCCAAGCCTCCAGAGCTTGTCGGTGACCGTGCGGCCAAGCGCCTGCAGCAGTGGGCCCAGATTTCGCATCAGGCGGCTGCGCTCCCGTCGAGCTCCGTCAGGTATTCCCGCGCCGGATAGTGGAAAGCCACGGGACCGTCCGGCTCGCCGTGCACGAACTGGCGCACGAAAGGCTGCCCGGAGCGGCGAACTTCCTCCGCGGTCCCTTCGGCCACAATGAGCCCTTCAGAAACAAAATACACGTAGTCCACTATGTGCAGCGACTCCTGAACGTCGTGGGTGACGATGATCGAGGTTGCCCCGAGTGAATCGTTTAACTTCCGGATGAGCCGGGCAATGACCCCAAGGGATATGGGGTCGAGTCCCGCGAACGGTTCGTCGTACATCATGAGTGTCGGGTCGAGAGCCACCGCCCGCGCCAGGGCCACCCGCCTTGCCATGCCCCCGGACAACTCGGACGGCATCAGCTCCGCCGCACCGCGCAGGCCGACCGCATCCAGCTTCATCAGGACCAGGTCGCGGATCAGGCTTTCCGGCAAGTCGGTATGTTCGCGCATCTGAAACGCGACATTGTCGAATACCGACATGTCGGTGAACAAGGCGCCGAACTGGAACAGCATCCCCATCCGCCTGCGCTGGGCATACAGGGCGGCCTGGTCGAGCGAGTCCATGGCCTGTCCGAGCACCCGCACGGTTCCGCTCGTCCGCCGGAGCGCGCCGCCAATGATCCGCAGCAGGGTGGTCTTCCCGCAGCCCGAGCCCCCCATGATCGCCACGACCTGCCCGCGCCGGACCCGCAGGTTAATGCCCTGCAGCACCAAGCGGGAATCGTATGCAAATGTCAGATCCTGGATCGCGACGATGTCGGGTTCTGCCAAAGGGGTGTCCGGGGAAGGGCAAAGGCGCGATTTTACTCGACCCCGGAGCTCTCGCATAACCCATCTGCGCGGCGGCGCGGCGGCCGGCGCTGCACCGGGAGAAGCTTTCCCCTATATTAACGGCATGCTACAGACCCCCGATCCGCAGGGCGCAGCCGTTCGAACGTCCGGGCTTACGAAACGCTACGGGCGACTTGCGGCACTTTCGGGTATCGACCTGGAGGTCGCGTCGGGTTCCGCGTTCGGCCTGGTAGGGGCAAACGGCGCGGGCAAGACAACCCTGATCAAGTGCATGCTCGATTTCTGTTCGGTCGACGGGGGAAGCATCCGGATTTTCGGCACATCGCATACCTCCCCCGGCGCGAGGTCCAGGCTGGCGTTTGTGCCCGAGCGCTTCGTGCCGCCGCACTACCTCACCTGCCGCGAATTCATCGAACTGAACACGTCGCTCGCCGGATGCAGTATCGAGCCTGGTCGCGTCGGACTGCTGTTCGACGAGCTGGCGCTCGACCGTGCGGCTCTTGACCGCCCGGTGCGCCAGCTGTCCAAGGGCATGACGCAGAAACTGGGCCTTGCGGGCTGCTTTCTGGTGGATCGCGACATGTACGTGCTGGACGAGCCGATGAGCGGCCTCGATCCGATCAGCCGCGTCGCCGTCAAGTCCGTGCTCGCCAGGCTCACCGGCGAGGGTCGGACACTGTTCTTCACCTCCCATGTCCTGACGGACGTGGAGGAGCTTTGCTCATCGATCGCCGTACTGGACCGCGGGGCGATCCGGTTCCAGGGCCCGCCCGCAGGTCTGTGCGAGCGATATGGCGAAGCGCACCTTGAAAGCGCGTTCATACGATGCATTCACGGCCATGAATCCGCAAACGTCACCTGACAAGAAGCCGGTACTGCTGATCGTTGACGACGATCCGTTGATAACCGACACGCTAGCGTTCGCGCTCGGGACCGACTACGAAATCCACGCCTGCGAGTCTCGCCGCCATGCCATCGACCTCATGCGCCAGCTTCCTGAAGCCCCGCAGCTCGCCTTGGTCGACCTGGGCCTGCCCCCGCGCCCCCACACGCCCGAGGAAGGATTCGCGCTGATCGCAGACCTCCTCGCGCACTCTCCCAGCATGAAGATCTTCGTGCTCTCGGGACAGAATGACGCAGTCAATGCGCGGCATGCCCGCACCCTGGGGGCCGCGGAATTCATCGCCAAGCCCTGCGATCCGGAGACGCTCAAGCGTGCCTTGAGCAAGGCGCTGGCGTTTCGCGCAGCCGAGCTCCTGGATGCGGTTCCCGCGGCGGAGGGCATGGTCGGGTCGAGCCCGGCAATTGCACGCCTGAAGAACCAGGTCTCCCAGTATGCGGACTCGCCCTTTCCCGTCCTGATCGAAGGCGAATCCGGAAGCGGCAAGGAGCTCGTCGCACTTGGCCTTCATCGCCAGTCGTCCAGGGCGCCGCGTCCGTACTTCGCCCTGAATTGCGCCGCGATCGCGCCGACGCTCGTGGAGCCGACCTTGTTCGGCTACGCGAAGGGCGCATTTACCGGGGCGACGGCGAACAAGGCCGGATATTTCGAGGACGCCCAGGATGGCACCCTCTTCCTCGACGAGATTGGCGAGCTGCCGCTGGAGTTGCAGGCGAAATTGCTGCGGGTGCTTGAAAATGGCGAATATCAGCGCGTGGGCGAGACCCAGCTCCGCCACTCGCGCGCCCGGGTCATCACTGCGACCAACCGGGACTTGCGTCAGGAGGTGCGAAAAGGCACGTTCCGGGCCGACTTGTATCATCGCCTTTCGGTATTCACGCTCGCCGTTCCGCCGCTCCGTGACATGGGGTACGACAAGCGGCTCCTCCTCGACCACTTCAGGGCCTTCTACGCCGAGCAGGCCGGCGTGCAACCGTTTGACCTCGACGAGAAAGCCATGGCGCGCTGGCTTGGCTATGCGTTTCCGGGGAACGTCCGCGAATTGCGCAACATCGTGATCCGGCTGACCACGAAGCACGCGGGCCAGCGGCTTTCGGTTGCAGAGCTCGAGCCGGAATTGGACCTGAGCCAGGATGACGGGGGCGTGCCCTCGGTGCAGTACGGGCTGGCCCTGGAGGGCCAGAGCGTAGTCGAGCAGGCAATACGCCACCTCGAGCGAGACAAGCAGTTCAATCTGGACGACATGCTGCGCGCTTGGGAAAAAGGCTACATAGAAGCGGCGTTGCGTCTGGCCAAAGGCAACGTCAGCCAGGCGGCAAAGATCCTGGGCGTCAACCGGACCACGCTCTACAGCCGCATGGGGGCAGATGACAAATGAGGCGCACGCAATGAACGGCGGCAGATCGTGCTTTACCTAGACCATTTCGGCCTCGACGAGCCGCCATTTCGCATCACCCCGCACACGGATTTCTTTTTCGACGGCGCGGACCGGGGCGCAACCCTTGACGCCCTGCTTTACGCGATCCTTCACGACGAAGGCATCGTCAAGGTGTCGGGAGAGGTCGGGAGCGGCAAGACCATGCTCTGCAGGGTGCTGATGGAGCGCCTCCCGGGGCACGTTGAGATCGTCTACCTCGCAAACCCTTCCCTGGCCCGCGATGAGATCCTGCATGCGATTTCGGACGACCTCAAGACGGAGTTTTCGAAGAGCCGGATCACCGTTGCGCTGCGCGAACTCGAAGAGCACCTGATCGGGCTGTACGCCGGCGGACGGCGAGTCGTGATCCTGATCGACGAAGCCCATGCCATGCCGGAGGAAACGCTCGAGCAGGTCCGGCTCCTTTCGAACCTCGAGTCCAACCGCCACAAGCTGCTGCAGATCGTCCTGTTCGGCCAGACGGAGCTCGACGTCGTACTCGACAAGATCTCGATGCGGCAGCTGAAGGATCGCATTACCCACAGCTTCCGGATGCGCCCCCTGTCCGAGGCGGAGGTCGGAAAATACCTTTCCTTCCGCATGCGGGCGGCTGGGTATCGCGGCCCCGACATTTTCAGCCCCAGAGCCGTAGCCATGATCGCAAAGGCGGCCAGCGGACTCACCCGCCGCGTCAACATACTGGCGGACAAGGCGTTGCTCGCCGCATTCACCGAGAACAAGCACGCAGTCACCGACAAGCAGGCGCGCGCCGCCATCCGCGACTCCGAGTTCGGCCGCCTGCTGCACGAGAGGCGCCGCAATCCGGTCGTTTTTGCGGGGGTTGCACTCCTCGCCGGGCTCATTCTTGGCGCGGGCGTCCAGTGGTGGCTCGCGCGAGGGATCGACGCCACCGAACCGGCGCCAGTGGCGTCCAAGACACCAGCCGCTGTACCGGTTGCGAATCCCTCACAGCCGTCCGTCCCGCCACCGTCTGCCGAATCGCCTCCCACGCCCGCGGCGTTGCCCGCCGCACCATCTGGACCGGCGCCAGCGCCGGCGCCTCAACCAGCCGTCCCCCAGGGGTCAGCGACACCGGACACGAAAGCGCGGCCGGGCACCCTCGCCGAGGCCACTACATCGCTTGGCGCCGATGCCGTGCAACGGCTGGCGGGCTACAAGCCGGGACCCAATCCGCTCCTGAAAGAACGCATATCCGCGATGCGTGAGCGCCTTGAGCGGGAACCTGACGGGAGTTACAGTATTGAGTTATTCAGCACGGATAACAGCGATCCGGCACGCGTTGAGCGTTTCCTCGTTCGCGCCCGGGAGCTCGTACCATTGGACCAAGTTCTTGTGCTGCCGCAGCTCGTTGGCAACCGGTACAGGATCCGCGTAGCGTATGGTGCATATCCAGATCGCGCCGCGGCGGCCCAGGCCGCCGACCGCCTTCCGCCCAAGTACAAGCAGGCATTTCAGACCGAGTTGCGCAGCTACGCAGAATTGCGCGCCGGACTTTAGGGGTTCCAGTTCTACTTTTTCGACAAAAAAACCATTTTTGACAATTGCTTAGGGCGGTTTCCTAAAGTTATAACTATGGTATGCTTCGGCACCGGTTCAAGGACGTGGGGATGATGGCTTTCAGAAACCTGGCCGCAGGGGTAGTCACGACAGCACTGCTTGCCGGTTGCAGCGGCTTGCCGTCGACCCGGGTCCAGGATGCCCATATCCAAGCCGAGACAACGGCTCCTGCAGACGGAAATATTCCCCCGGCCGTCCAGATTGCCCCCGTACTTCCCAAACCCAAGGCCACGTCCAAGCCTGAAACCTACAGCGTCGTAGTAAACAACGTGCGGGTTCAGGAACTCCTGTTTGCCCTCGCGCGCGACGCCAAACTGAACGTAGACGTCCATCCCGGCGTAACCGGCAACGTGACGCTCAATGCCATAGACCAGACCCTGCCGCAGTTGCTCACCCGGATTGCCCGTCAGGTCGACATGCGGTACGAAGTCGACGGCCCGAACCTCATCATCATGCGGGACACGCCCTACCTCCGGATCTACCGAATCGACTACCTGAATATCACGCGTACTTCCACCAGTCAGCTTGGTGTATCGAGCCAGGTGAGCGCAGCCGGTTCGTCGGGCGGATCCGGAGGAGTCGGGACGATCACAAATAATTCGACTTCGACGGTAAACAACATCTCGAACAACCGCTTTTGGGACACGCTGGTCGCCAACGTGAGGGACCTCCTGCGGGAAAGCGACAAGTTGATCCCGGGCCAGCCTATCGCCGCTGCATCAACCACGCCGCCCGCGCAACCGGGCGCGGCACCGCCTTCTGCGCCACCCTCCGCTCCGCCAGTCTCAGGCCTGCCTCCGAGCGGTACTCCGGCCACGACCGGAAGCCAGTCCATGGAATTCAGGGAGGCAGCCTCCGTCATTTCAAACCCGGAGGCCGGAATCCTTTCGATTCGGGCGACTTCGCGCCAGCACGAAAAGATCCAGGAGTTTCTCGACCAGGTGATGACCAGCGTCAAGCGCCAGGTCCTGATTGAGGCTACGGTAGCGGAGGTCCAACTCAACAACCAGTACCAGCGCGGCATCGACTGGTCCAAGCTGCGCACCGGCTCGGCCGGATTCCAGTTCCAGCAGTCCTCGGGTGCAACCCCGGCCGGAGTCAACACGAATTCCTTTGTGGTGGGATATGCCGCCGCGAACCAGAATTTCAGCGCAGCCCTCAAGCTGCTCGAGTCGTTTGGCGATGTGAAGGTGCTCTCCAGCCCGAAGATCAGCGTGCTGAACAACCAGCCCGCCCTGCTCAAGGTCGTCGACAACCTCGTGTTCTTCACGATACAGGCCAGCACCGTATCGAACACCAACGCTCCGGCGGTCACAACCTTCACTACCACCCTGAATTCCGTTCCGGTCGGGTTTGTCATGAGCGTGACGCCGCAGATCAGCGAATCGGACACCGTCCTGCTGAATCTGCGCCCCACCATATCGCGCAAGATCGGCGATGTCGCCGACCCCAACCCCTCGCTCAGCAATCCCTGCGGCGTCGGGGTGCAGAATTGTGCGACCCCAGCGATCCAGAGCCTTATCCCGGTCATCCAGACCCGGGAGATGGAATCGCTGCTTCGGGTACAGAGCGGCCAGGTCGCCGTGCTTGGCGGCTTGATCCAGGACCAGATCACCAACATCGAGGACGGCATTCCGGGTGTAAACAGGACGGCGCTCGGCGACCTCTTCCGCCAGCGCAAGGACACGGCGACAAAGACCGAACTCGTAATTTTCCTGCGCCCGGTCGTCATCCGCGACCCGAGCATAGAGGGGGACTATCACCAGTTTCGCAACATGGTGCCAGACGCGGATTATTTGCGGCGCCCCAATCCGGCCAAGGCGGAGGCGTACGGCGGACAGCCGGCGCGGTGAGACCATGAGCCTGTTGCTCGACGCACTCAAGAAAGCGGAAAAGGCCAAGGACGAGGCCAAGCGTCGCGCCCAGGGAACCGGTCCGGCCCCGGACGAGGATGAGACGCTTCTGCATGTCCGGACAAGAAACGAACTCCCGGACATTTCGCGGCCGATGGAAATTCACTCCGAGGACATTCCCGGCGGGTTGCAGATAGTTGGTGCCGACACTCCGGCATCCGACGCCTTGCGCTCGGAGCAGACCGGCCCGCAGGCGGTGGACGCGTCCGCCGCCGCGGACGTACGGAACGAGATGCGCGTCGAGCCCGAGATCGTCCGACGGCCGGCCTCAGCCCGGGCACCGGAACCCGCTGCGGATCCGCAGGCGAGCCAGCGCGCGGCGGCCAAAAATGTGTTCGAGGCAAAATTCAGGGAGCCCAACCCCAAGCTGCCCTTCTACATAACAATGGCGGTCCTAAGCCTGTTCGCTGTCGGAACGGTGGTTTACTTCTGGTACCAGTTGCGCCCGCCCCCCGCACTCGTAAACACCGATCCGAAGCCCCCTGCGGACGAGAAGAAGATCGACGTGGTCGACACCCGGCCGGCCGCGGGAAACCAGCCGGCGCCGCAATCGCCGGTTCAGCCGCCTGCCATTCCGGGTTTGCCTGCGCAAGCTGCGGTCACGCCTGCCACAGCCCCGACTCCCGCGGCGGCCGCCCCGGCCCAGGCTGCGCCCCAAGCACCAATCGCGGCCCCGAAGGCTGCAGCCCCCCAAGGGTCAGCGGCGACGCCGCCGCCGCGGGGACCACGGTCCAATGCACGTGCGGGCACCGGTTCCCAGCCAGGACGCCCCGCGGACGACCCGTCCAAGCTCAGCATCAACAGAGCCGCACCCGAGGTCAACCCCAAGGTCGAGGCCGCCTGGCGCGCATACAACCAAGGCGACCTGCAGACAGCACACTCAAATTATCTGGAGGCGCTGCGCGAAGAACCTTCGAACCGGGATGCCCTTCTGGGAATGGCCGCGCTCGAAGTCCGCGCAAATCGCCCGGAGCTGGCCGCACCCTATTATCAGAAGCTACTCGAGGCAAACCCCCGGGACCCGTATGCGCAGGCGGGGCTGCTCGCACTGCGTGGCCAGGTCGCGGACCCCGTGCAAACCGAGTCGCGCGTTAAGACCCTGCTGGCGAATGATCCGGAATCAAGCGTCCTGTATTTCACCCTTGGCAACCAGTATGCCCAGCAAGGGCGCTGGCCGGAGGCGCAGCAAGCCTATTTCAAGGCATTTTCGGCGGACCCGGAGAACCCGGACTTCGCATACAACCTGGCCGTCAGCCTCGACCAGGTAAGGCAGCCGAAACTGGCCCTCGAATACTACCGTCGGGCGATCGCACTGGCTCAGCAGCGCGCCAGCAGCTTTGATCAAGCCCTTGCCCGGAACCGAGTCCAGGAACTGGCGCGTTAGGGCCGCGGGGCACGCGGCCCGATGCCCTGACACACTCTGACTTCGGCCCGTCCCGAATGGCGGGGTATCATGTTAACCGTATGAATTCGCCCACCAATCCTCAGGCCAAGCGGCATATCGGGCAGATCCTCATTGACCAGGGGATCCTGACCGAGGACCAGTTGCGAATCGCGCTCCTCGAGCAGATGAAATCGCATCTGCCGGTCGGCCGCCTGCTGGTGCAACTCGGCTTCGTATCCGAAGCCACGCTGCGCGACGCCCTGTCCGAGAAGCTCGGCCTGCAGTCCGTCGACCTTGCGCACATCATCGTCGATCCGGCCGCGCTCAAGATGGTGCCGCGTGACATGGCCCGCCGCTACCGCGTCTTCCCGGTTGCGCTCGACCGCCAGTCGAAGAAGTTCATCGTCGCCCTGGCCGACACCAACAATATCGTCGCAATCGACCAGCTCCGCGCCCACCTCAAGGGCGAGTTTGATATCGAATTGCGACTGGCCGGCGATTCCGAAGTGGATCGCGCAATCGAACAGTATTACGGCCACGAATTTTCGATCGACGGGATCCTGCGGGAAATCGAGACAGGCGAGGTCGACTACGCCACGATCACCGAAGGGGATGAATACAGCCAGCCGGTCGTCAGGCTGATCTCCGCGCTGCTCGCCGACGCCGTGGAACGCGGCGCCTCGGACATTCATTTCGAGCCGGAACAGAACTTCCTGCGCATACGCTATCGCATAGACGGCGTGCTCCGCCAGATCCGCTCGCTGCACAAGACCTATTGGCCCGCAATGGCCGTGCGTCTCAAGGTAATGTCGAAAATGAACATCGCCGAAACCCGGGCGCCGCAGGACGGGCGCATCTCGGCGACGATGTCGGGACGGGTCGTCGATTTCCGCGTGTCGAGCCTGCCGACCACTCACGGCGAGAACGTCGTTCTGCGGATCCTGGACCGGCAGAAGGGAATTGTCCCGCTGGACAAGCTCGGCCTGGACGAGACACAGCTGGACCTGCTAAAGCGAATGATCGCGCGCCCGGAAGGCATCATCCTGGTGACCGGCCCCACGGGCAGCGGCAAGACCACCACCCTCTACTCGATCCTGAATCACATCAACTCCGACGGGATCAACATCATGACCCTTGAGGACCCGGTTGAGTATCCGATGACCCTCATCCGGCAGACATCTGTGGCGGAAGCTGCCAAGCTCGATTTCGCCAACGGCATACGAGCCCTGATGCGCCAGGACCCGGATGCAATCCTGGTCGGCGAAATCCGGGACGAGGACACTGCCGAAATGGCGTTCCGCGCCTCGATGACCGGCCACCAGGTGTACTCGACGCTGCACACCAACTCTGCAGTCGGCGCGATCCCGCGCCTTCTGGACATCGGCATCGTTCCGGACATCATGGCCGGGAACATTATCGGCATAGTCGCGCAGCGGCTGGTCCGCAAGCTGTGCCGCACTTGCCGCCAGGCCTACGATCCCGATGCGGGCGAGCGAAGGCTACTGGGCCTTGCCCCGGCAGAGCCGGCGTCGATCTACAGGGCGGTGGGCTGCGAACAGTGCGATTACCAGGGCTACAAGGGCCGGCAGGGGATCCTCGAAATCCTGAAACTGGACGGTGGCATCGACGAACTGATCGCACGCCGCGCAACCACCCGTGAAATCCTTTCGGCGGCCCTCGCCAAGGGATTCCGCACGCTTGCCGAAGACGGCTTGCGCCTTGTGCGCAGCGGAGTGACGAGCGTGGACGAATTGTCCCGCGTCGTGGATCTCACCGATCGCATGGCCTGACGGCCGGCCCGCTCCCCGCACAGCAGCCAGCGCGAAAAGAGCCAGTCGCACATGCCCCTCTACACGTACAAGGCGATCGACTCGATCGGGAAGTCGGTTCTGGGCCGCGTGGATGCGGCCAACCTGTTCGACCTGGAACAACGCCTGTCAAGGATGGGGCTCGACCTGGTCACCGGCGCGCCGACGCGGCAGACGAGTCGCATCGTCGGCGGCGGGAAGATCACCCGCCAGGACCTCATCAACTTCTGTTTCCACCTGGAGCAACTCGCCGGGGCCGGCGTGCCGATCGTGGAAGGACTGATCGACCTGCGCGACAGCGTCGAGAATCCCCGTTTCAAGGAAGTCGTCGGCGGCCTTGTCGAATCGATCCAGGGTGGGCGCACCCTGTCTCAGGCGCTCGCCGACTACCCGGAAGTGTTCGGTCGCGTGTTCAGCTCGCTCGTGCGCTCAGGCGAGCAGACCGGAAAGCTCCCCGAAGTCCTCAAGAGCCTGTCGGAGTCCATCAAGTGGGAGGACGAACTCGCGGCGCAGACGAAGAAGATGCTCATGTACCCCCTCTTCGTCGGGAGCATAGTCCTGCTCGTCACCTTCTTCCTGATGATCTATCTGGTGCCGCAGATGACCGCGTTCATCAAGAACATGGGGCAGGACCTGCCCCTGCAGACGGTCCTGCTGATCCACGTTTCGAATTTTTGCGTGAACTACTGGTGGCTGATCCTGGCAACGCCGCCCGTGGTCTATTTCGGGGTGCGCTTTGCGGCGCGCACGAACCCGTCGGTCGAATTCAAGCTGGACAAGTACAAGCTTCAGATTCCCGTCGTCGGCCCGGTTCTGCGCAAGATCATACTGTCGCGCTTTACCTCGAGCTTCGCGATGATGTACGCCTCGGGCATTACGGTACTGGATGCGATCCGGAGCGCCGAGGAAATTCTGGGCAACCGCCCGCTTGAAGAGGCGCTGCGCAGCGCCGGCCAGCAGATCGCCGACGGCAAGGGGATGACATCCGCGTTCCAGGACGCCGGCCTGTTCCCGCCGCTGGTGATTCGAATGCTCAAGATCGGCGAAAACACCGGCGGCCTCGATACCGCGCTGCTGAACGTCAGTTACTTCTACAACAGGGAAGTCAAGGAATCGATCGGCAAGATGCAGGCGATGATCGAGCCGCTGCTTACCGTGGTTCTTGGCGCGCTGCTTGGCTGGGTGATGGTTTCGGTGCTCGGCCCGGTGTACGACACCATCAGCAAGATGAAGTTCTGAGGCGCTCGGGCAATGTCGGATCGACGCCTTCTGTACTTCACCGCCGGCTCGCACCAGGTCTACCTCTGGCGCGCAGGCAGGCTTGAGCATGAGGCCACCTACGCGCCGGACGACGCCGGCGTCGCGGCGTTCAGGGACTTTGCCAAATTGCATGCAAAGTCGCTCTACTACGTTCTTGCAGACCTCGCGGGAGAGGACTTCCACGACGAGATGATTCCCTGGCTGCGCGGGGGAGACCGCCAGGCGGTGATTGAAAGACGCCTGGCCCAGCGCTATCGGGACACCCGCCTTGCCGCGACGATCTCGCTGGGTTCGGTTGCATTGGCGGGTGAGCGTCGCAACGAGCGCCTGTTGCTTGCCTCTTTCACCAACACCCAGCAGTTCTCCCCGTGGCTTGACGCCCTGTCGGAAGCCGGCGCCAAGCTCGCCGGCGTCTATTCGGTGCCTCTGCTGGCCCCGGCGCTGGCATCGCGGATAGCGGGCAAGATTGGCCTGAAGAGCAGCCACGTGTTCGTCGTCTCGCTGAACAGCGCCGGGTTGCGCCAAAGCTATGTAGAGGACGGGAAGCTCCGATTTGCCCGACTGGAGCGTACCGTTGAAATGGGCGCGGAGGCCCTTGCCGCTTTTGTCAGGTCGGAGACTCTGAGGCTCATGCAATACCTTTCGAGCCTGCGGGTGCTCCCCCGCGACGGCCCCCCGATCACTGCAATCATCATTGCACCACGGGGACAGCGGGAGGTCTTCGAAAGATCCCTGCCATCCGACGCCAGACTCAATTTCCGCACGGTCGATCTTGGCGAAGCCGCAAAATTTGCGGGAGTCAAGGACGCCGGTGGAATCGGGGCAGAGCAGCTTTATCTGCATCTGGCCGCGAAGCGGGCACCCAAGGAGCAGTTTGCGCGCAGCGAGGATCGCCGAGGCTATCTCTTCTGGCAGTTGCAACGCGGGGTTGTAGCCGCGGGGGCCTTCGGGCTGGCCGGCTGCCTGGCCTTCGCCGGTTACAAATGGCTCGACGTGGTGACCGTGCGCGACCGGACCGATCTTCAGCAACGCGAAGCGCAAAGCGCGGAGCAGGAATACCGGCGGATCACCTCCACGTTTCCGGTAACCCAGACGACCACCGAGAACCTGAAGGCCACGGTGAACGAATTTCGCGCGATGGCGGCACGTTCGGCCGAGCCCGGCCCTTCGTTCGTACACCTTTCCAAGGCGCTCGAGCAGTTTCCCCAGATCGAACTGGACCAGCTCATTTGGCAAGTTGATCGCCCCGGCGTCCTCGGGAAAAAGGCTGCGAGCGCGCCGGCGACGCCGGTTCCTTCGAATGCGCCCGCCCCTCCCACTGCAGCCGGTGCCGCATCGACCGACCTGGTGCAGGTATTGGAGATTTCCGGGCACGTTAGCGCGACCCAGAGATCGGACTATCGCGCCGTGACCGCGCAGGTCCAGCGCTTTGCGGACGCCCTGGTCAGCCAATCCTATGAAGTCCTGCGGACGCAACTCCCGTTTGACACGACCTCGGAAGGCACGCTTTCGGGAGACATCGGCTCCTCCGAGGACGGCGAAAATCCCCGCTTTACCATCACGGTCGCGAGAAGGCTGGGAAAGTGAACCTGACCGCCGCCGACTTCAAGAAGCTGGTGCTGCCATTCGTAATGGCCGCCGCGCTGATCGCCGCGGGAGTCGCGCTGATCTGGTACGTCGACCGGCAACTGGCCGAGGCGAACGCCCGATTCACCGCCGTGAAGTCCGATCGTGTGCAGGCGAGGGAGCGCCTCGAGCGGATCAGCGAGGAGGAGCGCGAGGTCAAGGAACGGATAGAGGTGTACCGCCGGTTGCGCGCCCTCCGGATCATCGGGAAGGAACGCCGGCTCGATTGGGTCGATGCGATTCAGCGCATCCGCACTTCTCGCGAAATGCTGGACGTGCGGTACAAGATTGATCCACAGAGGGTGCTGGTTTCGCTCCCCGGAAAGCCAGGAACTGTCGACTTCAACGTGAGCAGCATGCGACTGGAACTCGCATTGCTGCATGAGGGCGACCTGCTCGGCTTTCTCGACGACCTTCGCGACGCCGGTGGCGCGTACGTATCGGTCAAGAGGTGCGTCGTCACGAGGTCCGGCACGGCGGGCCAGCCGCCAGGCGCGGCAACGCTTACCCCCCGCTTGCGCGCCGAATGCCAGATCGACCTCATCACCGTGCTCGATGCGGGAGCGAAGACATGAGGATCCGCGCGTTATTGTTGTCTTTGGCAGCGAGCGGCCTGCTTTCGTCGCCGGCGTTGGGCGAAGATCTCGGCCGCCTGTTCTTCACGCCGGAGCAGCGCAGTGCTCTTGATGCAAGGCGCAAAGCCCGGATACCGGACAAACCTTCAGCGGTCGTGGTCGAATCGCCCGTTACCCGCGTCGACGGTTTCGTTTCCCGACGGGGGGGAAAATCCACTACCTGGGTCAATGGCGAGGCGGTTCCGGAAGGCACGCAGCCGGAGGGACTGCGAGTCCGGCCCAAGCGAAACGATACCGGCCGGGTCATTGTGAATATCGGCGAATCGGAGACCCCGGTGGACCTCAAGATCGGGCAGTCCTTTGACCGCGGCACCGGCGAGGTTCGCGATTCGCTGGAAGGAGGCGACATAAAAATAAATCGCCGCGGACCTGGCGGGGGCAAGTAATGCGAACTGTGCCGTTGGCGCGACGGCAAAGCGGCGCCGCATTGCTTATATTCGCACTGATACTGGTGCTCGGCACTTCCTGGATGCTTGTCTCTGCGCTAAATAGGGCGAGCTCCGAAAAAGCCGCCGCATCGCGTACACAAAATGGCGAACTTCTCAGACAGGCAAAGGATGCGCTCATCGGATATGTCGTGACTCATGCGGCAACTACCAATCCCTCCGACCTCGATTACAAGCATCCTGGCCGGTTTCCATGTCCGGAAGCCACCGCCGACGCGGGCACCACAAACGAAGGATACGCCGCGGCCAATTGCACACTGCCGGCCATCGGGCGATTGCCTTGGCGCACGCTCGGGATGTCCAAACCCCTCGACAATTCAGGAGAGCCCCTTTGGTATGTGCTGTCCACAGGATGGACCGGCACGGCAGGCACCTTCAAAATCAACAGCGACACGCCGGGAAATCTGACCCTAGACGGCACTGCAAATTGGGCCATCGCCCTCATTGTCGCGCCCGGGCCGGCGATCACGCTGAGCCCGAACAGCAGCCAAATCTCTGCCGGGTGCGAGGCACGCAGCCAGACCCGGAGCGGCGCCTTGGACTATAGGAACTATCTCGAATGCGAAAATGCATCGTCTCCGGTTGATTCAAATTTTGTTACAAGTGTCACGGGCAATGCGACAAATGAAGTATTTAACGACCAAGTCGTTGCCGTCCGAACAACCGATCTTATGCCGGGACTGGATGGCGTCATAGCGACCCGGATAGCAAGAGACCAGGACTTGACCTCTGCGCTGGCGGGCGTGTACGCGACTGCGGACTGGAACGCATCGAGCGGGACGCGGTGGCTGCCATTTGCTGCAACTCTTGGCGACGCGAGTGCCGCCGGAGCGGCCGGGACCAGGGCCGGTATTTTGCCAATGACCTATTCAAAGCAATCTAACGGGTCGGACTGCGTGGTCAGCGCATCCGACCCGCGTTGCAACCCGACATTTGTCTCGTGGAAGTCGGGCACAGGCCTCACATTCACAGCGCCCCTTCCTATTACGACAACGGCGCGGTATTCGGTCTACGGCGCCTATCCGTCCATGAGCGTGCCCGCATCCAGTCCCTTCATTACGGTAACCGAGGTTGCCAACAGCAATACCACTCGGGGCACTCTCGCCAAACTCGATTGCAGTGCGACTACTTCTACACGGATTTCATGCGCCATAACGTACGGGCGATCGTGCGGTTCCTACCCGTCGCCATGCACCAGTCAGACGGTGCAGCCACGTATACGTCTCACGGTGCGCGCGCAGAATGTCGCAAAGGCATTCAAGGCATTTGAGATCGACTATGTAACACTGTTCGGGGCAACCGTTGCAACAAACTACTTTAAAAGCCGATCAACGGCGACTTCATATGGAGCATCACCGCTCGGTGTGCTCAGGAGCGACGGAGACGCGGACATCACCACTGAATGGCTACTGCCCAGCAGGTCATGCACTGTTTCCCAGTGCTACACGTACACGGTAAATATTCCGATTGCGCTGCTGGTGGACCATTCGGTGGTTAACAGTGCGGACACTGTCAATGGCTGGTTCGTGATGAATGACTGGCACCGGGTCACGTACTACGCTGTCGGAAGCGGATACGCGCCGGGAGGTCCCGGAAACTGTTCGACCTCCACCTGTATCAAGATCACGGGGGGCACAATCTCCCCGGATTACCGTGGAGCGATCCTCGTTTACGCAGGCCGTGACCTGATGACCCCTGCACCAAGCCCGGCACGGCGCCCCAGTTCCACTATTACGCACTATCTTGAAGGTGCGAATGCAGTTGTCGACGACACATACGAGACTAAATCCGCAAGTACGACTTTTAACGACCGGCTGATAAACCTCTATCCTTATCCATGACCGCGCGTCCGATCTATACCAAAAGTGACGCGCATCCCAGCCAGATGGGGTTTTCGCTGGTCGAGATGGCGATTGTCCTGGCCATTGTCGGCGTCCTTGTCGGCACCATGATGATGACGCTCTCCGCGCAGGTGGACCAACGCAATTTTAACGAAACCCAGCGCCGCCTCGAGTCCGCAAGGGAGGCGCTCCTTGCTTTCGCCATCTTGAATGGCAGGCTCCCCTGCCCTGCTGCGCCTGCGACTGGCGGCGCGAGCGACGGGCAGGAATCTCCAACTGGCGGCGGATCGTGCACCAACTATCTGAATGGTTACCTGCCCGCACGCACGCTTGCAATTCAGCCTTCGGATTCCTCGGGCTACGCGGTAGATGCCTGGGGAAACAGGATCCGCTATGTCGTATCCAACGGATCGAGTCCGCATTTCACCGACTCCACAACACTGCGGACCAATGGCATCACTACGCAACCCACAACGCTCAAGATTTGCACCACGTCGACCGGTATTTCGTCTTCCACTTGCGCGTCTACGGCAACATACGAAGTCGATTCAAGCACATCCATTGCAGCCATAATATACTCCGTCGGTAAGAACGGCGCTCTTACTGCAACGGGCGCCGATGAACTGGCCAACCTGAACAATGACGCGGTTTTTGTCGACCATACTCCGACGCCGTCCACCGCGACAAACGGAGAGTTCGACGACATGTTCGTCTGGATCACCACAGGAGCACTGTACGGGCGCTTGATCGCCGCCGGACTGTTGCCCTGACCTGCATTCAAGAATGCACGCGCTATCCAGGCTTTATACCCGTCTTCGAACAGCAGGCATCGAGCCCGGGGATTCAGAGGAACTGCGCCTCAAGAAGGTCGTCCTGCTATTTGCCTGCGGCCTGATGATCGCCGCGGCCGCGATCTGGCTCGCGCTGTACCAGGCGCTCGGCCTGCCGGTTTCCTCCTCATGGCCGCTGGCGTTTCAAGTCGCATCCATGGTGACGCTCATCTACTACCTGGTCACGCTAAATTTCGACGTCTTTCGCGCGGTACAACTGGGAATGTTCCTGTTTGTGCCGTTCGCAGTGCAGTGGTCCATCGGGAATTTCGTCTCGGCGAGCGGGATGATCCTCTGGGGGCTGCTTGCCCCGGTGGGTGCGGTGCTGCTGTACTCGGCGCGCGAATCCATTCCGTGGATCGCGGCGTATATCGTGCTGACCCTCGCGAGCGGTTACGTCGACTACCAGCTGGCCTGGCTGCCGCCCAAGGCGCCGAAGGTCCCCCTTGCGACCAGCGTGGTGTTCTTCGCCCTGAATTTCGCCGCCATGTCGACCCTCGTATACGCATTGCTGCGATTCGCGTTTGTCGAGCGCGAGAAGTCCCGCGTCCGGCTCGAGGAGGCGCACGCGCGGCTCGGCGAAGAACAGGCACGTTCCGAGCGCCTCCTGCTGAACGTTCTCCCCGAACCGATTGCCGTCCGGCTCAAACGCATGGAATCTCCGATTGCGGACGGCTTCCCGGAGGTGACGGTCATGTTTGCGGACATCGTGAATTTCACCCGGATGGCCGGCGTACTCGAGCCCGCGCAGATATTTTCGCTGCTCAATCGACTGTTCTCCGCATTTGACGCGGCAGCCGAAAAGCTCGGGCTGGAGAAGATCAAGACCATAGGCGATGCGTATATGGTGGCCGGCGGCCTGGTCCCGGGTCAGACCGGGCGCGAAGCGGCGATCGCCGAGCTCGCGTTCGCCATGCGCGAGATAACGGGACGGGAGTTCGCCCTGGAAGGCCAGCCTTTGAAGTTGCGGATCGGCATCGCATCTGGACCGGTCGTCGCCGGCGTGGTCGGCACCAAGAAATTTATCTACGACCTGTGGGGCGATACCGTGAACATCGCCAGCCGGCTCACCAGCGAGAGCGAGCCCGGGCGAATCCAGGTGGACGAAAGGACCCATGGGCTTCTGGCCGGGAAGTATGTGTTCACGGCGCCGCGCACCCTCAACCTGAAAGGCAAGGGATATACCACGGTATACGAGCTTGCCGGACGGGCGGATGAAGGATCCGCACCTGTCGATGGAAGTGCATCGGCCTGAGAGTCGGGCCGTACCGAACTCAGGGGCCGGGGTTGAGCTTGATCGCCCCGGCCAGCGCGAAGCAGACTTCTCCGTCGCTATTGCGCGCCAGGGAAAGGGTGTATCCGTTGGCTTCCGCATGGCGCGCCGCCTGGAACAGGCCGATGCCCAAGCCCGAATTGGATCGCACCGGTGCACGAAAGATCAGCTTTTCCAGCTCAGGCGGGACAGCGCGTCCCGAATCGCAGACCCGGAAATCCAGGGACTCTCCGCAGTCGAGGCTTACGCGGATCTTGATGTCCGGGTCGGAACTCCTTTTGTTGAGCGCGTTCTGGATCAGGTTGTCGGCGATGCTGTCAGCCAGGGAACGCAGCAACGTCACTCCGGGACGGGGCGCATATTTCTCAAATTCGACGCCGTGCGCCGAGTATTGGCGCCTGAGGCTATCCCACCAAGCGTCTGCGGTTATAAATTGCTCGCTTTCGCTCTGGGGGCGCTGAAGCTTTTCGAGCGTGGCGGACAATCGTTGCGCGATTACGGGCAGTTGCCTCCGGATGAGCGCCTGCAATTCCGGGGAGTAGTCGCGTCCTGTTTCCTGCCTTGCGACCGATACGAGGACATTCAGCGACTGCAGGAGATTCTTGACGTCATGTGTCATGCGCGCACCGGTCTCGTGCACCGCCTGCATGTAGCTCTGCTGCTGCAATTTTTGTTCTCGCTGCTTGGCGAGGTAGAACTCCCCGAGCAGCTGGCCGAGCAAGTGCAGGTGCCATTGCAGGGCCGGGCTGGTCCGGTGGCGCGAATATATCGTCAACGAGAGTTCGCTGTTCTCATATTCGACCCTGAATGGTGTCTTCTGGCCGTGTTCACCACGATCATTCGACACGCGCCATTCCGCCCCCGATACCCAGGACAGCCGGGCAAGGCTGGCGATGCTTTCCGCCAGGAAGCGGTCCGGACGGGACTCCACGCTGGAGAGTTCCGCAAGGAAGTACAGCCACTTTTCGACCGGCAATCCGATGGAAAAGAGGTATCTGGAAAAGAATACGTTCAGCCCGGCGAAGCCCGTGTGAGGATTCCACGCCAAACCGATGATGAAAACGGTGCCTGCGATGAGGAATACCGTATAGGTGAGCGCCTCAAGGTAATTCGTACGGCCAAGGGTCATGAAAGTGAAACTTCCCAGAATCACTACCCCGAGAACGAGCATCAGGAAGATGCTGTAGAAGAAATCGATGACTTGCGGCGCCTCCGCCGGATCAGGTTCTGCAGGCAGCAACGCCATGACCACGAACAATATTGGCAGGAGGTATTGCGCGGCCATCCGCAGCTCGGGGGTGATCTCCTTTTGGGGTGCGATTTCAGGCAGGATCACAATCGCCAGGAGCGCCAGCAGGTAGAACAGCACCAAAAGATAGAAACGCCGCTGCCAGCGCGCCTGGTGCAGGAACACCTTGCCGCCGACCAGTCCGGCCAGCACGCACACCCAGAACACCAGCAACCAGGCGTTCAGCCAGAGCATCACGGCCACTGCGCCGAGGGAAATGAACCCGAGTTGTGTCGCCGAGACCTGATACTGGCCGCGCAGAAAGGGCTGCCATATCAGCAGCAGGCCGAGGTGCGCCAGCAGGAGGGATCGCGCCCAGTTGTCCGCCACCCCGCGCAGCGCCGCGATGTGAAGCAGCACGAGCATCGCGATGACCACGAACCTGCCGTAATTCTGGGAGAATCCGAGTGCGGAATTGGCCAGCCGGGTGAACAACGGTGGTGGAAAAGAGTCTGCTTGCATCCTCGGCACGCCGCGATTAGGGTTCCGGTACTGCGCTGCCTCGACCCCGAGGGGCGCTCGTCGGTGCTTCAACCAGCTCAACGTTTCTTGCGAATGTTATATGCAGTTGCCCGACTGACGCCATGCGCGCCGTACTGATCCTCGGCCGCTTCGTGGTGCTCGAGGCGCGCCGCACCGGTATGCCGTGGCTGTTCGCATGCGCGGCAGGCGCAGGCTTGGCCCTTGCAGGCTTTCTTTCCCAGCTTGCCCTGACCGAAAGCGTCGCGCTCCAGGCGAGCGTGCTCGGAGCGTTCTTTCGCCTTTGCGCCGTCTTCCTGATGACCGCTTTCGTCATTACAAGCATGGTACGGGAGTCCAACGACAAGGGCGTGGAATTGCTGCTTTCCATGCCGATCTCCCGGAGCCAGTATTACCTAGGGAAGCTTTCGGGATTTGTGGCTTGCGGCGCAGCGATCGCCGGTGCATTTTCGGCGCTGATGCTTGTCTGGAGTCCGCCCCTCGCCGTTGCCGCTTGGTTCGTGTCGCTCACTTTCGAGCTTGCGCTAATGGCGGCCGTGGGCCTGTTCTTCGTGCTCACCCTGTCGCAGGTTGTGCCCGCTCTTGCAGCGTCTGCAAGCCTGTACTTGCTGGGCCGGGTGATTGCGTCGGTACAGGCAGTCTCGTCGGGACCCCTGCTCGATGAGGACAGCATCCTCCAGAAGCTGGCGACTTGGGGCGTTGACGCTGTGGCCCTCCTGCTGCCACCGCTTGACCAGGCAACGCAGACAGTGTGGCTCCTCTACGGGGCTCCATCCGCAGGCGAAATGCTGCGCGTAGTCGGGACGTTGCTTCTGTACGGCGCCTTGGTTTCCGCGGCCGGGCTGTTTGACTTTCACCGGCGCAACCTTTGACAAGGTCGGAGCGTCCCGTAGGGCAGGTTCCGCGCTGGGTCTTGGTGGTCCTGGCGCTGTGCCTCCTAGCCCAGATCAGCCTGAAGGCCGGAATGCGGCCCGGCATCCCGGAAGCCGACGACCTTCCCCCTCCGCCACGTCCCGAGATGCTTCGCATAGCGGGGCTTGGGGAGCCCGCAACGCTTGCCCGTATGGCGCTACTTTATCTGCAGACGTTTGACTATCACGGCACCAACGCCCTGCCATACAGAAAGCTCGACTATCACAAGCTCATCGGTTGGCTGGACGCGATTCAGCAGCTGGATCCTTTAAGTGAGTATCCACTTTTCATTTCTACCAGGGTTTACGCGGACGTTCAAGACCCGAACCGGCAAAGAATGATGCTGGAGTTCATCTATGAGCAATTTCTGCTTGATCCCAACCGGCGCTGGCAGTGGGCTGCTCATGCCGCTCTGGTGGCCAAGCACCGGCTGAAAGACTTGCCCCTGGCCCTGAAATACGCCAAAGCTGTCGATAAGCTTACAACTGTGCCCGATGTGCCGCTGTGGGCAAAGCAAATGGAAATATTCATCCTCGAGGACATGAACGAACTCGAAGCAGCCAGAATCATGTTGGGAGGTTTGCTCGAAGCGGGTCCCATCAACGATCCTGGCGAACGGAGGTTTCTCGAAAATCGGCTCAGGGAGATGGAGCAACGCCTTCGATCGGAACCCTCCTCGAACGGGAAAGCACGTTGAACACTCGACGGCGCTGACGGAAAATCGTCACATTTTTGACAATTTCTGACCATTTCGCGTCATTCCAGGCCCATATCGATGGGCACGGAAGTTGCAATAACTGAGGCATCGAGTAATTTCGGAGGAGCAAGTTCATGAAAAGTCGCCAAAAAGGCTTTACCTTGGTCGAGATCGCAATCGTTCTGGTCATCATTGGCCTGCTGCTCGGCGGGATCCTGAAGGGCCAGGAGATGATCGTTCAGGCCAAGATCAAGAACGCCATGGCCGATTTCTCCGGAATCTCGGCGGCCTACCACGGGTACCAGGACCGCTACCGCGCAATCCCAGGCGACGACGCCAATGCGGCGACACGCTGGGCGGGTGCCTCGATTTCTCCGACCGCGGGCCAAGCCGGGAACGGCGTCGTTCAGGGTCTGTATAACAGTACGACTGCCACTGACGAATCACGCCTATGGTGGGATCACTTGCGCCGCGCGGGGTTTGTAGCAGGGAATGGCTCACAGCAGCCAACCAACGCATTTACGGGCATGCTGGGGGTGCAGACTGGGGACGGCGCCGGCGCATCGGTACTCGGCGGCATTTCTAGTCTTATGATCTGCTCAGCCAACATCCCGGACAAGGTTGCGATCGCCATCGACACCTCGATGGACGATGGCGTCATGATGACCGGCGGCGTGCGCGGCCAACTGCAGTCAGCACCCAATCCGGCCATTGGCGTTGCGAGCGGTACATACGCTGAAACCGGGACGAATATATACACGCTCTGCCGCCAGATCTAACTGAAGGCAAGGCTAGTGTTGAAAGGCCAGCCGCAAGGCTGGCCTTTTTCATTCAGACTCGGGTTTGGCCAACCGCATGCCGAAATGACCGGTACGAATTCACCCCGCTGGAATCCGCGAGCCGCAAGCCTGCTGCTCGTGTCGGCCATGTGCCTGCTTCCATTCCTGCTGCCAAGGCACTTTCCGCCGCTGCGGACCTTCTACGACGAATGGATTGCATTCGCCCTCGGAACGGGCGCCATAGGCTTCGCGGCGTTTGCGCGACGCAACCGGGGCGTTATCGTCCCCCATATTTCAGCCTGGATGGGCGCATTCGCAGTGCTTTTATGCGCGCGCGCTTTCTCCGGGTTGCCGGCCTATCCGCAAGGGCCGCTTCTATGGGCGACCTACATCACCTTCGCTGCCTTACTCGTCATCCTCGGCCACGAGCTGGCGGCGCATTTTGGGCGGGAGCGCGTATGCGACATGCTCGCATCGTTCCTGCTGCTCGGCGCGTTGTTGAACTCGATCTCCGGCGTGCTTCAGGTCGTGGGCATACCGCGTCAGATAGATGCCTTTTTTTCTTATCTGAGCGGCACTCGCGCCATCGGAAACATCGGACAGGCAAACCTATACGCAAACTATCTTGCAGTGGGAGCGGCGTCGCTGGCCTATCTTTTTGCGCGCGGCAAGGTCGGCCGCAGGACCGGGTTTGCAGCGGGATTCCTGCTGCTGACCGGCGCAGCGCTGGCGGCCTCGCGCTCTTCCGCGCTTTATTCAGCCCTCTTCGCGATCCTGGGATACGTCGCCATGCGCGATACGCGGGGTGCAGCAGGAAAGCGCATCGGGATGGTCGCCATTTCTATGGCCGTCGCGGGCGTGCTGATGCAGTGGATCATCCCCATGCTGTTAAAGGCTGTCGGCTTTTCAATTGAAGGTGGTTTTGACAGAGATTCAGTGGAATGGGAGTCTGGTAGGGATGAATCTACGCATTTGCGCATACTCGGGTGGCAGCTAGCTTGGCGCCTGTTCGCGACCTCTTCTTGGTTGGGGGTGGGTCCAGGAGAGTTTGCGGGAGCGGGGTTCATCTACGGACTTCCTCTGGAATTAGCGGCAAACGAACTTTGGACTTCGCCCCACAACCTGGTGCTGCAACTCCTCTCCGAAACCGGCCTTGCAGGCACCGCCATGGTCGGGTTCGGAGTCTGGACCTGGATGCGCCGCGCAATTCCGCAGTACTTCCACGCGCCGACACCGGCCGGATGGTGGTTGCTGTCCTGTGCGGGCGTGGAAGGCGTGCATGCGCTCCTCGAATATCCTTTTTGGTACGCGCATTTCCTTGCGTTGACGGCACTGCTGCTGGGCGTGGGGTCGAGCGGTACATACGTTGTGCGCCCGCTGCCAGCGCGGACAGCTCTTGCGTCCATTGCGCTCATCGGTGCGATCCTGCTGGGCGTCAACCTGCGCGACTACTTCCGGTTCGAGCTCGCAAGCCCCGCGTACGCGGGGCGATCACTTGCCTCGAACGCCGATCTGCAGCGCGATCTTGACGTTCTGGCGCGGTTGAACGGCGGTCTGCTGGCCCCGCGGGCAGAGCTCTTCCTGTTCCTGTCCGTGCCCGTCGACGCCGACGGGCTGGCCGAGAAGATCGAGATCGGCAATCGCGTCATGCGCACCTGGCCGCTGCGTGAGGTGGTATTTCGCCAATGCATCTTCCTCGCACTTGCCGGGCGCGATGCCGAGGCCCAGTCCCTGCTCAGGCAGGCCAGAATCACTTTCGCAAACCGCGCAAAGGCAATTCGCGAGCTCGTCCATTCAGCGCCGGAAAAAGCCCGCAGGGCGCTGGAGCCTGCGCTCCTGGATCCGCGATAGGGAGCGACGCGACCGTCCGCCCTTCTCAGCCCTGCAATAGGCGGATCTCTGCAGCGGCGAGGGCTTCGGGGACGCCGAGCAGCACCACCACATCGTTGGCCTCGAGCCGGAGCTCGGCCGCCGCCGCGAGTTTCCCTTCACCGGCGCGCCTGACAGCCTTGATCTGCGCGCCGCTCTCCTCCAGCCTGAGTTCGGCTATGGACATGCCTACCGCATGCGCGGATGCCGCCAGCGTTACCGAGTGAAGCCGCGGCTGCGCGGAATCTCCGGTTTCGCTTTCATCGCCCGCGCCATGGAAAAGACCCCGCATCAGCCCGTAGTGTTCGTCGCGCACCAGGCGCAGCCGGCGCATGACGCGCGACAAAGGCACCCCGATCCAGACCAGAGTATGGGATGCCAGCATCAGGCCGGATTCGAGCGCTTCCGGCACCACCTCCGATGCGCCTGCAGCATGCAACTTCTCGATCTCGTCTTCCTCCCTGGCGCGCACGATTACCGGAATTGAGGGATTCAGGGCGTGGATGTTCGCCAGCACGCGAACCGAAGCGTCCGCATCGGCAAACGTGATCACCACGGCGGCCGCCCTCGACAGACCGGCGGCGGTAAGTGCCTCGCGCCTCGAGCAATCCGCAAACACCACCGTATCCCCGGCGAGGGCCGCCTCGCGCACACGCTCCGGATCCAGGTCGAGCGCCACATACCGGATTCCCTCGGCGTCGAGCATGCGCGCCAGCCGTTGCCCGTTGCGTCCATACCCGAGGATCACGACGTGGCGCTCCGATTCGATCGACTGCACTGCGATTCGATGGAGTTCCAGCGAACGCAGCATCCATTCCGACGCCGAGAAGCGCATCACGATCCTGTCGCTGGCGGCAATGATGAACGGACTTGCCAGCATCGAAAGGATCATCGCCGCCAGCAACGCCTGCGTCATCCCTGGCGACACAAAGCCCGCACCGCCTGCGTTCGCCAGCAGCACAAAGCCGAACTCCCCCGCCTGCGCGAGGCATAGCGCCGTGCGCAATGCCGTGCCCTGGGCGCCACCGAGGGCGCGCGCAAGCAGTACGATCAGCCCGAACTTCAGCAGCACGATGAGCAGCACCCCGAGTCCGACGGCCCACCATCTTTCGGCCACCGTAGGCAGGTCCAGCATCATGCCGACGGTGACGAAGAACAGTCCCAGCAGGATGTCGCGAAACGGCTTGATGTCCTCTTCGACCTGGTAGCGATATTCGGTTTCGGAGATCAGCATGCCGGCCAGGAACGCGCCCAGCGCCAGCGAAAGGCCCGCGAGGGAGGTGAGGTACGCGAGCCCCAGCGTGATGAACAGCACGTTCAGGACGAACAGTTCATTCGAACGCCGTCGCGCAACGATGTTGAACCAGAACCGCATCAGGCGGGGGCCGGCGAGGATCAAGGCGCCGAGCACCACTGCCGCCTTGACGAGCGCGAGTGCAACTGCCGTGCCGATTTCCTCGGGCGGCCGCCCGAGCGCCGGAATGACGATCAGCAGCGGCACCACCGCCAGGTCCTGGAACAGGAGCACGCCAATGATCTCGCGCCCGTGCGGGGTGTCCAGCTCCAGCCGCTCGGCCAGAAGCTTCGAGACGATCGCCGTGGACGACATGGCTATGGCCCCGCCAAAAACGAGGCTTGCCTGCCACGAGGCGCCCAGCGAGATGCCTAGCGCCATCCCCACCAACATCGTGGCCAGGACCTGCGCCAGTCCCAGGCCGAAGACCACTTTTCGCATCGCCATCAGTTTCGGCAGGCTGAACTCCAGGCCGATGGAAAACATCAGGAAGACGATGCCGAATTCGGCCAGGTGCCGCGTTTCGCTGGTATCCGGTATCAGGCCAAGCGCGTGCGGACCGAGCACCACACCCGTGACCAGGTAACCGAGCATGGGTGGCAAGTGCAGGCTGCGGAATCCGACGACCGCAAACACTGCGCAGGCGAGCAGGGCCAGGACCGGCTGAAGTGAGATGCCTGCTGCTTCCATAGGGGGAACCGGGTCCTTGGGCTATGCCTCGGGCCGCGCGGTGGGCTACACTTCGCGGCTATGGCAAGTGTTCTCCCCGAGTCTACCCAAAGTTCCGGCGAAAGGTCTCTCGCCCTCGCCCGGAGCGTGCTCGAAATCGAGGCTGACGCCGTGCGCGCCCTGATCAGCCGCATCGACAAGAGCTTCCTGAAGGCGCTGCAGCTGATCCTGGCCTGCCATGGCAGGGTGGTGGTGAGCGGCATCGGCAAGTCGGGGCACATTGCCCGCAAGATCGCCTCGACCATGGCGAGCACCGGCACGCCGGCATTTTTCGTCCACGCCGCCGAGGCCGGCCACGGGGACCTGGGCATGGTCAGACCCGAGGACGTATTCATCTGCATTTCGCATTCGGGGGAGTCCGCCGAGCTCGTTGCGATCGTTCCTCTGGTCAAGCGCCAGGGGGCGAAGCTGATCGCAATCACCGGGCAGGCGGGATCCACGCTGGCGCGCGAGGCCGACATCCATCTCGACGCCGGGGTGGCGCAGGAAGCCTGCCCGCTCAATCTCGCCCCCACCGCGAGCACTACCGCAACACTCGCCCTCGGCGACGCCCTCGCGGTTGCGCTGCTTGATGCGCGCGGGTTCTCGGAAGCGGATTTTGCGCGATCGCATCCGGGCGGAGCACTCGGCCGAAGACTGCTAACGCACGTGTCGGATGTGATGCGCATGGGCGATGCGGTCCCGAGCGTGCCGCTGGAGGCGTCGCTTTCGGCCGCCGTACTCGAAATATCGCGCAAAAGGATGGGCATGACCGCGGTCGTGGACGTCTCGGGCCGCATCGCCGGAATTTTCACTGACGGGGACCTGCGCCGGACCGTGGAGAAGGTGGCCGACTTGAAGGCGGCGCGGGTCGCCGACGTGATGAGCACGGCGCCCCGCCTCATCGGACCCCAGGCCCTGGCGGTGGAAGCAGTGGAGCTCATGGAACGCCACAAGATCAACCAGCTCCTCGTTGCCGGTGACGATGGCCTGCTGGTTGGCGCCCTGGATATGCACGACCTGTTTCGCGCCAAGGTGGTCTGAGTGGAAGATGTGCTCCGGCGGGCGCGCGGTGTCCGGCTGATGATCTTCGACGTCGACGGCGTCCTCACGGACGGGCGGTTGTACTACAGCGACTCCGGCGAAGAGATGAAGGCCTTCAGCACGCTCGACGGCCACGGCATCCGGATGCTGATGGGGAGCGGGGTCGCAACCGCCATCCTCACTGGCCGGCGCTCGAAGGTCGTCGCCCACCGCGCGAAGAACCTCGGAATCGCCCATGTCCTGCAAGGGGTCGACGACAAGCGCTCCGCATTCCTCGGTCTGGCGGCCTCCGTCGGCCTCGGTGCGGCGGATTGCGGTTACATGGGCGACGACGTGGTCGATCTGCCCGTCCTCACACGCTGCGGCTTTGCCGCGTCGACGCACGAAGCTCCCGAAATTGTCCGGCGCCACGCCCATTTCGTCGCCGCCCGGCCGGCGGGCGCGGGTGCGGTGCGCGAGGTCTGCGAAGCGCTCATGCAGGCACAGGGAACGCTCGACGCCGCCTTGGCGCCGTACCTCTCCTGAACGGCCATGCAACTGTCCAACGCCCGCCTGTTTCCTCTGACGCTGATGCTTTCGCTGGCGCTGCTGACGTTCTGGCTTGAGCGGACAGTGCGAGTCGAAGAGAACCACCCGTCCCTCCGCAGGCACGATCCCGACTACATCGTCAGCAATTTCAGGATCATCGGGTACGGACCGGGAGGCGTCCTCGAATCAACGCTCTCCGCCCGCAAGATGGTACATTACCCTGACGATGACTCGACCGACCTGGACGCGCCCCGCGTGCTGAGCACCAAGGCGGGCGAGGCGCCGATGACGCTCACGGCGGATCGCGGTGCGCTCAGCCAGGATGGCGAGGATACTTTCCTGTACGACAACGTGCTGCTGGTCCGCAAGGAAATCCCGCTGCAGCCTGAGATGCGGATGCGAACGAGCTTCCTGCACATCGTCCGCGGCCGGTCCCTGGTGCTGACGGACCGCGACGTCGCCATAGACGAAGCGGGCCGCTCCCTCACCGGGCGCGGCATGGAATACGACAATGGCGCGCGGCTGCTGCACTTGCGTGAGCGGGTGCGAGGCCGGTTCGAGGAAAGGAAGAAGCAGTGAATTCGATATTCCCGGCATTGCGGACCCCCCGGACGGCGAGCGCCGCCTTTGCGCTGGCAGTCGCCATGGCCGCGTCGCCGGCGGCGCAGGCCGAAAAAGCGGACAAGGACAAGCCGACCAACATCGAGGCGAACCGCATGAGCTCCGACGATGCCCGGCGAATCAGCATCTTCGAGGGCAACGTCGTGCTGACCAAGGGAACGATCCTGGTGCGCGCGGACCGAATCACCGTTCGCCAGGATCCGGAAGGGTTCCAGATCTCGGTCGCGACCGGCAATCCGGCGCGCTTTCGCCAGAAGCGCGACGGCAAGGACGAGTGGATCGACGGTGACGCGCTGACCATCGAGATCGACGACAAGCGGGAGAGAATCGATTTGCGCGAGCAGGCGCACCTGATGCGCGACAAGGACGAGGTTCGCGGCGACGCAATATCCATCGACCAGCGTTCGGAGTTCTTCTCGGTCCTGAGCGGCAAGAGCGTGACCTCGGCAAGCAACCCGGAGGGCCGCGTGCATGCGGTGATCCAGCCGAAGAAGCCCGACGAGCCGGGCGCGGCGCCGGCGGGCGCGGGATCGGGTTCCGCGGCCCCGTCCTCTATCCCGCCGTCCGCGGCCCCGAAGAAACAGGCTCGATGAGCATCCTCTCCGCGGAAAGCCTGCGCAAGCGCTACAAGTCCCGCACCGTAGTCCAGGACGTCTCGCTGTCGGTGTCCAGCGGCGAAGTCGTCGGCCTCCTCGGCCCGAACGGGGCGGGGAAAACGACTTGCTTCTACATGATCGTCGGCCTGGTTGCGGCTGACGCCGGCCGCATCCACCTGGATGGCCGGGAGCTCACCCACCTGCCGATCCACAAGCGCGCCCGCCTGGGAATTTCGTATCTCCCGCAGGAGAATTCGGTATTCCGCAAGCTTTCAGTCGAGGAAAACGTCCAGGCGGTGCTCGAACTCCAGGGGCTTGCGGGCGAGGAGATCGAGGCGCGGCTGGTCGAACTCCTCACCGATCTGAGCATCGCCCATCTGCGCAAGCACCCTGCGCTGGCGCTCTCGGGCGGGGAACGCAGGCGGCTCGAGATCGCCCGCGCGCTCGGCACCCGCCCCGCATTCATTCTGCTGGACGAACCGTTCGCGGGCGTCGATCCGATTGCGGTGCTGGACATCCAGCGGATCATCCGGTTCCTGAAGGAGCGCTCGATCGGCGTGCTGATCACGGACCACAACGTGCGCGAAACGCTCGGGATATGCGACCGTGCATACATCATGAATGACGGGGCCGTCCTGGCGTCCGGGCATCCGGACGAAATTGTCTATAATGACAGCGTGCGCCGCGTTTACCTGGGCGAGAATTTCCGCATGTAGGCCGGCCCCCGGGCCGGCTCTCCGCCTCGACCCGCCGGCGGACAACGAACCCCAACCCTTGCGCCCCATCACCGCGTCCTGATGAAGCCGACACTCCAGTTCCGGCTCTCCCAGCACCTAACGCTGACCCCGCAGCTGCAGCAGTCGATACGACTGCTGCAGTTGTCGACGGTCGAGCTGAACCAGGAGATCGAGCGGATGCTGATGGAAAACCCGGTCCTGGAGCGGGAGGACGCGGAGGATGGGCTGACGCCGCCGGGCACATATGCGGCGCAGGACACTCCTGCGCCGGGCACTGCCGAGTCCGCACCCGCGCCTTCCAGCGACGCGCCCGAACCCGGCGGGGACGAGTGGCAGCCCGATTTCTCCGCATCACCACGCACCGGCAGCGACGACGACGAGGATGGGGACAGGACCTTCGTCGCACCCGATACCCTGTCCCTACGCCAGCACCTCAACGAACAGCTTTCGCTCACCAACCTCCCGCGTCGCGACCGGGCCCTGATCGGCATGCTGATCGACGCCCTCGACGACGACGGCTACCTGACCCAGCCGCTCGAGGAGATCGCGCAGCTGCTGCCTCCGGAGGCGGATGCCGACATCGAGGACCTCGGCATCGCGCTGCGCCACCTGCAGAACATGGAGCCGGCCGGCGTGGGCGCGCGCTCGCCGAGCGAATGCCTGTTGCTGCAGATCCGCGCGCTGGTGCCGGAATCCGAGGCGGAAGCACAGGTCGCGAAACTCGCAGCAACGATCGCCGAACGCCACCTCGAATTGCTCGCGCAACGCGATTATCCGCGCCTCCGGCAACTCACCGGCGCGGGCGACGATGCCCTGCGCGCGGCGCAGCGCCTGATCCTGAGGCTGAACCCGCATCCCGGGGCGGCATTCTCGAATGTCGAAACACGGTATGTCGTGCCGGACGTGATCGTACGCCGGGTCAAGGGGGTATGGCGTGCAAGCCTCAACCCGGAGGCGATGCCGAAACTGCGCATCAACCGCCTGTACGCGTCGCTCCTTTCCGGGAACCGCAACAGCACGGGCTCGATGTCGGGGCAGCTGCAGGAAGCCCGCTGGCTGATCAAGAACGTGCAGCAGCGGTTCGACACCATCCTCCGCGTCTCCCAGGCGATCATCGACCGCCAGCGCCATTTCTTCGAGCACGGCGAAGTCGCAATGCGCCCGATGGTCCTGCGCGAAATTGCCGAAACCCTCGGCCTGCACGAAAGCACCATTTCGCGGGTCACGACGCAGAAATACATGGCAACGCCCCGCGGGACCTACGAACTGAAGTATTTTTTCGGCAGCCATGTCGCGACCGAGACCGGCGGAGCATGCTCGGCCACGGCCATTCGCGCCCTGATCAAGCAGCTTGTCGCGTCCGAGGACACGAAAACGCCCCTGTCCGACTCCCGCATCTCGAAAATCCTCGGCCAACAGGGTATCGTGGTGGCACGGCGGACCATCGCGAAGTACCGCGAGGCCCTGCAGATTCCGCCGGTCAATCTGCGCAAGTCGTTGTAGACCCGAAACCCCAAAGCCCGGAGGCGCCAATGAACCTGAACGTCAGCGGCCATCATCTCGACGTAACCCCGGCAATCCGCGCGTACATCAGTGAAAAGCTGGGCCGGGTCCGCCGGCATTTCGATCACGTGATCGACGTACACGTGATCCTCTCGGTGGACAAACTCCTCCATAAGGCCGAAGTTACGCTGCGCGTTAGGGGCAAGGACATCCATGCCGAATGCGCCAACGCCGACCTGTACGCGGCGATAGACCTGCTGGTCGACAAGCTCGACCGCCAGGTTATCAAGCAAAAGGACAAGGCGAACGCCAAGCCGCACGACGCGCTGAAGCACCAGCCCGGAGTCGAACCCTGATCCTGTCCGTTTGCGGCTCACCCGCGGCCCGGTGGACGGGTTTCTGACGCTGGAATGCCTGCCTGCGGGCTTGGGCTATAATGCGCCGCCTCGCAGCCCGCCCCCAGCCAGGACGGCATCTTTCTGCGGCCCCGACCAATGAACCTCGTCGCCAAGCTCCTTCCGCCCGCCAACGTCGCAGTCGACATTTCGGTGTCGAGCAAGAAGCGCCTGTTCGAGCACGTCGGCCTGCTGTTCGAGAACAACCACGGCATCGCCCGCAGCGTGGTGTTCGACAGCCTGTTCGCCCGCGAGCGGCTGGGCTCCACGGGCCTAGGCCAGGGCGTAGCCATTCCACACGGCCGAATCAAGGGGCTGAAGGACGCCCTCGGCGCCTTTTTGCGCCTCGCGGCGCCGGTCCCCTTCGACGCCCCGGACGGCAAGCCTGTGAGCCTCGTGTTCGCGCTGCTGGTGCCCGAGCAAGCCACGGAGCGGCACCTGCAGATCCTGTCCGAACTTGCGCAGATGTTCAGCGACCGCGCTTTGCGTGATTCGATGCTTGCAGCCGCGGACGCCCCCGCGCTCCACCAACTCATTTCAATATGGCAACCGGATGCTGCAGGTCAACGTCACGCGGTTGCATGACGACAACCGCGAGCCGCTGGAACTGTCCTGGATTGCAGGCCAGGACGGCAGCACCGCGGTCCGGCGTGAAGCTGCGGCTTCGGCCGCGCTGATCGGGCACCTGAACCTCACGCACCCGAACAGCATCCAGGTGCTAGGCAGCTACGAGGCGTCAATGTTCGGCGCCTTTGGCGCCGAAGCGAGGTCGGACTTTGTCGCAAAGCTCTTTACCGGCCCGCTCACGGCGGTCATCGTGGCCGACGGGGTGGCCTCCCCTGCGGAGATCCTGGCCGGCGCGCGCGAGTCGCATACCCCGCTCTTCGCCACCCCGCTTGCGGCGCCCCGCGTCATCGAGACGCTCGCGCGATACCTTGCCAAGGCGCTCGCCGAAAAGACCACCCGCCATGGCGTATTCATGGACGTCCTCGGGCTGGGCGTCCTCGTCACCGGGGAGTCTGGCGTCGGCAAGAGCGAACTCGGCCTCGAACTGATCAGCCGCGGGCACGGCCTCGTTGCCGACGATGTGGTCGAAATCTCGCGGGTCGCGCCCAAGATCCTGGAGGGACGCTGCCCGCCGGTGCTGAAGGATTTCATCGAGGTCCGGGGCCTCGGCCTGCTCAACGTGCGCACGATCTTCGGCGAAACCGCGGTCCGGCCGAAAATGCGGCTCAAGCTGATCGTGCATCTGGCCAAGCCCACGCCGGGCGGCGCGGAAATCGAAAGGCTGCCGCTGGCCGAGCAGTCCGAGGAAATCCTTGGCCAGACGGTGCGCAAGGTCGTGATCCCGGTCGCAGCCGGGCGCAACCTGGCGGTGCTCCTGGAAGCCGCCGTCCGCAACTACATCCTCCATCTGCGCGGCATCGACAGCACGGCGGAGTTCGTTTCGCGGCAGAGGCAGGCCATCGAGTACGACGGGCACGGCGACGAAGACTAGGGCCCCGCCCCGGTGAAGGGGCGCCGCGTCCGGTTTCGTTATAAGCTTTCCGCATGGCCATGCAACTCGTCCTCGTCAGCGGACTCTCCGGCTCGGGCAAGAGCATTGCGCTCACCGTGCTCGAGGATGCCGGGTACTACTGCGTCGACAACCTGCCTGCACCGCTGCTTACCGACGTCGTGCGCATGCTTTCCGAGGCCGGGCAGGATCATGTGGCCGTGAGCGTCGACGCGCGCAGCGTCGCCCTTTCCGCGCTGCCCGAGCGCCTCGCCGAACTGCGCAGCAGGGGCATCGATTCGCGCCTGCTGTACCTGGAGGCCAGCCAGCAGTCCCTGCTGCGCCGATTCTCCGAGACGCGCCGCAGGCATCCGCTCGCCGGCCAGGGCCTTACCGTGGCGGAAGCCATCGAGCGCGAGCGCGAGCTGCTCGGCGGCGTCTCGGAGCTGGGTCACAGGATAGACACCAGCGACCTGCAGCCCAAGGCCCTGCGCCACTGGATCAAGGACCTCCTCGGCCTGCACTCCGGATCGATGATGCTGCTGTTCGAATCCTTCGGCTTCAAGGAGGGCATCCCGCTGGACGCAAACTGGGTGATCGACGTGCGCATGCTGCCGAACCCCTACTACGAGCCCCACCTGCGCGCGCTCACGGGACGTGACGCGCCAGTGGTCGAATTCCTGGAGCAGCAGGAAGCCGTCGGCCGCCTTTACGAGGACGTGCGGGGATTCCTTGCCCGCTGGCTCCCGGACATGGTTCGCGACAACCGATATCACGTGACCGTCGCGATCGGATGCACCGGGGGGCAGCATCGCTCGGTTTACCTCGCGGAGAAGCTTGCCGCCGAGTTCGGCAAGACCTGGCCGGTGCTGGTGCGGCATCGCGGACTCGCCAACAAGGGAATGGCGGATTGAGCCCCACGCAGGTGGAACTTGCGATCTTCCCGCTGAACGCCGTCCTGTTTCCCGGGGGGCTGCTGCCCCTGCGCATATTCGAGCAGCGCTACATGGAAATGGCCAAAACCTGCCTCAGGGACGACAAGCCCTTCGGGGTATGCCTCATACGCAGCGGACGCGAGGTCGGCGCGCCCGCAGAACCGGAACCGGTGGGATGCACCGCCAGGATCATCGAATGGGACATGCAACAGCTTGGCGTACTGTCGGTGAAGACGCTTGGCGGACAGCGTTTCCGGATCGTTGAATCGCACGTCACCGACGCCGGACTCACGCACGCCAGCGTCGAGATGCTGCCGCAGGATTGCGACGAGGACCTGCCGGAAGCATTCGAGGCGTGTGCGAACGTGCTCAGGGCGGTGATCAGGGAACACGGCGCCAAAATGATGGCCGAGCCCCTCCGGTTCGATTCGAGCTCCTGGGTAAGTTCGCGGCTGGCCGAGCTCCTGCCGGTACCGCTCGTCGCCAAACAGAAGCTCCTGGAACTCCAGGACGCGGCTCAGCGCATCGAAATCCTCAACAAGTTCCTGCTGCAGCACAGGATCGCCGGTTAAAGCAGGCGCAGCAGTTTCCTGACCGGGACCGGAACGGCGGCTGCGACGGCATCGCCCTCAACAATCCACGACCTGCCGGGTGATTCTGCACGCCGCTCGCGCCGCGCGACCTCGCACACGATCGGCAGGATTTCGAGGCGGAAATGGGTAAAGCCGTGCGCCAGTACCGGCAAGGACCTCTGTCCGGAAAGGGTGCATCCAAATTCGGCAAGGCAATGCCGCGCAGGGTTCTTCCCGCCAAACTCCGGAAATACCCACAGCCCCCCCCAGATCCCGGACGAAGGGCGCTTTTCAAGCAGGACCCGCCCGCGATCCCGAAGCACCAGCCAGGTCGCCTTCCGGGTCGGATGAGCCGTCTTCGGCCGCGGCGCGGGCAGGTCAGCGGTCCGCCCGGTCCGGCGCGCAGCACAACCGGAAGAAACGGGACAACTCCCGCATTGAGGCGCGGTGCGTGTGCATAGGGTAGCGCCAAGATCCATCAAACCCTGGGTATACGCCTCGATGTCAGCGGGTCGGGACGCCTTCGGCAAGAGGCGTTCGGCGAGTTCCCAAAGCACCGCCTCCACCTTAGGCGCGCCAGGGTACCCCTCCACACCAAAACAACGCGCCAGCACGCGCTTTACGTTGCCGTCGAGGATGGCCGCGCGCTCCCCGAAAGCGAACGCCGCGATTGCCGCCGCCGTGGAACGGCCAATACCGGGCAGCGACTCGATCTCCCTGGCGGTCCGGGGAAACTGCCCGCGGTGGGCCTGCACGACCGCTTGTGCGGCCTTGTGCAGGTTGCGGGCCCTGGCGTAATACCCGAGCCCGCTCCAAAGCTGCAGCACCTCGTCCTCGCTCGCCCGCGCAAGGGCGGCAAGGTCCGGAAACCGTTTCATGAACCGCTGGAAATACCCGACAACCGCACCGACCTGGGTCTGCTGCAACATTACTTCCGATACCCAGATCCGGTACGGGTCCCTGGTCCCCTGCCAGGGGAGGTCATGGCGCCCGTGATGGCGCTGCCAATCGGTCAGCTTTCGGGCGAAATCGGTAGTGGTTGCAGGCACACCCGGATTCTAAGGGCTGGTTTGACTCTGTTCCGCGATTTCGGCACCATGAACCGGCGCCCACCCTGCGGCGCAACCGGGTTCCCATCGAGAATGCTTGCCTTCGTTCTGCGCCGCATTGCACAGGCCGTACTGGTAATGCTGGCGGTCGGCCTGATCGCGTTCTCGCTGTTTACTTTCGTGGGGGACCCGGTGCTGTTCATGCTCGGGCAGGACGCGACCCCGGAAGACCGCATCCGGATCACGCACCTGCTTGGCCTCGACCAGCCGTTCTACGTCCAGTACGCCCATTTCGTCGCTCGCGCCGTGCAGGGCGACTTCGGCCTGAGCCTGCGCCAGGTCCAGCCGGTGTCGCGCCTGTTCGTCGAAAGGCTGCCGGCGACGCTCGAATTGTCGTTTGTCGCGGCGCTGCTGGCGATTGCGGTCGGCATCCCGATGGGCGTCTACGCGGCGCTCAAGCGCAACTCCTGGCTGTCGCAGGTGTTCCTTGCGGTATCGCTGATCGGCGTATCGCTCCCGACGTTCCTGATCGGGATCCTGCTGATCCTCGTATTCGCGGTGCTGCTCGGCTGGCTGCCATCGTTCGGGCGGGGCGACACGGTGGCCATTGGCTGGTGGACGACCGGGTTCCTGACGGTCTCCGGCCTGAAGTCGCTGATCCTGCCTTCGATCACGCTCGGCCTGTTCCAGATGACCCTGATCATGCGCCTGGTGCGCTCCGAGATGCTCGAAGTGCTGCGCACCGACTACATCAAGTTCGCGCGCGCGCGCGGATTGCCCGACCGCTCGGTGCATTTCCGGCATGCCCTGAAAAACACCCTCGTACCCGTGATCACCATCGCGGGGCTGCAGCTGGGATCGATCATCGCCTTCGCGATCATCACCGAGACGGTGTTCCAGTGGCCGGGCATGGGGCTCCTCTTCATCCAGTCCGTGACCGTGGCCGACATCCCGGTGATGGCCGCCTACCTGTGCCTGATTGCCCTGATTTTCGTCGTGATCAACCTCGTCGTCGATCTGCTTTACTATGCCGTTGATCCACGCCTGCGCCTCGACCGCGCGGCGGCGGCACACTAGGAGATGCCCATGAACGCGCCCCTCAAGCTCGATACGCCGGTGGAACGCATCCGCGCCTTCCACGCCGAACTGACCGGCATCCGTCACGACATCCACGCCCATCCCGAACTCGGATTCACGGAGCAGCGCACGTCCGACCTTGTGGCGGCAAAGCTCGAGGGGTGGGGGGTGGAGGTTCACCGCGGGTTGGCCAAGACCGGCCTTGTCGGCGTGATCAAGGGCCGCAAGTCCTCCAGCGGCCGGGCTGTGGGCCTGCGCGCCGACATGGACTGCCTGCCGATGCATGAACTGAACTCGATGCCGTACAAGTCGGTCAATCCCGGCTGCATGCACGCCTGCGGCCATGACGGCCACACCACGATGCTGCTTGGCGCGGGCCGCTACCTGGCCGAAACCCGCAATTTCGACGGCACCGCGTATCTGATTTTCCAGCCCGCCGAAGAGGGCGGTGGCGGCGGCAAGGTGATGATCGACGACGGCCTGTTCGAGCGCTTCCCCGCCAACGAGATTTACGCGCTGCACAACTGGCCGAGCCTGCCGCCCGGCAAGATCGCCGTGCGGCCCGGTCCGGTAATGGCGGCTACCGACGACATCAAGATCACGGTCCGCGGCAAGGGCGGGCATGGCGCCATGCCGCACCAGGGCGTGGATCCGGTGGTTGCCGCCGCGCACATCATCACTGCGCTGCAGACCGTGGCGAGCCGCAACGTCAGCCCGGTGGATGCCGTGGTGGTGAGCATGTGCTCGATGCAGACCAGCCAGCTTGGCGCGAACAACGTGATCCCGGACGCGGTGATGCTGCGCGGAACCGTCCGCAGTTTCCGGCCCGAGACGCGCGATCTTGCCGAGAGGCGCGTCCGGGAGATCGTATCCGGCATCGCCGGCGCCATGGGCGGGTCGTCCGAGATCGAATACCACCGCAACTACCCGGCGACGATCAACACCGAACGCGAAGCGCGGTTCGCGGCCCAGGTCGGCGCAAGGATCTTCGGCGCGGAAAATGTGGTTACCGACGCCGACCCGACAATGGGCGGCGAGGACTTTTCCTACATGCTGCAGGTCCGTCCCGGCGCGTACGTGTTCCTCGGCCAGGGCGGCGGCCCGATGAGCTGCTTCCTGCACAACCCGAATTACGACTTCAACGACGACGTCATCCCGATGGGCGCGGGCTATCTCGCTGCGCTGGTCGAGGAATCACTGCCGATCAAGTAGGGACCAAGGGGAGATGAACATGAAGATTTCACGCTTGCTCGCCGCCGCCGTTGCGGCGCTTTCGGTGGCCGCATTTTCAGCCCAGGCCGCGACCCTCAAGTGGGCCGCGCAGAACGACATACTCACGCTGGACCCGCACTCCCAGAACCACTCCACGACGCACAGCCTCCTGCAGCACGCGTACGAGGGCCTCGTTCGCTACACGAAGGACTTCCAGGTGGAGCCCTGCCTCGCCACGAGCTGGCAGCAGGTTTCCCCGACGCAGTGGCGGTTCACGCTGCGCAAAGGCGTGAAGTTCCACGACGGCTCCCCGTTCACGGCCGACGACGTGGTGTTTTCCTACGGCCGCATCATCCAGCCGCAGGGCACCAACCAGATCTACGTGACCGGCGTGAAGGAGGTGAAGAAGGTCGACGACTACACCGTGGACATGATCCTGTCCGGGCCCAACCCCGTCCTGCTCCGCCTGCTCGTGGATTTCCGCATCATGAGCAAGGCCTGGTCGGTGAAGAACAAGTCCGAGAACATCCAGGATTACAAGGCGCGCGAGGAAACCTACGCCTCCCGCAATGCGAACGGCACCGGGCCCTACATCGTCAAGCTCTGGGAACCCGACAAGCGGCTGGTATTGGCGGCCAACCCGGCCTGGTGGGACAAGATCCAGGGCAACGTTACCGACGTGATCTACACGCCCATCAAGGCGGACGCCACCCGCGTCGCCGCGCTCCTGGCCGGCGACGTCGACCTGGTCACTGACCTGCCGACCCAGGACGTGACCCGCCTGCGCGGCGACCAGAAGCTGAAGGTCCTCGACGGCGTCGAGGTGCGCACAATCTTCATCGGGATGGACCAGTTCAGCCCGGAACTCCTCTACTCCAACATCAAGGGCAAGAACCCGTTCAAGGACATCCGGGTGCGCAAGGCTCTGAACATTTCCGTCGATCGCGACGCGATCAAGCGCGTGACCATGCGCGGCCTGTCCATCCCGGCGGCTATCATGGTCGCGCCCGGCGTGCACGGCCACACCGCCGAGCTGGACAAGGTGACGCCGGTCGACGTCGAAGGCGCAAAGAAGCTGCTGGCCGAGGCCGGGTATCCGAACGGTTTCGAATTCGGCCTGGACTGCCCGAACAACCGGTACGTGAACGACGAGGAGATCTGCCAGGCACTGGTCGGCATGTGGGGAAGGGTCGGGCTCAAGGTCAAGCTGAACGCGCAGCCCATGGCCAGCTTCATCGCCAAGGTGCAGAACTTCGACCACAGCGCCTACATGCTGGGCTGGGGCGTGGCCACTTTCGATGCCCACTACACCCTCCAGTCCCTCGTGCACACCAAGACCAAGGGGGCCGACGGCAGCTTCAACCTGGGCCGCTTCAGCGACGCCAAGCTCGACGCGCTGATCGACGGCGCCGCGGTAGAGATGGACGTGAAGAAGCGCGACGCCATGCTGAAGGAAGGGCTCACCATGACCCGCGACAACTACTACTACGTGCCGCTGCACCACCAGCTGCGCCCGTGGGCGATGAAGAAGAACGTGACCACGATCTACAAGTCCGACGACCGGCAGGAATCGCGCTACGCACGCGTGGAGTGAAGCGCCCCGCACAGGAACCGAGAGAGCTCCGCGCTGAATGAAGGCAAAGGCCGGCGCGTGGCTGCGGCGCACCTGGGAACATGACCTCGCCTGGGGGTTCCGCCGCTCGCCGGTCACCGTCGCAGCCGCGTTCCTGACGCTGGTGTGCGTGGGGGGCGCGGTATTCGCGCCCTGGATTGCCCCGCACAACCCGTTCGACAGTGCGAGCCTCGTCCTGACCGACGGCTTTACCCCGCCGGCCTGGGTCGCGGGCGGGCGCATGGAATACCTGCTCGGCACGGATGACCAGGGGCGGGACATGCTTTCGACGATCATGTACGGCTCGCGGGTTTCCCTTGCGGTCGGCCTCGCATCGGTACTGTTTTCCATGGTGCTGGGCGTCGGGCTCGGGCTCGTCTCGGGCTACGTGGGCGGCCGGTTGGACGCATTCATCATGCGGGTGGCGGACATCCAGCTGTCCTTCCCCGCGATCCTGATCGCGCTGCTGATCGACGGCGTTGCGCGCGTTGCCCTGCCGCGCGACACGCATGACCAGATCGCGATCTACGTGCTGATCCTCGCGATCGGCGTTTCCGGCTGGGTGCAGTACGCGCGCACCGTGCGCGGCTCGACCCTCGTGGAACGCAGCAAGGAGTACGTCCAGGCGGCCCGCGTGATCGGACGCAGCCAGGCGTCGATAATGCTCCGCCATGTGCTGCCCAACGTCATGGGACCGGTGCTGGTGATCGCGACCATCCATATTGCCACCGCGATCATCACCGAGGCGACCCTGTCCTACCTTGGCGTGGGCGTGCCGGCGACGCAACCGTCGCTGGGGACCCTGATACGCGTCGGCAACGATTTTCTGCTGTCGGGCGAATGGTGGATCACCGTGTTCCCCGGCCTCGCGCTGATCGTGCTGGTGCTGTCGGTGAACCTGCTGGGGGACTGGCTGCGCGATGCGCTCAACCCGAAACTGCGCTGAACCCCCGGCCAATGGCTGAACCGCTGCTATCGGTGCGCAACCTGCGCGTCGAATTCCCGACGCGCCACGGAACCCTCATCGCCGTGGATGACCTGTCATTCGACATCGCGCCCGGCGAAATCCTCGGCGTGGTCGGCGAGTCCGGCGCCGGAAAGTCGCTGACCGGCATGGCCATCATCGGACTGCTGGAACCCCCGGGGCGGATAGCAGCAGGCGAAATCCGGCTCGAGGGCGAGAGGATCGACGCCCTGCCTGCCGAGGCCATGCGCCGGATCCGGGGCAAGCGCATCGGCGCAATCTTCCAGGACCCGCTGACCTCGCTCAACCCGCTCTTCACGATCGGCGAGCAGCTGGTAGAGACCATCCTTACCCACCTGGACATGAGCGAGCGGCAGGCGCGCGATCGCGCAATCGAGCTGCTCGCCGAGGTTGGAATTCCGGCTCCCGAGCTGCGCATCGACAACTACCCGCACCACTTCTCGGGCGGCATGCGGCAGCGGGTGGTGATCGCGCTTGCCCTGTGCGCGCGGCCCCGGCTGATCGTCGCCGACGAGCCGACCACGGCGCTCGACGTATCCATCCAGGCCCAGATCATCGAACTGCTCCGCAAGCTCGCACGCGAGAACGGCGCCGCCGTCATGCTGATTACCCACGACATGGGCGTGATCGCCGAGACCGCCGACCGGGTGGCGGTCATGTACGCGGGGCGCCTGGCGGAGATCGGCCCGGTCAAGGAGGTGATCCACGCCCCGCACCACCCCTATACGAGCGGGTTGATGAGTTCGATCCCGAAGCTCGGCGAAGGGCGCGAGACCCTCGCGCAGATCGACGGCGCAATGCCGCGGCTCACGGCCATTCCTCCGGGATGCGCCTTCAACCCGCGATGCCCGAAGCGCTTCGACAGGTGCACTGCGGAACGGCCCTCGCCCCTGCCGGCGGGCACCACTGAAGCGGCGTGCTGGCTGTATGCGCGCTGATACGCTGCTGGAGCTGGCGGACGTCGATCGGGAGTTCGACGTGTCGCGCCCCTGGCTCAATCGCCTGCTCGAGGGCGAGCCGCGCCGCAGCCTGCGCGCCGTCGATGGCGTTTCCTTCTCGATCCGCCGCGGCGAGACCCTGGCCCTGGTGGGCGAATCCGGCTGCGGCAAGTCGACGGTCGCGCGCATGATCGTGGGCCTGTATGCGCCCTCGCGCGGGCGCATCGTGTTCGAAGGCGCCGACCTGGCGGACCCGGCCTCGGCACCCCTGCGGCGGCGCATGCAGATGATCTTCCAGGATCCCTATGCCAGCCTCAACCCGCGCTGGCGCGTCCGGGACATCGTCGCCGAACCGATCGTGGCCCACGGGATGGCCCCGGATGCGCACGCACTGGCCGCCCGCGTGGCCGAACTGCTTACCCAGGTAGGCCTCGCCCCGGAAGACGGGGGCAAATTTCCGCATGAATTCTCCGGCGGCCAGCGGCAGCGGATCTCGATCGCGCGCGCACTGTCCTCGAATCCGGAGTTCCTCGTGTGCGACGAGCCGACCTCGGCGCTCGACGTCTCGGTGCAGGCGCAGATCCTCAACCTGATGAAGGACCTCCAGCAGCGCCTGGGGCTGACCTACCTGTTCATTTCGCACAACCTGGCGGTAGTGGCCCACGTCGCCACGCGCGTGGGCGTCATGTACCTGGGCAGGCTGGTCGAGGTGGCGGACGCGAAGGACCTGTTCGAGCGGCCGCGCCACCCGTACACACGCATGTTGATCGATGCCATTCCCGACATTGAGATGAGCGGCCGGCCGCGCACGCCCGTGGCCGGGGAGGTCCCGAGCCCGCTGGCCCCGCCTTCGGGATGCGCATTCAATCCGCGCTGCCCCCACGCCAACGACCGCTGTCGTGCCGAGCGTCCCGCTTCGCACGCACTGCCCGGGGGCCGGTCGGTGGCCTGCCACGCCGTAGAGGAAGACCGGATCCCGGATCTCTGAGGCAAGGCGGCGCCCCGCAGACTAGCAACTGCGCATCACTTCCCGAACAGGCCCTTGAGCTTGTCCTTCACGCCCCCGGTGGCCGACTTGAGCGTGTCGGTAACCGTTCCCGCCGCCCCCCCGACGGCGCCGCCCAGGCTGCCCAGCACTCCGGAAAAATCGATGTGCCAGCTCGGCCTGTCGAACGTGCCGGACAGCTTTACGGGGACCGTGATACCCGCAACGTTGGCCGCGCCGCCTTGGCCCTTGCCAGTTGCCGCAAGGGTCGCCTTGGCGGTGTAGTCGAGCGTCGAGTTGCCGATGTCTATGTTCCCCGCCCCGCTGAGGCGCAGGAACGGCGAGGCCGCTTTCAGGTCGTCATTGTGCGCAATGCCATTCCTGATCGAAAAGCTGGCGCTCATTTCGGTGAAGTCGGTCTGCTTCGTGCTGTCGCCCGCCGCCTGGGAGGACTTGGAGCCCAGGTTCGCCTTGAAATTGCGCACGCTTTCGGCGAGGTTGATGCCCTTGATCGCCCCATCCTTGACCTCCAACCGTGCGCTGCCGGCCAGCGCCTTCTTCAGCGCGGTCACCGTCGTCCCGGTCGCGGAAACGTCCAGCTTGAGGTTGCCGCGGCCGTCGAGCACGTCCTTCTTCGCCACGTCACGCAGCAAGGGGCCGAGCGTGACGCCCGTCACCGTATCCTTGGTCTCGAAGCGATAGGAATTCGCGTCCACCGACAAGCTGCCGGCGAGCCTGCCGCCATACAGGTCGGCGGAATAGGGCGACACGTCCAGCTTGCCGCCGGCCAGCTTGATCTCCGCCTTCACATTTCCGACCGATGCGCCGTTCGCCTTCAGCGCGCCGACCTGCACCTTGCCGGAAAGCGCAGGGCCTTTGAGCCCCGCAAGGTCTATCCGGGCCTCGGGCCTGGTTTCACCCGCAGGTTTAGGGGCGATGTAGCGATCCAGGTTGAGCTTGTCGACATCCAGGTCGAAGGTGGCGTGCAGCGGAGCCAGCTTCGACGCCGCAAATTTCGCATGGATGCTCGATTCGTCGAACTTCGTCTTTACGTCCGCCGACGCCGATTGCTTCGCCAGGTTCGCCTTGAATTCGGCCGATATCGGCAGGGTTACCGACTTCTGCGGGATCGCGGGCCCCGCAAACGTCAGGTTGGCGACGAACTTCGGCAATGCCCATGTCCTATCGGAAAGGCTCGCACTGACCGGCGTCTCGATCCGGCCCCTGACGGAATTGCCTTCGGCGGCGGCGTCGATATCGAGGATGATCGAAGCGATCGAAAAAGCCGATCCGGATCCTTCGAGCCCGGCGATCCTGAGCTTCGCGTCCACGTTGCGCCGCGGCCCCTTCATGGCCAGTTCACCATTGACGGCGGAGCCGGATGCCTTTGCAGGCGTGATGCTCACTTGCGGGGCGGACAACGTCGCGGACAGTGCGTCCTTGTCCACAGTGCCTTTCGCTTGGAATGCGAGCCCCGCAACTTCGAAGGTTTCCTTGGCGAGGTTCACGCCCAGGCGGCCCGCAAGGCTTGCCCTGACGTCGAGCAAGGGATTGCTTCCTTTCACGTGGGCCGAAAAGGAGACGGGCGAGGGTTCCGCGTCGGCCAGCCGCCCGGTCTTCAGGTTCATATCGGCGAGCATTGCGGTCCGGCCGGTCGCCTCATCACGGAAGGAAACGTTCACCCGCTCGATGTCGATCGCCGCGATGCGCACCGATGGCCGGCGGTGGCGCCCTTCGGCCTGCGACTCGCCGGGACCAGCCCCGCCGGCCTTGCCGGACAGGTCGTCGGAATTCATGCGCCCGTCCTTCGCGCGTACCAGGTTCAGCCTGAACCCGGCGACCGACAAGGCCTCCACCTCTATCGCCCCCGCCAGCAGCGGCATCACCCTTACCGCCACCCTTGCCGACTCGAGCGACAGGAACTCCTTGTCGCTCGCCTTCTCCGACAGGCGCACCTTTCCCAGTTCGATTCCGGCCACGGGAAACAGCGTCAACTTCGGCGTTCCTTCGATGGACAGCGTCCGCTGGTGTTCGTCCTGCATCAACCGCTCGGCGCGCTGCTTTACGAACGCTCCGTCTACAAACACGCCCGCTGCAATCGCGCCGAGCACCGCAAGCAGCAGCACCCCGCCTGCGGTGTAGAGAAGAATCCGGACTGCCTTCATGGGGATGCTCCCTTGCTGTGCTCAGCTCTTTCTTCTTCGGTTGGAGACCCCGAACGGCACATGGCCCGTGGCCACGTGCCGTTGCGCGGATTCCACATGCCCGCGCTGGTCGTCGAAATAGATGTCGGGCTGGAACGCCGACAGGAAGGCGCTCTTGTCGAGGCCCCCCAGGAACATGGCCTCGTCCACGCCCACGTTCCAGTTCATGAGGGTTCGCACTGCACGCTCGTGGGCCGGCGCGCTGCGCGCGGTCACCAGCGCGGTGCGGATGCGCATCGGCACGGATGCGCCGGCGTTCTGTAGCCGGTGCAGTGCCTCCAGGAGCGGCTTGAACGGGCCGGGAGGGAGCGGCTTGAGCGCGTGCTCCGTTTCGTGCCGCTGGAACGCATCGAGCCCTTCGCTCTGGTACACCCGCTCCGCCTCGTCCGAGAAGAGCACCGCGTCCCCGTCAAACGCGATTCGCACTTCGTCGCGATGCCGCTCATCCGGCTGCGCCGACTCGGGGATCACCCGGGCCGCCGGGAAATGCGCTTCGAGGGCCCCGCGCACGTCCTCCTCATTGGCGGACAGGAACAGGTTGGCGTGCAGGGCCTCGAGGTAGCGGTAGGCGTTGCGGCCCCGGGTAAACACGCCGCGCTCCAGTTTCAGCCCGGCGTGCTTGGCCGAGCGGAACACGCGCAGGCCGGAGACCGGGTCGTTCTTGGACAGGATCACCACTTCCACCCGCTGGGCATCGGCAGTGTTGAACGCCAGGAGCTTGCGCACCAGCGGGAACGCCACCCCGTGCTTGGCAGCCGCCTCCAGCCGTTCGAGCTGGAGTTCCATGTAGGCGCGGTCGCCGCTCCTTTCGAAGACCTTGTTCTCCTCCTCGAAGTCGAACAGGGCGCGCGAGGAGATGGCCACCACCAGCTTGCCGTCGAAGGATACCGCCATCGGTTGGTCCGCCGCGCCGGGGAAGTGGCGCCTCAGGGCCGGATTGTACTGCGCCGGTGGATCGGCCTATTGCCGGGCGCCCTGCGCAACCGGGCCGGCGGAGGCCCGCCACTGCGCCAGGGTGCGCAGCCCGCTTGCAGGCGTCACGCCGCCGCGCAATGCGCCTGCCGCGGTCGCCCCCCAAAGGACTTCGTAGCCGGCAGGCAGTTCCCGGCTGTCCGGCGTGGAAAGCCAGAGGCGGTACACGAGGCGCTTCTTCTCCGGCTCGTCGAAGTCGACGATCGCAGTGCGCGAGTGGTACGTGACGTGATTGTTGAGCAGCTGGATGTCGCCGGGCTCCATGCGCGTCTGCAGGCACAGTTCCTCCGCGAGCGCGGCCAGCATGTCGAGGGCCTCGTCCTGCTCCTTGCGCAGCCGGGGCGTACCGTTGAATTTCTGCGCGGACTCGACATACGAGCGGGAGTACTGGCTGGTAAACCGGCCCTTGTGGTAGCCGAACACCGGGTTCACGTAGTACGGGAGTTCCCCCGCCACCTGTTCGTTCTGCCGGCTGTGGTAATAGTTTCCGAACAGCTCTTCGAGCAGGTCCGGCCGCCTTTCGAGCATGGCATTGTGGATCGCGGGCGTGCTGACGATCCGGCTCTCGCCGCCCTCCTTGCACTGGCGCGCGCACAACAGCGCGACCACGTCGCACCGGTCGGTGTGGAACCGCAGCGAAGAAGCCGTGCGATAGCCGCGGGAGTCGGGCCGACCGAGCTGCTCGCCATAGTCGCGCACCTCGGCGAAATACTCGCCCATCTTGTTCTGCGACACCGCCGTGCCCAGGTGCGCGCCTATGCCCCAGAGCACCCAGCGCAGGTCTTCCATGGAGAACGTGTCGGTCGGGATGCCGCGGATGTTTGCGATGCCGCAGCCGTATTCAAGCGCATCCGAGATCGCGGCAAAGCGGCGCGACAGCACCGGGAGCGGGAAGTTCTCCGCGGTTACCGAGTACATGTCGGCCTGTGCCTCGCGCACCGCGCGGATGGCGCGCTGCAGGTCGGCGATCTCGTCCGCGGTGAGCACGTGGATCCAGTCGGTACGCTTGGCAAGGTCCGCACCAACCCAGACATCCGGGCCCGCCAGGGCCGTCCGGGCCGCTCCAGTTCCAGTCATGGCAAATTGGCTCCTGTCATGCACTGCGTCCCTTCAGCCAGCCTGCGGCACTCACTTTGCGCCGCGCTTGGCTTTCGTCGCGCGCTTCGCCTTCTTCGCGGCCGGGACGCGCTCTTCGGGGATCACGGCAAACACGTCGATTTCCATCAACAGCTCCGGGCGCGCCAACCCCTGCACGATGATTCCTGTCGAGACCGGGTGCACTCCCTTGAGCCATTTCCCCACCACCCGGTACACGGCCTCGCGATACGCCCGGTCTGTCACGTAAATGACGATCTTGCAGACGTCCTCGAGCCTGGAGCCGGCCTCCTCGAGCAGGATCTTGAGGCAGCGCATCGCGTTCTCGGTCTGCGCGGCCGGGTCGTTGATGCCGTGGATCCTGCCCTTGAGGTCCATGCCGGTCTGGCCGCGCACGAACACCATGTTGCCTGCGCGCACCGCCATGCACAGGTCGTTGTCGATGTCCTGGCCCTTCCAGACATTGCGCGTATTGAACTTGCGGATTCTCGTGTGAACCATGGTCCGTACTCCGGATGCGGTTATGCGGCGGACTTCATGCCGGCCGGGCGCGCCTGCGCGGGGGCGTCCACCCTGTCCGAAAGCCCGGCACATTTCTTGACCAGGTCGAGCGGGCCGGAAAAATCGAAGGACCCGTACAGCGCGGCCAGGTGGTTGAAGTGCGGCGCCTGGGCGAACTGCACGAAAGTGAGGCGGTGGCCCGCATAGTCGGAGTTCAGCAGGTCGCGCGCGAAGGCGAGCAGCTTGCGGCGGTCGTCCGCCACCCAGTTTTCGTTGAGCGAGTAGAACTTGTCCATCCACGACTTGGTGTCGTCCGACACGAAGGTGGAGTAGTT
>JAFEDL010000062.1 GCA_018241645.1 Pseudomonadota bacterium
GAAGAACACTTCGCCCAGCTCGTCATGTCCGGCGATGGTCTTGATCAGCCGGCGCTGGATGCCCGGGGTGTCGAGGTCGACGAGGAAGAGGGTGATGCCGGCCTGCTTCTTGCCTTCCTTGCTGGTGCGCGCCAGCAGGAACATGTGCGTTGCGTCATCCAGAAACGTGGTCCAGGTCTTGTGGCCGTTGACGACGTAATGGTCTTCCTCAAGCACCGCGGAGGTGCGCAGGCTGGCGAGGTCGGACCCGGCGCCGGGCTCCGAATAGCCCTGCGACCAGCGGTGCTCGCCCGACAGGATCTTCGGCAGGTACTCGCGCTTCTGTTCGTCGGTGCCGTGCCGGATCAGGATGGGGCCGAGCATGAACAGGCCCATGTCGTACAGGCGCGGCACGCCCCAGCGCTCCAGCTCCTCGAAGTAGATGATCAGCTTGGAGGCGGTGAGCCCCATGCCGCCCCAGGCGGCGGGCCAGTTCGGCGCGATCCAGCCCTTGGCCGACAGCGTGAGGAACCACTCGCGCGTGGTCTCCCAGCGCGGGATGCGGCGCGGGTGGTTGCGCAGCGCCGCGGGAAAGTTCTTCTCCACGAAGCCGCGGACCTCGGCGCGGAAATCGGCATCGCTGATCGCGTTCCAGTCCATGCGCCTAGGCCTCGATGCCCGCGGTCCCGAGAGACGCGTAGCGCCGCCGGTGCCATCCGGCCCCGCCCAGCCAGGCCGACAGCACGAGGATGCGCTTCACGTACAGGCCGAGGTCGTACTCGTCGCTGAAGCCGATGCCGCCGTGCATCTGGATGCCTTCCTTCGCGATGCGCAGCGCGGCATCCGACGCCCTCGCCTTGGCGCGGCTCGCGTAAGCGGCGAGCGTCGCGGCGGGCACGCCCGTGATCGTGGCGTCGATCGCCTCGCCCAGCAGGAACCGGGTGATCTGCGCGTGGTTGTAGAGCTCGACCGCGCGGTGCTGCAGCGCCTGGAAGGCGCCCAGCGGCTTGTCGAACTGCACGCGGGTGTTCAGGTACTCCAGCGTCAGCTCGAGGATGCGCGACTGCAGGCCGTGCAACTGGCCCGCAATGGCAAGGTTCGCGAGGTCCAGCGCGCGGGTCAGCGCGGGCAGGCACGCCGCGCCTTGCGCGACGATGTCCGCGGGCGCAATGGTCGCGTCGAACGTGACGTCCGACCAGCAGGTGCCGTCGGCCAGGCTCTTGTCCTGCCGCGTTGCGGCCGCGGCGGGCACGTGCACGAGCGCCGGCACGCCGCCGGCGTCGGCAAGGACGATCATGCGCGTGCTGGCCCGCGCGCCCATGACGAAACGCTTGGTCCCGCGCAGGCGCAGGCCCGCGCCTTCGCGCACCAGCTGGGTGCGGATCGATCCGGCTTGCGGGAGGTCGAACGGACCTTCCTGCCAGGCAAGGCAAAGGATTTCGTCGCGGCCCACGGCTTCCAGCAGGGCCGTGGCGCCCAGTTCCATCAGCAGCGCCACCGGCAGCACCACGTTCTCCACATAGGGTTCGCGCGCCAGCGCGTGCCCGAGGCGCTCGGCGATCAGCGCGATGCTGCCGGGCGCGAGGCCCGATCCGCCTTGCGCCTCCGGGACCACCGCCTGGGCGAGGCCCAGCCCGGCGAGCCCGCGATAGGCCGCGACATCCACGGCAGCGTCCGGGCTATTGCGCGCCTGCCTGAAGCGTGCCGGTCCCGAGGCGGACAGCAGGTAGCGGTCCGCCGCGGCGATCATCGCCGCGATCTCGGGCTCGCGCGCGGTGGCGCTCGCCTCTGTCAGGGAGTACAAGCCGCGGCCCTCATTCGGCCCGGATGCCGGCTTCCCTGACCACGCGCCCGATCGCCTCGTACTGCGCGTCGACGAATTTGCGCAGCTCGTCGGCGCTGGAGGCCACCACGATCACGCCGAGCGACTGCATGCGCTTTTCGACCTCGGGGGCGCGCGAGGCCTTGACGAACTCGGCGTTGAGCTTCTGGATGATCGCGGCAGGCGTCCCGTGCGGGGCCATCACCGCGTACCAGTTGGAGGCCTCGTAGCCCGGGTAGCCCTGCTCCGCGATGGTGGCCACGTCCGGCAGCAGCGGCGAACGCATCGCGGTGGTCAGCGCGAGCGGGCGCATCTTGCCGCTGGTGATGAACGGCGTGGCGGTGGTGATCGAGTCGAAGATGAAGTCGAGGTTCCCGGCCAGCAGGTCCTGGGTGGCGGCCGAGCCTTTGTACGGCACGTGCGTCGCGCGGATCTTCGCGCTGTACAGGAACAGCTCCGTCGCCATGTGGTTGGAGGTGCCGATGCCCGGAGTCCCATAGCTGAGCTTGCCGGGGTTGGCCTTCGCCGCCGCGACCAGGTCCGCGAGCGACTTGTACGGCGACTGCGTGGGCACGATCACCACCAGCGGGACGATGCCGACCAGGCTCACCGGGACCAGGTCCTTGTAGGCGTACGGCATCGACTTGTTGAGGTGGTGGTTGATCACCGCGGACCCGGGCGCGGCCCAGTGCAGCGAGTAGCCGTCCGGCGCGGCCTTCGCCGTCGCGTCGCCGGCGATGTTGCCGCCCGCGCCGGCCTTGTTCTCCACGATCACCGGCTGGGCGAGGCTCTTCGACGCCTCGGCCGCGACGATGCGTGCGACCACGTCGATGCCCGTGCCCGGCGTGAAGCCCACGTACAGCCGGATCGGGTGTTTCGGGAAGTCCTGCGCGGACGGGGTGCCGGGCAGCGCCAGGGCGCATCCGGCGAGCAGCAGCGGCAACAGGCGGCGCAGCAGGGTAGGCGCGCCCATGGTCAGCCCGCCTTGTCGGCGGCCAGCATCCGCTTCAGCCGCTCGAGGAAGAACGGCGCGCACTTCATCATGCGGGTCTCCATCTTCATGATGAGCGGGTGGATCTTGGGCCGGTAGGACTGCCACTCCGGGTCGGCGAACAGGGCGATGCGGCAGCGCTCGCGCTGGTTGAGGTCGTCGTAGGCCCACATGTGGACCACCATGTTCTGCGGCCCGATCTCGGGGGTGTAGTAGCCGAGCATGTGCGGCTGGTGGCGCAGCTGCACCGGCATGCCGTGGGTCTCGTAGTGGTGGAAGTATTCCGGCACCTTGCCGGGATGCAGCTGGTACATGCGTTCTTCGACGTACATGGCGATCCTCCGGTTATTCGAGCTTGATGCCGGCTTCGGTAACGATCCGCTTCCACTTGGCGGCGTCGCGCTGCAGCGTCGCCGAGAGCTGCGCCGGCGTCATGCCCTGCGGCTCGAGGCTCATGGAGGCGATCCGGTCCTTCACGTCCGGCAGGTTCAGCGCGCGGCCGAACTCGCGCGACAGCAGCGCGACGCTGTCGGGCGCCATGCCGGCCGGGCCGATGAAGGCGTGCCAGGTCCCCGCGTCGAACCCGGGCAGGCCGGACTCGGCCACCGTCGGCAGGTCGGGCAGCACGGCCGAGCGCGCGCTGCCTGCCGTCGCGATCAGGCGCAGCTTTCCCGCCTTGGCGGGCGCGATGAACACCGAGATCGAGTTGAACATCAGGTCGACCTGGCCGGCGACCAGGTCGGCGGTGGCCGGCGCGGCGCCTTTGTAGGGGACGTGCGTCATCTTCGTGCCGGCGAGCGAGTTGAACAGCTCGCCCGTCAGGTGCGACACCGAACCGGTGCCGAACGAGGCCATGTTGAGCCCGCCGGGCTTCGCCTTCGCGAGCGCGATCAGCTCGCGCACACTGCCGGCCTTTACCGACGGATGGACCGCAAGGCCCATCGGCTCGAGCGCAATGATCCCGATCGGCGCGAAATCCTTGACCGGGTCGAAGGGCACCTTGCTGACCGCTGGATTGGCGGCGAGCGAGCTCGCGGTTGCGATCGCCAGCGTGTACCCGTCCGGCGCGGAGCGGGCGACGTAGGTCAGGCCGATCGCGCCGGTGGCCCCGGCCTTGTTGTCCACCAGCACCGGCTGCTTCACCGCGTCGGACAGTTTCTGGCCGAGCAGGCGCGCGAGGATGTCGGTGGCGCCCCCGGGCGGGAAGGGCACCACGATCGTGATCGGCTTGTCCGGGTAGTCGGCCCGCGCCGGGCCTGGCACTGCGACGGAAAAGACCGCCAGGACGGCCGCGAGGAGCGTGCCGGATCTGCCAGCTGCACGCGCGGCCATCATTCGGCCTTGAGGTTGGCGGTCTTGATGACGCGCGTCCACTTCTCCGTTTCGGAGGCGAAGAACCTGGCGGCGTAGTCGGTGGTGCCGCCGACCGCGGACATGCCGAGGTCCTTCAGCTTGGCCTGCACTTCGGGGCTGGCGAGGACCGCGTTCAGGTCGGCATTCAGCTTCTGCACGATCGGCGCGGGCACCTTGGCCGAGGTGGCGACGGTAAACCACGCGGTCGACTCGTAGCCCGGCACGCCGGACTCGGCGATCGTCGGCACGTTGGGCAGCGCAGGCGCGCGGGTCTTGCTCGTCACCCCGAGCGGCCGCAACCGGCCCGAATTGATCTGCGGGAGGATCGTCGGCAGCTGCTCGAACATCGCCTGCGTCTGGCCGCCCATCACGTCCTGCACCGCCGGCATGCTGCCCTTGTAGGGGATGTGGGTGAGCTTGACTTGCGCCATCAGCTGGAAGAGCTCGCCGGTCATGTGCGTGGAGGAGCCCGAGCCGGCCGAGCCGAAATTGATCTCGCCGGGCTTCGCCTTGGCCAGCGCGATGAACTCCTGCACGGTCTTCGCCGGGAAGGAGGGGTTCACAACAAGCGCAAGCGGCAGGTCGACCGCAATGAGCACCGGCTGCAGGTCCTTGGCCGGGTCGTACGGGAGTTTCGGGTACAGCGCGTGGGCCGCGTGGATGCCGATCGTTCCGAGCAGCAGCGTGTGCCCGTCGGGCGCGGCCTTGGCGACGTACTCCGCGCCCAGGTGCGCGCCGGCGCCGGGCTTGTTCTCCACGATGACCGGCTGGCTGTAGCGCGGCGCGAGGTACTGCGCAAGCAGCCGGGCGAGGATCGAGGTCGAGCCCGCCGGCGTGAACGGCACGACCATGTGGACCGGCTTGTCGGGAAAGGCCTGCGGCGCTGCGGCACCGGAAAAGGCCAGGATGCAGGCCGCGAGGCCTGCCTTGAGGACGGTGAGGCGGCCGGGCTTGCGTGGCGGCATGGCGGTGGCTCCTTGGTGGTGGGGCACTAAGGGTGTATCAGAATTCGATACAGGCTATTGCTATCTGTATCTTATTTGCAGCTCCCGCCCGCCGTCAACCGCGCGTCAGCCCTGTTTCACCCGATGGACGGGTCCCACTTCCTCATCCACGCGAAGCTCTGGTTCGTGGTGGCGGTGGACGGCTCGTAGTCGCAGCCGATCCAGCCCTGGTACCCGGCCTTCTCGATGACGCCGAGCACATGGTCGTAGTTGATCTCGCCGGTGCCCGGCTCGGCGCGGCTGGGCACGTCGGCCACCTGCATGTGCCAGATCTGCGGCATGTACTTGCGGATCGTGTTCGTCAGGTCGCCTTCCATCAGCTGCGCCTGGTACACGTCGTATTCGATGCCGAGGTTGTCGGCGCCCACGTCGCGGATGATCGCGGCCGCCTGGTCGGTGCGCGTCAGGAACACGCCGGGCGAGTTGTAGGTGTTGACCGGCTCGATCACCAGGCGGATGCCGTGCTTCTTCAGTTCGGCAGCCGCGTACCTGAGGTTGTTCACGAAGGTTTGCCGCACCAGCTGCGGGTCGGCGTCCTTGGGCGGGATCCCGCCCAGCAGGTTGATGCGCCTGCAGTCGAGCGCCAGCGCATAGTCGATGGTGGTGGCGATCCCTTCGCGCAGCTCCGCCTCGCGGCCCGGCAGGCAGCCGATGCCGCGCTCGCCGCCGGCCCAGTCGCCGGCCGGCGCATTGAACAGCGCCGCCTCCATCCCGCTGTCCTTCAGCGCGGCCACCACGTCGGCCTTGCTGTAGGCGAAGGGGTCCTTGAATTCGCAGCCCTTGAAGCCGGCCTGCGCGGCGAGGCCGAATCTTTCAAGGAAGCCGACCTCGTTGTAGAGCATCGTGAGGTTGGCGGAAAATTTCAGCATGGACTGCTCCTTTGCGTATCCGGTGTGCTTCAGCCCGCCCTGAGCCTGAGCCCGCGGTGCAGCTGCCCGGCCGCGTTCAGCAGTCGCGGCAGCATCGTCTCGACGGCGATGTCCTTCGTCATGCGCAGCGAGTTCACGCTGATGTTCAGCGCCGCGCAGGTGCGGCCTTCGTGGTCGGTCACCGGCACCGACAATCCGCAGATGTGCTCCTCGAGCTCGCCCTGGATCCACGACCAGCCCTGCTCGCGGTCCGCGGCAATCACGCGCCGCAGCTCCTGCGGGTCGGTGACGGTGCGTTCGGTGTATTTATGAACCCTGGCGCGCTCGAAGTAGTCGTCGAGTTCGCGCTCCGAGAGCCCGCCGAGCAGCACGCGCCCCATCGAAGTGACATAGGCAGGCAGGCGCGTGCCGACGACCGAGCCGCCGCTGACCACCGCGCGCACGGAGTTGCGGATCACGTAGACGATCTCGGTGCCGTCCAGCACCGCCAGCGTGCAGGTCTCCTGCACGTCGCCCACCAGCTGCTCGAGGATGGGCTGGGCATAGCCCCAGAACGGCGAGGACGAGGTGTACGCGTATCCCAGCCGAAGGATCTTCGGCGTGAGGAAGAACAGGCGCTCCTTGCGCGCGACGAACCCCAGCTGCTCGAGCGTGAACAGCAGGCGCCGCGCGCCTGCGCGGGTGAGCCCGGCGCGTTGCGCGACCTGGGTGAGCGTCATGCGCTCGTGCCCCTCGCCGAACGCCATGATCACCAGCAGGCCGCGCGCGAAGGCCTCGACGAACTGGCCGCCGGACTCGCGCGCGGTGATCGGGAATTCGGGATGCGGGTTCATCGCGCTGGCGGGCCGCCGTCCTAGTCGGCCCTGGCGCCCGAAGCGACCACGACCTTGCGCCACTTCTGCGACTCGGCGGCGATGTAGGCTCCGAATTGCTCGGGGGTGTCGCCGGAGATCGCGAGACCCTGCGACTCGAGCCGTTGCGCATTCTGCGGGTCGCGCAGAGCTTTCACGAACTCGGCGTTCAGGCGGTCGATGGCGGGCTTCGGCGTGCCGGCCGGCGCGACCACGCCGAACCACGCGGTGGCCTCGTAGCCGGGCACGCCGGCCTCGTCCATGGTCGGCACGTCGGGCGCAAGGGCGTTGCGCTTGAGGCTCGTCACCGCAAGGCCCTTGAGCTGCCCGCTCTTCGCGCGCGGCAGCGCGGTGGGCAGGTTGTCGAACATCATCTGCACCGTGCCCGCGAGCAGGTCCTGCAGGGCCGGCGCGCTGCCCTTGTACGGCACATGCGTGGCCTGCACGCCGACCGCCATCTTGAACATCTCGCCGCACAGGTGCCCGGTCGTGCCGGTGCCCATCGATGCGAAGTTGATCGAGTTCGGCTTGGCCCTGGCCAGCGCCACCAGTTCCCTGAGGTTCGACACTGGGACCGAAGGGTGCACGAGCAGCATGTTCGGCACCGAGCCCATGTTGGCGACAGGGACGATGTCTTTTTCGGCATCGAAACCCATGTCCTTGAAGATCCACCGGTTGATCGCGAACACGCCCACCGAGGCCATCAGCAGCGTGTGGCCGTCCGGCTTCGACTTGGCCACCAGCGCGGCGCCGAGGTTGCCGCCCGCGCCGGGCTTGTTCTCCACGACCACCGGCTGGCCGAAGGCGTCGGACAGCCGGGGCGCAAGCGTGCGCGCGATGATGTCGTTGGTGCCGCCGGGCAGGTAGGGCACCACGATCGTGACCTGGCGCGAAGGAAAGGCCTGCGCCTGCGCGAGGGCGGGCAGGGCAAGCAGTGCTGCGGCAATTGCACGTACGAGTCTCATCGCAAATTCCCCTGGGGTGGTGGTCTGGAGTGGCGCGGCCTCAGCTCGTCCGGGCGTAATTCACCTCGGTGCAGACGTTGAGGACGGCCTGGCGCTTTTCGTTCTTCACCGCGTTCAGCGCGCGCTTCAGCGCCGGCAGCATTTCGTTCGGGTCTTCCACCCGTTCGCCGTACCCGCCGCTGGCGCGCACGATCTCCTCGAAGCGCGGCGAGGGCTCGAGCACCGAGAACGGGGGCTTCTCCGCGGCGGCCGCGTGCCCCTTGGGATACATGCCGAGCGTGGCGCGGTGCACCGCTCCCCAGCGCGCGTTGTTGTTGATCACGTACAGCACCGGCAGGCCGTGCGCCTCGCCGACGAAATGCGTGGGCGTGGGGTTGCCGAACATGTAGGCGCCGTCGCCGATCGCGCAGATCACCGTGGCGTCGGGCCGGCCGAGCTTGGCCCCCAGCGCCGCGCCCATGCCCCAGCCCAGGCCACCCGAGGGCGGGTGCGAGAAGTAGCGCCCGGGCTCGTTGATGGTGAGTTCTTCCAGCACCAGCGGGTATTCGTTGACGAGGATCGTATTCTCGTCGGCGACCTGGTTGATGCAGTGGGTCATCCATTTGGTGGAGATGGCGCCGGAGGTCTGCCTGGCACCCGCGCCCATGCGCATGCGCAGGCGGAAGTCGGCGGACTGCTGCGAGACGGCGGCGCGGCGCGCGGCGATCGTGGTGGCCGAGCCCGCGTGCGCCTCGGTGCGCTCGCTCAGGCGGTCGAGCGTGGGCGCGAGGCTGCCGGCCAGCGCGATGTCGGTGCGAAAGCCCCGCACCGGGTAGCGCGCGAACAGCGGGTCGGTGCCGAAATGCACGATCTTGCACTCCGGGTTGAGCTTCGCCGTATCGGGGATCCAGGGCACGTCGCTGTCCACGACGAGGATCAGGTCCGCGCCGGGGATCATGCCGTGCGGGTCGAACCCGCAGTTCATCGGGTGCTCAGTGGGCAGCGCCATGTAGCGCGGCCGGTACTGGATCACGGGAAGCGCGAAGGTCTCGGCCAGGCGGGTCAACGCCTGCGCCGACTCGACGGTGCGCCCGCCGTTCGAGGTGATGATCAGCGGGTTCTTCGCGGCGCCGAGGAGCTTTGCCACCTCCTCCAGGGTGTCCGGGTCGGCGGCGGGCGGGCTGATCGGGGCGATGGTGGTGCGCTTGCCGATCTGCGTGCCGCCCATCGCGGAGGCGAGCACTTCGCGCGGCAGCGTCAGGTACACGGGTCCGCAGGGCTCGCTCTTGGCGATGGCCAGGGCCCGGTCAACGACCGTCTCGACCTGCGAGGCGTGGCGCAGCTCGTAGTCCCACTTCACGAACTCGCGCAGCATGCCGCCTTGGTCGAACTGCTCCTGCGCCCAGTTGATGTAGTTGTTGCGCGAACCGAGCTGGCCGCCCTCGGTCAGAGGCGTGCGGCCGGCGGTGAACAGGACCGGGATGTTCTGCCGGGCGGCGTTGAAGATCCCGTTGATGGAATTCGCCGTACCGAGACCTACGTGGACCATCATGGCCTGGGGCCGGCCGGTCACCATGTAGTAGCCGTGCGCCATCGCCACGCCCACGTTTTCGTGCGGCACGATGATCGGCTCCGGCATCTGCCAGCCCAGCGACCGGCCTTTGGCGAGCGCTTCGACCAGGGGCGGGAAATCGGTGCCGGAGTTGCCGAAGAGGTAGTCGACGTCGCGGGAGGCGAGCAGGGCCAGGTAGGCCTCCGCAACGGTTTCCGGCTTGAATTCAACGGGCTGTCCGGTTTTCATGGGATCTCCTCAAGGCCCGGATCGGGCTGAAAGTTCTTATAAAGAACAGATGTTTTCGTATTGAACCGATCGTACGCCGCCGCTCTAGGGCGTCAAGCCACTGTTCCGCAATCCACGACTGCAATATGGATTTGTCAAAATAATTTTGTCATGTAGAATCCTCCCCATGAATTGCGCGGCACGACTTGTGGAGATCTTCGGGAGCCAGGCGGAAGTCGCCCGGGCCTTCCAGCTGGACCGCGCAGTCGTCAACAACTGGGTGAAGACCGGATATGTGCCCGCACGCTGGGCCATGGAAGTCGAGCAGCTCACCGGCGGGCAGGTCCTCGCCGTCGACGTGCTGAACGATGCGGCCGCCAGGAAGCCCGTCCGAGTGAAGTCCAGGCCCGACGATTTCGTCGGCGCCGTCCATGGGAGTGATGCCATGAACAAGTTTGCCCCCGCGAAACGCATCCAGTCTTTCCACCCGCCGCAGCGCATCCTGATGGGCCCCGGCCCGACGGAGATCCATCCGCGCGTGCTCACCACCATGAGCCAGCCGGCGATCGGCTACCTCGACCCGGTCTTCGTCGAGATGATGGAAGAGCTCAAGTCGCTCCTGCGCTATGTCTACCAGACGAAGAACGCGCTGACTTTCCCGGTGTCGGGTCCAGGCTCGGTCGGGATGGAATACTGCTTCGTGAACATGGTGGCGCCCGGCGACAAGGTGATCGTCTGCCGCAACGGCGTGTTCGGCGGCCGCATGATCGAGAACGTCGAGCGCGCCGGCGGCGTTGCCGTTGTCGTCGAGGACACCTGGGGCGAGCCGGTCACGCCGCAGAAGCTCGAGGACGCGCTCAAGGCCAACCGCGACGCGAAGATCGTCGCCTTCGTGCACGCCGAGACGTCCACCGGCGTGCAGTCCGACGCCAAGACGCTCGTCGAGATCGCGCACAAGTACGATGCGCTCACGATCGTCGACGCGGTCACGTCGCTCGGCGGCACCCCGGTGCTGGTCGACGAGTGGGGCATCGACGCGATCTACTCGGCGAGCCAGAAGTGCCTGTCGTGCACGCCGGGCCTGTCGCCGGTGTCGTTCAACGAGCGCGTGGTCGAGCACGTGAAGGCGCGCAAGGACAAGATCCACAGCTGGTTCATGGACATGAACCTGCTGCTCGGCTACTGGGGCGCGACCACGCGCACCTACCACCACACCGCGCCGACGAACTCGCTGTTCGCGCTGCACGAGGCGCTGCTGCTGATCCGCGAAGAGGGGCTGGAGAACGCCTGGGCGCGCGCTTACCGCCACCACATGGCGCTGAAGGCGGGCCTCGAGGCGATGGGCATGAAGTTCCTCGTCAAGGAACAGTACCAGCTGCCGCAGATGAACGCGGTGCTGTGCCCCGAAGGCGTGAACGAGGCCGAGGTCAGGAAGCGCCTGCTGAACGAGTTCAACCTCGAGATCGGCGCGGGCCTCGGGCCGCTGGCCGGCAAGATCTGGCGCTTCGGCCTGATGGGCTACTCGTGCCGCCCGGAAAACGTCATGGTCTGCCTGTCGGCGCTCGGTTCGGTGCTCGAGGACATGGGCCTGCCGGTGCACGTGGGCGAGGCCGAGTCGGCCGCGCACGGCGCATACGCGCAGATGCACGTGAAGGACGCGCAGCGCAAGAAGAAGGCGGCCTGACGGCCCGTCGGCGGCATCGCCCCGCGCGGCTATCCATGCCGCGCGGTTTCATGGCATCCTGATTGCTTGTCTGCAAGGGCATTCCATCCCGCATCGTCAGGAGAAACCATGAAAGTCACGTTGTCCGCCGCCTTGTCCGCAGCCGTTGCCGTCCTCGCCCTGTCCGTCGCGCCGGCCCGGGCGCAGGACCTGCCGAAGACCCAGCTGAAGGTGGTGGGTTCGATCTCCAGCCTCGCCCCGTACAAGGACTTCGAGGTCCCGTTCTGGACCAAGACCCTGTCCGACAAGTCCAAGGGTGCGGTCACCGCGGAGATCAAGGGGTTCAACGAGATGGGCCTGAAGGGCCCCGAGGTGCTGCGCCTGATGAGCAGCGGGGCGCTGGAGATCGGCGCCACGGTGCTGGCCTACCTCGCCTCGGATGACCCGACCAACGAGGCCATCGACATCGCCGGCCTGCTGACGGACTTCGACACCGCGCGCAAGGCCACCGACGCTTCGAAGGCCATGTACACGAAGCTGTTCCAGAAATTCGGCGTGAAGCTGCTGGGCGTGGGCACTTACCCGGCGCAGGTCTTCTACTGCAACGCCGAGATCAAGAGCCTGGCCGACATCAGGGGCAAGAAGGTCCGCGCCGCCGGCCGCTCGCAGTCCGAGCTCGTCACAGCGCTGGGCGGCACGCCCGTCACGATGGCCTTCGGCGAAGTGGTGCCCGCGCTGCAGAACAAGACCGTGGATTGCGGCATCACGGGCACCCTCTCCGGCAACCTGGCCAAATGGAACGAGGTAAGCACGCACCTGATTGCCCTGCCCGTGTCCTGGGGCCAGATCGCCTATGCGGCGAACATGAAGTCCTTCGCCAGGCTCGACCCGCGCGTGCAGAGCCTGATCGAGACGGAAGTGAAGGGGCTGGAGAAGGCGATCTGGGACACGGCGGCCTACCACACGGAGCAGGGCTACGCCTGCAACGCGGGACGCGACGACTGCAAGGTCGGGACCAAGGGCAGGATGGTGCTCGTGCAGCCTTCGGCCGCCGACCGCGCGATGCTGAAGAAGATCGTCGACGAGACCATGCTGCCGAAGTGGGCCGCGCGCTGCAGCGCCGAGTGCGTGGCCGACTTCAACGCCACCATCGGCAAGGCCGCCGGCGTCGTAGCCAAGAAGTAAGGGCCGGGGGCATCTTGACCCATCGCGCGAAGGGCTGGCGCCCGCCGGTCCGGCGCGCGCTCGAAGCGGCCGACTGGCTGTCCCTGCGCGCGGTCTGGGCAGGCGGGGTGATGCTCCTCGCCGCCGCGTTCACCGTCTCGGTGGACGTCATCGCGAGAAAGCTCTTCACCGTGTCGCTGGGCGGCTCGGACGAACTGTCGGGCTACGCGTTCGCGATCGGCACCGCGTGGGCCTTCGCATTCACGCTCCTGCGGCGCGTCAACGTCCGCGTCGACGCCCTGTACCAGCTGCTGCCCGGTAAGCTTTGCGCGCTGCTCGACATCCTCGCGCTGGTGGCGCTGGGAGCGTTCGTCGCATATCTCGCGCGCTGGAGCTGGGAGGTGCTCGCCACCTCCTGGGCGCTGTCGGCGCAATCGAACAGCGCGCTGAAAGTACCGATGTGGATCCCGCAATCCCTGTGGTTTGCGGGCCTCGCGCTGTTCGTGGTAACGCTCGCGCTGCTGCTGGCGCGTGCGCTGGGCATGTTGTTCTCCGGGGACTGGGCCGGCGTGCATGAGCTGCTCGGGGCGCGCAGCGTGCGCGAGGAGGCCGAGGACGAATCCGGGTACGCGCGGGACCTGACGCGCCAGGGGGGAAAGAGCAGGTGATCGCCACCACCCTGGCCGTGCTGCTCGCGCTGATGGCGCTGGCGATCCCCGTGGCGGCCGCGCTGGGCGTTCTGGCGCTGCTGCTCGAGGGGTTCTATTCGCAGCTGCCGCTGGTGCGCGCGATGGGCGAGGTGGCCTGGTCGGCCTCCAACGAGTTCCTGCTGGTTTCGGTGCCGCTGTTCATCCTGCTGGGCGAGATCCTGCTGCGCTCCGGGTTCGCCGAGCGCATGTACGGTTCGCTGATCCACTGGGTTTCCTGGCTGCCCGGCGGCCTGATGCACTCGAACATTGCGGCCTGCGGCATCTTCGCGGCGACGTCCGGCTCGAGCGTGGCCACCGCCGCAACGGTGGGCACGGTGGCGCTGCCGCAGGCGCGCCGCTTCGGCTACAACGAGCGCCTGTTCCTCGGCACGCTGGCCGCCGGCGGGACCCTGGGGATCCTGATCCCGCCGTCGATCAACATGATCGTCTACGCGGTGCTGACCAACACCTCGGTGCCCAAGCTGTACCTGGCCGGCATGATCCCGGGCGTGCTGCTGATGCTGCTGTTCATGGCGGTGGTGATCGGGTTCTGCCTCGTGCGGCCGGACTGGGGCGGCAAGCGCGTCACCGCCACCTGGGGCGAGCGCATCGGCGGCCTGGTGCACCTGCTGCCGCCACTGACGATCTTCCTGGTGGTGGTCGGTTCGATCTACGCGGGCGTGGCCACGCCCACCGAGGCGGCGTCGCTGGGCGTGGTGGCGGCGCTGGGGCTCGCCTGGGGCAAGGGCCGGCTCAGCATCAACATGCTGCGCGAGGCGATCGAAGGCACGATGAAGTCCACGGCGATGGTGATGCTCATCATACTTGCCGCGTACTTCCTGAATTTCGTCATCTCCGCGATCGGCCTGACCACGGCGCTCACCGGATTCATCGAAGGCCTGGGCCTGTCGCCGGTGATGATGCTGTTCGCGGTGATCGCGTTCTACGTGGTGCTGGGCTGCTTCATGGAAACCCTGTCGATGATGATCACCACCATCCCGATCATCGCGCCCGTGATGTTCAAGCTCGGCTACGACCCGGTGTGGTTCGGGATCGTGGTGATCGTGCTCATCGAAACCGCGCTGATCACCCCCCCGGTGGGCCTCAACCTCTTCGTCGTGCAGAACCTGCGGAAGTCCGGGTCCCTCAACGACGTGATCGTGGGGGCGTTGCCATTCGTCGCGGCGCTGTTCGCGCTGCTCGCGCTGCTGGCCGTCTTTCCCGGCCTTGCGCTCTGGCTGCCCGCGCAGTTCGGCTGACCTACAGCCCCAGCCGCTGCCAGATCGTCGAGACCGCCCCGGCCTGGTTGAGCGTATAGAAGTGCAGCCCCGGCGCGCCGGCGGCGAGCAGCTTGTCGCACAGCGCCGTCACCACGTCCAGGCCGAACGAGCGGATCGAGGCTGTGTCGTCGCGGTAGCCCTCGAGCTTGATGCGCAACCAGCGCGGGATCTCCGCGCCGCAGGCATCCGAAAACCGCGCGAGCTGCGAGAAGTTGCCGATCGGCATGATGCCCGGCACGATGGGCACGGTGATCCCGGCCGCCTCGCATTCGTCGACGAACTGGAAGTACGCGTCGGCGTTGTAGAAGTATTGCGTCATCGCCGCGTTGGCGCCCGCATCGATCTTGCGCTTGAAGTTCCTCACCTCGTCTGCGGCGTTGCGGGTCTGCGGGTGGTACTCCGGGTAGCAGGCGACCTCGATGTTGAACCAGTCGCCGGTGGTCTCGCGGATGAAGGCCACGAGCTCGTTCGCGTGCCGCAGCTCGCCCGCCATCGCCACGCCCGAAGGCAGGTCGCCGCGCAGGGCGACGATGTGGCGGATGCCGTTGTCCCTGTAGTGCGCGAGGATGTCCGCGATTTCCGCCTTCGAGGACGCGACGCACGACAGGTGCGGCGCGGCCTCGTGGCCGGCGTTGCGGATCTCGAGCACGGTGTCGAGCGTGCCTTGCTGCGTCGAGCCGCCCGCGCCGAAGGTGCACGAGAAGAAGCGCGGCTTCAGTTGCGCGAGCTGTTGCCAGGTCGCGCGCAGCTTGGCCTTGCCTTCTGGCGTCTTCGGCGGGAAGAACTCGAAACTGAAAGTCCGCGCGTGCTTGCGCTGAGATTCCATGTATCTGGTTTGGTTGGGGAGGCGGTAACGGGGGAACCGTAGGGTTCCCCTGTTCCTAGTACCTGTAGTGGTCAGCCTTGTACGGGCCGTCCTTGGAAACGCTGATGTAGGCCGCCTGCTGGTCGGTCAGCACGGTCAGCTGCGCATTCAGCTTCTTCAGCTGCAGGCGCGCGACCTTCTCGTCGAGGTGCTTGGGCAGCGTGTACACGCCCACCGGGTACTTGGCGGTGTTGCAGAACAGCTCGATCTGCGCGATGGTCTGGTTGGCGAACGACGAGCTCATCACGTAGGACGGGTGGCCCGTGCCGCAGCCCAGGTTCACGAGGCGCCCCTTGGCGAGCAGGATGATCCGCTTGCCGTCGGGGAAGATCACGTGGTCCACCTGCGGCTTGATCTCGTCCCACTTGTACTGCGACAGCGAAGCGACGTCGATCTCGTTGTCGAAGTGGCCGATGTTGCAGACGATGGCCTGGTCCTTCATCTTCTTCATGTGCTCGTGCGTGATCACGTGGAAGTTGCCGGTGGCCGAGACGAAGATGTCGGCCTTGTCCGCGGCGTAGTCCATCGTGACGACGCGATAGCCTTCCATCGCCGCCTGCAGCGCGCAGATCGGGTCGATTTCGGTGACCCAGACCTGTGCCGACAGGGCGCGCAGCGCCTGCGCCGAGCCCTTGCCCACGTCGCCGTAGCCGCAGACCAGCGCGACCTTGCCGGCGATCATGACGTCGGTGGCACGCTTGATGCCGTCGACGAGGGACTCGCGGCAGCCGTAGAGGTTGTCGAACTTCGACTTGGTGACCGAGTCGTTCACGTTGATGGCCGGGAAGGCGAGGCGCCCTTCCTTGTGCATCTGGTACAGGCGGTGCACGCCGGTGGTGGTCTCTTCCGTCACGCCCTTGATCGCGGCGAGGCGGGTCGAATACCACCTGGGGTCCTTCGCGAGCTTGGCCTTGATCGACGCGAAGAGGCATTCCTCTTCCTCCCCGGCGGGCTTGGCGATCACCGAAGCATCCTTTTCCGCGCGGGTGCCCAGGTGCAGCAGCAGCGTGGCGTCGCCGCCGTCGTCGAGGATCATGTTGGACAGCGCCCCGTTGGGCCACTCGAAGATGCGGTGGGTGTAATCCCAATATTCCGTGAGGCTCTCGCCCTTGACGGCGAACACCGGCGTCCCGCCGGCGGCGATCGCAGCGGCCGCGTGGTCCTGCGTCGAGTAGATGTTGCAGGAGGCCCAGCGCACTTCGGCGCCGAGCGCCTCGAGCGTTTCGATCAGCACGGCCGTCTGGATCGTCATGTGCAGCGACCCCGTGATCCGGGCGCCCTTGAGCGGCTGGGCGGCGGCGAATTCCTCGCGGATCGCCATGAGGCCGGGCATCTCGGTCTCGGCGATGGCGATTTCCTTGCGGCCCCAGTCGGCGAGGGCAAGGTCGGCTACTTTGAAATCGGAGAACCCGGCGGGGGCTTTCTTGGGGGCTTTGAGTACGGCGCTCATCACGCGCTCCTTTCGTCTAAGAGTTCGCGAGCGCCGTTGCGGTAGGAATTTCCCGAGCCTAGCGACAGATGGAGAACCTGTCGTTGCAACGCTCCTCGGGAACCGCCTATTCTACGCGAATCCGCAAAAATTCTGAAGACCCCCGCCTACGATGAATCCTGACCCCAGCCAGCCCAACGCGCGCGCCCTGGCGCGCATCCTTGCAGTCGTCCCGCGCTGGACGGCCGTCAGCCCGGCCTCCCGGGCGGTCGGCCTGCCCGACCGGGTGCTGCTGCACGCGGGCCCGCCGCTGCCGGACCCCAAATCGCCGCCGCCGCCGATGCTGAACAGCGCGGTGCTCGCCTGCCTCCACGAGGGCTGGGCGAAGGACGAGGGTGAGGCCGGACGGCTGATATCCAGCGGTGCCGTAAAGCTGGAGCCGTCAGCTACGCGCCGGGTATCCACGCCTTTGGTGTCGATGGTGTCGGCCCGCACCACGCTGGCCGTGATCGAGGATGCGGCTTCCGGGGCGCAGTGGTTTGCCTTTCTCGGCACGGGCGGCGGGGCGCAGATGCGCTTCGGCGCGCGCGACCGTGCGATCCTCGACAGGCTCGCGTTCCGCGAGCGCGAGCTCTTCCCCGGGTTTTCGGACCTGCTGTCCGAACCGGTCGACCTGCTGTCCGTTGCGCGCTCGGCGCTCACCGAGGGCGACGACCTGCACAACCGCCTGTCGAGCGCGACCGCGGTGCTGCATGCGGTGCTCGGGACGCGCAAGGCGGAGACGCCGGCTGCGCAGGCCGCGCTGCGCACCGTGCAGGAAGCGCCGCTCTACTTCCTCAACTTCTGGATGCCGGCCTGCGCGCTGATGCTCGATGCCGCAGCGGGCGTTGCGGGCGCCACGCTCGTGACGAAGCTGTCGGCGAACGGGCAGGTCACGGGCATCCAGCTGGCCGGACTGCCCGGACAATGGTTTACGGCGCCGGCGGCCCCGGTTGCCGGCCCGTTCATGAAAGGGCTGGCCATCCCCGACCCGCAGTTCCCGCCGGCGACCGGCGACAGCGGCATCATCGACGCGTTCGGCCTCGGCGGGCAGGTGCTGCGCCGTGCGCCGAGCCTGCTGGCGGCGTTCGAGCCTTGGCTTGCGAAGGGCGACGAGCAGCGTGCACTGGCGCAGTTGTGCGGGATGCATCCGGTGCTGGGCGTCCCGGTGGGGCTGGATGCCGCGGCGGTCGCGCGCTCCGGCCAGTCGCCGCTGCTGTCCACCGGAATGGTATCCGCCGATGGGCGCGGCCTGCTCGGGCGCGGGATCTGCGCAATGCCGCTGGAGCCTTTCCGCGCGGCGGTGTCCGCCATACCAGGCTGACGTACCGCTCAGGCCGCGGCCATGTCCTGCCAGAGCGTGGCGAGATCGGGGAAGCCCCACGTGTCCGGGTCTTCGCGGGACACGATCCTGTCGTTCTTTCCAGGCCTCGACAGGTCGATCCGCACGGGGGCGATCCGGGTCTGCGAGCGCATGGAGAAGAAGGCCTTGACGATCGGAGTCACCAGGGACTTGTCGGTCTGCTCCACGATCACGGCGAGCCGCCCCGATTGCAGCCGCACCAGGGACCCGACCGGATAGATGCCCAGGCTCTTCACGAACGCGCCGAAGACCCGATCGTCGAAGTGCCCGTCCTTCCACTCGGCCATCTTGTGCAGGGCCACGGACGGGTCCCAGCCCGTCTTGTAGGGGCGGTCCGAGGTGATCGCGTCATAAACGTCGCAGACGGCCCCCATCCTGGCGTACAGGCTGATCGCTTCCCCGCCGAGGCGCTCCGGATAGCCGCTCCCGTCCATCTTTTCGTGGTGGTGCAGGCACACGTCGAGGGACACGCCGGAAGCGCCGCCGCCCTCGCTCAGCATGCGGTGGCCCGCGACGGGATGGCCCTGGACGAGGGCGAACTCCTCGCCGGTGAGCTTGCCGGGCTTGTTCAGGATGGCGAGGGGGATCGCCATCTTGCCCACGTCGTGCAGCAGACCGGCGAGGCCGGCCTCGCGGATTTCGGCCTCGGCCAGGCCGAGCTGGCGGCCCAGGGCGATCATCAGCGCGCAGACGGCGACCGAGTGCATGTAGGTGTAGTCGTCCGCGGTCTTCAGCCGCGCGACGCTGATCAGCGCGCCGGGGTTGCGCAGCACGGAGGCGGAGATTTCGCTGACCAGCGCGCCGGCCCGTTCCGAATCGATGGCGCGGCCCATGCGCGCCTGCTGGAACATGTCAGTCACGGCAACGCGCGACTGGGCGCAGATCAACGCGGCGCGCTCGAGTTCCTCGCACATCGGGACGCGCCTGGCCGGGGGCGGCGCAGCGGCGCGCTCGCCGGCCACGTGGGCGATGAAACTGTCCGCCTGCCCGCCGGGCGCTTCGGCGGCGGCACCCTCTTCCACGTCGAGACCGCGCGAAGTGTCGATCCAGACTTCGGCGATTCCGCATTCGATGATCTGGGCCAGGTCCTTCCGGTCGGTCAGCCGGAAGGACTTGCACCAGAAAGGGTGCTCCATCCACGAGCCGCACAGTTCGTGGATGTGCATCCCGAGCTGCAGCCGGTCGGTGCCGATTCGTTTCAACATGATGGAGGTGACGCGCGCGGCGCATCGAGCCAGGGCCTGGACCTGCCAATCTTGCCGCATCCGGCCCGTGCACCAGCCAACAAAAAAGGGCCGCATTGCGGCCCTTTTCACCCCATTGCGCCACGCCCGCAGAGTGGCGGGGCGGCGCCGGCTTCCCTAGGCTGCGGCCTTGAGGGCCATCGCCTTGTCCGTGGCTTCCCACGTGAATTCCGGCTCGTCGCGGCCGAAGTGGCCGTACGCGGCGGTCTTCTCGTAGATCGGGCGCAGGAGGTTCAGCATCTGGATGATGCCTTTCGGGCGCAGGTCGAAGTTGGCCAGCACGAGCTTGGACAGCGCTTCGTCGGAGATCTTGCCCGTGCCCTTGGTCGTGACCATCACGCTGGTGGGCTGGGCCACGCCGATCGCGTAGGACACCTGCACCAGGCACTCGGTCGCTAGGCCGGCGGCGACGATGTTCTTCGCCACGTAGCGCGCGGCGTAGGCGGCCGAGCGGTCGACCTTGGAGGGGTCCTTGCCGGAGAACGCGCCGCCGCCGTGCGGGGCCGAGCCGCCGTAGGTGTCGACGATGATCTTGCGCCCGGTGAGGCCGCAGTCGCCCTTGGGTCCGCCGATCTCAAAGGCCCCGGTCGGGTTCACGAGGTACTTGATCTTGCCCTTGACGAGGTTCTTCGGCAGCACGGGCTTGATGATCTGCTCGATCACGGCCTCTTCGATCTGCTTGTGCGTGACGCCGGGGCCGTGCTGGGTGGAGAGGACCACCGTCTCGATCGAGTGGGGCTTGCCCTTCTCGTAGCGGATCGTGACCTGCGACTTGGCGTCCGGGCGCAGCCAGTTGAGGCGGCCGTCGCGGCGGATCTCCGACTGCCGCTCGACCAGGCGGTGCGACAGGTAGATCGCCATCGGCATCAGGCCGGGCGTTTCGTCGCAGGCGTAGCCGAACATCAGGCCCTGGTCGCCGGCGCCCTGGTCGAGGTCGAGTCCGCTGCCTTCGTTCACGCCCTGCGCGATGTGCTGCGACTGCTCGCCGTATGCGACCAGCACCGTGCAGGTGTCGGCGTCGAAGCCGATCGCCGGGTCGTTGTAGCCGATGCGCCGGATCGTGTTGCGCGCGATCTCGCGGTAGTCGAGGTGCTTGGCGCCGGTGGTGATCTCGCCGGCGAGCACCACGAGGTTGTCCTTGACGAGGGTCTCCGCCGCAACGCGTGAGCGCGGGTCCTGGGCTAGAATCGCGTCGAGGACCGCGTCCGAAATCTGGTCTGCAACCTTGTCCGGGTGTCCTTCAGAGACCGACTCGGAGGTGAAGAGAAAATCGCTCATGTCGCTGCCGCCTGAAAAGAGTGGGAAATGGCCAAAAAAGAGGCGGCAAGGATACCAAAACTTGGCTGAATCCCCAAGCATTTCCACGGTTTGCGCGAAGCATCGCGCGTGCATAAGCATATGGCGCGGCTGTTGATGCGCCTCGCGGCGCTGCTGCCGCTGCCCCTGCTGCATGCCGCCGGGTGCGCGCTCGGCTGGTTCATGTATGCCGTGTCGCCGCGCTACCGGGCGCACCTGCGCGAAAACCTCGCGGCGGCGGGATTCGGCGCCGACGCCCGGGTGCGGCGCGAGGCGATCGCCGCGGCGGGCTGCATGCTGACCGAGTTGCCCGCGCTCTGGCTGCGGCCGCACGCGGCCGTGGCGGGGATGGTCCGCGAGGTCCGCGGCTGGGACCTGGTCACGGATGCGCAGGCGGCCGGGCGGGCCATCGTGTTCCTGACCCCGCACCACGGCTGTTTCGAGATCAGCGCGCAGTACGGCGCCTTCCATTTCCCGATGACCATCATGTACCGGCCGCCGAAGCTCGGATGGCTCACGCCCTTCATGCGCGCGGGGCGCGAACGGCCCGGCGTGAGGCTGGCCACCGCCGATCGCAGCGGCGTGCGCGACCTGCTCGCGGCAATCAAGCGGCACGAGGCGATCGGCATCCTGCCCGACCAGGTGCCGGGCACGGGCGAAGGGGAGTGGGCCGAATTCTTCGGCAAGCCCGCATACACGATGACGCTCGCGCCGCGGCTCGCCGCGCGGGAAAACACCGTGTGCCTGATCGCGTTCGCGCAGCGGCTGCCGTGGGGTCGCGGATACACGCTGTCCATCCGCGCCCTCGGCGAAGGACGGCCGGGCGAAACCGAAGCGCGCCGCCTCAACCGCTCGCTCGAGGACCTGATCCGCGAGTGCCCCGGGCAGTACCTGTGGGGCTACAACCGCTACAAGACGCCGTCGGGCGCGAGCGGCCCCGCGTGAGGCTTACGTGAGCAGGCTGGTCTTCGCGCTGATGTGGCTGGTCCACTGGCTGCCGATGGGCGCGATTGCAGCCGTCGGCAACCTCGTCGGCGACGTGACGTTCTGGCTGATCCCCGAACGGCGCAAGGTCACGCGCATCAACCTGGCCAAGTGCTTCCCGCAACTGCCGGCGGCCGAGCGGGAGCGCCTGGCGCGGGCGCATTTCCGCGCCTTCATGCGCAGCTTCGTCGAGCACGCGCTGCTCTGGTGGGCGCCGCGCGAGCGCATCATGCGGCTGATCCGGGTGGAGGGGCTCGAGCGGCTGCGCGCGCTGGCCGGACAGCCCGTGATCCTGGTGGCGCCGCATTTCGTCGGGCTGGACGCGGCCTATACGCGGCTCGGATGCGAGATCGAGATCGCCGGGTTGTATGCGCGCCAGAAGAACCCGGTCTACGACCGGCTGCTGCTGCGCGGGCGCACTCGCTTCGGCCTGTCGAAGGCCATCCCGCGCCAGGACGGCGTGCGCGCCGTGATCGCGTCGATCCGTTCGGGCCTGCCGTTCTATTACGCGCCGGACCTCGACTTCGGCCGCAAGGATGCGGTGTTCGTGCCCTTTTTCGGCGTGATCGCGGCAACCATCACGGGCGTGTCGCGGCTCGCCAGGGTGACCGGGGCGAAGGTCATGCCCTGCGTGGCGCGCATGCTCCCGGGAGGCGAGGGGTACGTGGTGACGATCCTGCCGGCCTGGGAGGACTTTCCCACGGACGATGTCGAGGCCGACACGCGCCGCGTGAACGCGTTCATCGAGGCGCAGGCGCTCACAATGCCGGAGCAGTACTACTGGGTGCACAAGCGGTTCAAGACGCGGCCCGAAGGCGAGACTTCGCCGTATTCCTAGGGCGAAACTTCGCCTTGCCTTTAGAATCCCCCCATGTTCACGAACCCCCCGCCGCAGGCCATCCGGGCGCTGCTGAAAAACGCGAAGACCATCGCGGTGGTCGGCATTTCGCCGCGGCCGGAGCGGCCCAGCCACCGCATCGCGGCCCGGCTGATCGAATGGGGCTACCGCGTAATCCCCGTGCGCCCGGCGATCAGCGAGGTGCTCGGCCTGAAGGCCTACGCCCGTCTCTCGGACGTGCCTGAACGCATCGACCTCGTGGACGTCTTCCGCAACCCGGAGGACGCCGGCCCCATCGTCGACGAATGCATTGCGCTGAAGCTGCCCGCCGTCTGGCTGCAGGAGGGCGTGATCAACGAGGCCGCCGCCGGACGGGCGCTGGCCGCGGGCATGACCGTGGTGATGGACCGCTGCATCTCCGTCGAATACCGCAGGCTCGTCGCGTGAAAATCCAGTTCACCAAGATGCAGGGCGCGGGCAACGACTTCGTGGTGTTCGACGCCACGTCCGCGCCGTTCGGCCTCAGCAGCGCGCAACTGAAGGCCGTCGCCGACCGGCATTTCGGGGTCGGCTGCGACCAGATCCTGGTGGTGGAAAGGCCTTCCGGCACGGAGGCCGACTTCCGTTACCGCATCTTCAATGCCGACGGCGGGGAGGTCGAGCAGTGCGGCAACGGCGCGCGCTGCTTCGTGAAGTTCGTGCACCAGCGCGGCCTGACCGCCAGGAGGCAGATCCGCGTCGAGACGCTGTCCGGGATCATCGAACCGCGGCTCGAGGACGACGGCGAAGTGACCGTGAACATGGGCGCACCGGTGTTCGACCTGCCGAAGGTGCCATTCACCGCGCAGCAGCCGGGCCTGGTGCATGCCATCGACCTGGCCGGCCGCCCGGTCGAGGTCGCCGTCCTGTCGATGGGCAACCCGCACGCGGTCCAGGTGGTGCCCGACGTCGACGCCGCGCCGGTGGGCACGCAGGGCCCGCAGATCGAGCGCCATCCCCGGTTCCCGAAGCGCGTCAATGCCGGCTACATGCAGGTCGTCGACCGGCATTCGATCCGCCTGCGGGTCTACGAGCGCGGGGCGGGCGAAACGCTCGCCTGCGGCACGGGCGCCTGCGCGGCCGTGGTGTCAGGAATCGCGCGCGGCCTCATCGACTCGCCCGTCGCGGTGGAAACCCGCGGCGGGCGATTGACCATAGCTTGGGCGGGCGGCGACAATCCGGTATGGATGAAGGGCCCCGCCATCTCCGTATTCGAGGGAACCATTGAACTCTGACGAAGCAGAGCAGTACCTGAAGGACAACCCGGAGAAATTCGCGCAGCTCTTCGCGCAGCTCCTCGAGCGCCAGCCGGCGCTGCTCGAATCGATGCAGGTGCCGCACCCCTACGGCGGGCACGCGATCCCGCTGTCGGAACGGCAGACGCTCGGCCTGCGCGAGAAGGTCAAGCTGCTGGAAGGCAAGCTCGCCGAGCTGATCCAGTTCGGCGAGGAAAACGACGCGATCAGCGAGAAGGTCCACCGCGTGTCCTCCGCGCTGATGGGCGCGAAGAATTTCGCCGCGGTGGTGCACGCGCTCTACTTCCACCTGCGCGAGGATTTCGCGGTCCCCCACGTGGCGCTGCGCCTGTGGGGCCAGTCGCTGCTCGACGGCACGCTCGAGGGCGCGCCGGTCACGGACGAGCAGCGCGCCCTGGTGGACACGATGGGCGCGCCGCAGTGCGGCCCCGCCGATGGGAGCCCGTTCCTGCCGTGGTTCCGCGAATCGGCCGAGCATGTGCGCTCGATCGCCCTGATCCCGCTCGGCGCGACCAAGGCCTTCGGCATGCTGGCGCTGGGCAGCGAGGATCCCCGGCGCTTCTATCCCGAGATGGGCACGCTCTACCTGCGCCGCATCGGGGAACTCGCGGCGGCGGCGTTGTCATCGAGATTGTGACGGCGGCCGGCGTGGCGGAGCAGGGCACCACGCACCCCGACGCAGGCCTCGTCCGGGAGTACCTCCAGTCCCTCGCCCACCAGCGGCACCTCGCCCCGGTGTCGATCACCAACTACGCGCGCAGCCTCGCGCGGCTGCTCGAGCTCCTCGGCGCCGCCCGGCTGAAGACGCTCGACAGCGCGCAGGTCCGCCGTTCCATCGCGCGGCTGCATTCCAAGGGCCTTTCACCGCGGGCGCTGGCCAACATGCTCTCGGCCTGGCGCGGCCTGTTCCATTGGCTGGTGCGGCAGAAGGGGTACGCGGCCAACCCCTGCCAGGGCGTGCGGGCGGCAAAGTCGCCGCGCACGTTGCCCAAGGCCCTGTCGGTCGAAGCCGCGCAGCGCCTGCTCGAGGCGGTGCCCGGCGACACCGTGGAGCTGGTGCGCGACCAGGCCATGTTCGAACTGATGTATTCCTCGGGCCTGCGGCGCGCGGAGCTGCTTTCGCTCGACTGGGGCGACGGGCGGCTGGACCTCAACGAAGGCCTCGTCACCGTCACCGGCAAGGGCAGCAAGACGCGCACCATTCCGGTCGGATCGAAGGCACGCACGGCACTGGCCGCATGGCTCGCGGTGCGGGCGCAGCTCGCCGCCCCGGACGAGAAGGCGTTGTTCGTCGGCGCGCGGGGCCGGCGGCTCTCGGCTTCCACGCTGGCCGTGCGCCTCGACATGTGGGCCCGGGCGCGCGGCGCGGACGGGCGCGTCCACCCGCACATGCTGCGCCACTCGTTCGCGAGCCACGTGCTGCAGTCCTCGCAGGACCTGAGGGCGGTGCAGGAGATGCTCGGCCACTCGAGCATTTCCACCACGCAGATCTACACCCACCTGAATTTCCAGGCCCTGGCCAAGGTCTACGACAAGGCCCATCCGCGCGCGAGGAAGAAATGAGCCCGGAAGGTGCGCGCAATGTGCCGCGTTCCCCGGGCGAGCTGTTCTACGCCTTCATGAAGCTCGGCCTGCAGGGCTTCGGCGGCGTGCTGCCCGTGGCGCGGCACACCCTGGTCGACAGCTATCGCTGGCTCAGCATGGACGAGTTCACCGACATCGTCTCGCGCTGCCAGGCGCTCCCGGGGCCGAACATCGTCAACGTCTCGATCTGCATCGGCGCGCGGCATTTCGGCGCGCGCGGTGCGCTGGCCGCGTGCGGCGGGATCCTCGCCGTCCCGTTCGTGATGGTGCTGATGCTCGGGGTGCTCTATTCGGGCTACGCGCAGCTGCCGGCGGTGGCCGCGGCCCTGCGCGGCGTGTCGGCGGTGGCGGCCGGCCTCATCATCGCTACCGCGCTGCGCATGGCCGGCTCGAAGCGCCTGCGCTCGTGGCGCGCCGCGTTCGGCATCGCCGCGTTCGCCGCGGTGTCCGTGCTGCGCCTGCCGCTGGCGTTGGTGCTTGCGGTCGCCGTGCCGCTGTCGATCGCCGCGGCCTGGTTCGGCCGGAAGGCGGCGCCGTGATCGAACGCCTCGGGATCCTTGCCGCGGACTTTGCGATGCTCTCTCTGCTTTCGGTGGGCGGCGCCGTCTCGGTGCTGCCGGAAATGCACCGCAGCCTCGTCGACGTGCACGGCTGGATGAGCAGCCGCGAGTTCAGCGACCTGTTCGCGCTTGCGCAGGCCGCGCCCGGTCCCAACGTGCTGGTGGTCAGCCTGTTCGGCTGGCAGGCGGCGGGCATGGCGGGTGCGGTGGTGACCACGCTGGCCATGATCCTGCCCTCGAGCCTGCTCACCTATTACGCGGACCGCCTGCTGTGGAGGCGCGCAGGCGCGGCGGGCTGGCGCGAAATAATAGACAACGGCCTTGCCCCGATCACCGTGGGCCTGGTGCTGGCCTCCGGCGTGCTGCTGGCCGGCGCGAACATCAGCAACATCCCCGCCATGGCCTGCACGGCTGCGGCGGCGCTGATCGCCTGGCGCACCAGGGTGCATCCGCTTTGGCTGATCGCGGCCGGCGCCCTTGCCGGCATTGCGGGGATCGTATGAACGCGAAAGCGGCCGCGCCGGTGATCGTGCTGAAGGCGGGGCGCGAGAAATCCATCCGGCGCCGCCATCCGTGGGTGTTCTCCGGCGCGATCGAGAAAGTGCTCGGCGATCCGCAGGGCGGGGATACCGTGCTGGTGCGCAGCGCCGAGGGCCAGCAGCTCGGCCTCGCGGCCTACAGCCCGCAGTCGCAGATCCGCGGGCGGATGTGGACTTACGACGCCTCGGCAAGCGTCGATGCTGCTTTCCTGCGCAATCGCCTGAAATGCGCGCTCGACATGCGCGAGCGGCTGCCGCTCGGGCAGCACACCAATGCGATGCGCCTCGTGCACAGCGAGTCCGACGGCCTGCCCGGCTTGATAGTCGACCGCTACGCAGACGTGCTGGTGGCGCAGTTCCTGTCCGCCGGCATGGAGCGCTGGCGCGAGGACATCCTCGACGCGCTGGTCGAGCTCACGAAATGCGAGGCGGTGTTCGAGCGATCCGATGCCGAGGTGCGCACGCTGGAGGGATTGCCCGAGCGCGCGGGATTCGTGCGGGGAAACCGCGACGCCTCACGCTGCGCGATCAGCGAACACGGGCTCGTGTTTCGCGTCGACGTGGCGGCGGGGCAGAAGACCGGGTTCTTCCTCGACCAGCGCGCCAACCGCCTGCGGGTCCGCGAGCTCTCGGCGGGCCGCGAGGTGCTGGATTGCTTTTGCTACAGCGGCGGCTTTGCGATCTCGTCGCTTGCGGGCGGCGCGAAGCAGGTCACAGCCATCGACAGTTCGGAGACCGCGATCAAGGTGGCGCGGGAGAACCTGAAATCCAATGCGCTCGACGCCTCCCGCCTCGTGTTCAAGGAGGCGGACGTGTTCCTGCACCTGCGCGAGCTGCGCAACCGCGGCGCGAAGTTCGACCTAATCGTGCTCGACCCGCCGAAATTCGCGCCCACCGCGGCCCAGGTGGAAAACGCCTCGCGCGCCTACAAGGACATCAACCTGCTGGCGCTCAAGCTCCTGTCGCCCGGCGGGCTGCTCGCCACGTTCTCGTGCTCAGGCGGGATCTCGGCGGACCTGTTCCAGAAGATCATCGCCGGCGCGGCGCTCGACGCGGGCGCGGATGCGAAGATCATCGAGCGCTTCGGCCCGGCGGCCGATCACCCCGTGGCGCTCGAATTCCCGGAAGGCGACTACCTCAAGGGCCTGCTCGTCTACCGGGCCTGAGCCCACGGCGCGCGCCGGCCCACGGCCTGCTCGAGCCGGTCCATCTCCTCATCCGTGTGCGTCTGGAAGGTCGATGGGAGGAACAGTTCACCGTCCTTGGGCTGCTTGAGGATCATTCGCGGGTTGTTGTGGTGCGTGGCGACGATGCTCTCGCGATCGCTTGGATTGGCGTTGGCCTGCAGGTCCACGGTTCCGTAGCAGCTGCAGAAGTAGGTGCCTTCGGGATGGGCCTCCATGTAGACGCCGGTGCCCCGGATGCCGGCGGTCACCGTGGCAGCCACGATGTTGACCTTGCCGGTCTGGCGCTTGCCGAACACCGCGCCGAGCGCGCCGGAAATCAGGCGCAGCCCCGTGACCAGGCGGCTTTCCTGCGGATTCGGCTCCAGGCGCAGTTCGCCGCGCTCGCGCAACATGAATGCGTCCTGGCCGACCGTAAACATCAGGAAGCTTCCTTGGCCGGTAGCGACGGTGTCGCCCAGGCGGATGACCGTACCCCGGTCTGCACGCTTCCCGTTGACGAGGACTTCCCCGCGCATTTCGCGGATGCCTCCTTCCGCAGCTTCTGCGCCCAGGGGCAGCCATACCCCGGCCGCGGTTGTGGCCAACAGGGCGGCCGAACCGGACAGGAAGCCGCGGCGGGTAAGGGCAGTAGCGAGGTAAGGGCTTGAATCCTTCATGTCGTCCTCCATATGCAGTTGCGGATTTGTCGGGCGGCCGATCGGTTCCTTACAGGCCCGCCCACGGAGTAGAATCCGCCCTCCCCGGCACCGCAGCACCCAGGAGTAGCCATGCAGCAGGACAACATGATTCCCGTCACCATCCTCACCGGCTTCCTCGGCAGCGGCAAGACGACGCTGCTCAACCGCATCCTCAAGGAGGACCACGGCCAGAAGATCGCGGTGATCGAGAACGAGTTCGGCGAGGTCGGCGTGGACAACGACATCCTCGAGACGGGCGACGAGCAGATCATCGAGATGAACAACGGCTGCATCTGCTGCACCGTGCGCGGCGACCTGATCCGCATCCTCGGCACGCTGAAGGAAAAGCGCGACAGCGGCGCGCTCAAGTTCGACCGCGTGATCATCGAGACCACCGGCATGGCCGACCCGGGCCCGGTGGCGCAGACCTTCTTCACCGACGAGGAGATCGGCGGCAACTACCTGCTCGACTCCATCCTCACGATCGTGGACGCCAAGCACGCCGAGGAGACCCTTGACGAGTACCACGAGGCGCAGGAGCAGGTGGGCTTTGCCGACCGCATCCTGATGTCGAAGACCGACCTGGTGTCGGAAGCGGACGTGAAGTCGCTCTCCGACCGGATACGCCGGATGAACCCGCGCGCGCCGATCAAGCACGTGCACTTCGGCAACGCGCCGATCGCCGAGGTCCTCGACATCCGCGGTTTCAACCTGAACGCGATCCTCGAACTCGCGCCAGACTTCCTCACCGACTCGAGCCACGAGCACCACGACGAAGTCGAGTCGTTCGTCTATCGCACCGACAAGGCGTTCGACGGCAACAAGCTCGAGCAGTTCCTCGGCGGCATGATCCAGGTCTACGGGCCGGACCTGCTGCGCTACAAGGGCGTGCTGTGGATGAAGGGCAACCCCAACCGCGTGGTGTTCCAGGGCGTGCACATGATGATGGGCGGCGACGTCGGCAAGCCCTGGGGCAAGGGCGAGAAGAAGGAATCGGTGATGGTGTTCATCGGCAAGAAGCTGCCGAAGGACCTGTTCGTCGCAGGCCTCGACCAGTGCCTCGCCGGGGCCAAGTAGCGCCCCGTCCCAAGGGGCATTCGACCGGGCGTGTATGATTCCCGCATGGGCAAGCCCCTCTTCCTGAGACTGCTCCTTGCGTTCGCACTGGCCTTTTCCGGCAGCGCGGCGCAGCTGCATTCCCTCGCCCATGCGCAGTCCGACCTCGCGTCGGCCTCCGGCGCGCTCGGCGGCAAGGCGCCCGCGCCCCTCAAGCACTCGACCGAGCAGTGCCTCGTCGTCCATGCCCTGGACGGGACGGCTCCCGAATCCGGCGCTTTCCTGGTCGCCGGCGATGTCTCCCAGCACATAGTCCTCCCCGCGGCCGTACGCATCGGCGCAGCCCCTGCGCTCGCGTTCCGCTCGCGCGCGCCGCCCCTCTCCGCCTAGTTTTCCGTGCACCGGCCGCGCATGCGCGGCCGTATTTCGCGCTTCCGCGTGAAGCGCATTGCCATGGATTCGAGGAGGGAACATGTACAAGCACAGGCTGTTGGCGTTTGCCGTCGCCGTGTTCGCGCTGCCACATGCCGCGCTTGCGGCCACCGATGACGACCTGAAGGAGCTGCGCGAGCAGGTCCGCCAGCTGAGGGAAAGCTACGAGAAGCGCATCGAGGCGCTGGAAAAGCGCTTGCAGCAGGCCGAGCAGGCCGCGGGCAAGGCCGAGGCCGTGGCTACGCAGGCCCAGGGCACGGCTACCCAGGCGGCGGTGCAGGGCGGCAGCCGTCCTGCAGGCGAGGGCGCGTTCAACCCGGGCATATCGCTGATCCTGAACGGGACCTACGGGAACCTGTCGCGCGACCCGGCACGCTACCGGATCGGCGGGTTCACCCCTACGGGCGGCGAAGTCGCGCCGCCCGGGCGCGGCCTGAGCCTGGGCGAGTCGGAACTCGCCATCAGCGCGAACGTGGACCAGTATTTCCGCGGGACCCTGATGGCCGCGCTCGGGGCCGACGACCGGATCGGCGTGGAGGAGGCGTACCTGCAGACGCTGGCGTTGTCGAACGGGTTCACGCTGAAGGGCGGTCGATTCTTTTCCGGCGTCGGCTACCAGAACGAGATCCACGCGCACGCCTGGGACTTCACCGATGCCTCGCTCGCGGCGAAGGCCTTCCTCGGCAACCAGCTTGCCGACGACGGCCTGCAGGTGAAGTGGGTAGCGCCGACCGACCTGTACCTCGCGCTGGGCGCGGAAGCCGGGCGCGGGCGCAAGTTTCCCGGCGGACCGGACGGCGGCCGCAGCAAGAACGGCTTCGGCTCGGGCGTGCTGTTCGCGCACCTGGGCGGCGACCTCGGCGCGAGCACCGCGTGGCGCGTCGGATTGTCGCACCTGCAGACCTCGCCGCAGGACCGCACCTACACCGACCTCGACTCGGCGGGGGCGAGCGTGACCAACAGCTACACAGGCACGAGCCGCCTCTGGGTGCTCGATGGTGTATTGAAGTGGGCGCCCAACGGGAACTCGACCGAAACCAGTTTCAAACTGCAGGGCGAATACTTCCGCAGGAACGAAGGCGGCAGCCTCACGTACGACACTACGGCCGCGTCGCTCGGCCGGCGCACCGGGGCGTACTCGTCGCAGCAGTCGGGCTACTACGTGCAGGGGGTCTACCAGTTCATGCCGCAGTGGCGCGCGGGCTATCGCTACGACAGGCTCGGGGCCGGCACCACGAGCATCGGGCTGGTGAATTCAGGCGCGCTCTCGGCGGCCGACTTCCCCATCCTCAATGCCTACACCCCCACGCGCAACACCTTCATGGTCGACTGGAGCCCGAGCGAATTCAGCCGCCTGCGGCTGCAGTTCGCGCGCGACCGCTCGCAGCCCGGCGCCGCCGACAACCAGGTCTTCCTCCAGTACATCATGAGCCTCGGGGCCCATGGCGCGCACAAGTTCTGAGGTGAAACGATGACGACGATATTCAAGGTGCTGTTTGCACTGGGCCTTGCGGCGGCCGCATTGCCGGCGCGCGCGGCCCTCAACGTGTTCGCCTGCGAGCCCGAATGGGGCGCGCTGGCCAAGGAGATCGCCGGGGACCGGGTCTCGGTCTATCCGGCCACCACCGCGCTGCAGGACCCGCACCGCATCGAGGCGCGGCCCAGCCTGATCGCGCGCATCCGCTCGGCCGACCTGGTCGTGTGCACCGGCTCGCAACTCGAGGTCGGCTGGCTGCCGTTGCTGTTCACCCAGTCGGGCAACGCGAAGATCCAGCCCGGCTCGCCCGGCTTCCTCGAGGCGTCGCAGCTCGTCGCGCGGATCGAGATCCCGACGGTGATCGATCGCTCGATGGGCGACATCCACCCGGGCGGCAACCCGCACATCCACCTCGACCCGCGCAACATCGCCAAGGTGGCCGAAGCGCTCGGCGCCCGGCTGGCGCAGGTCGACCCGGCCAACGCGCCGGCGTACAAGGCCGGCACGGCGGCGTTCATGGAGCGCTGGCAGTTGGCAATCGCGCGCTGGGAGAAGGCGGCGGCGCGCCTCAGGGGCGTTCCGCTCGTCGTTTACCATAAGGACATGTCGTACCTGATCCAGTGGCTGGGCATGCGCGAAGCGGGCAGCCTCGAACCGAAGCCGGGCATACCGGCCACGCCCGCGCACCTCGCGGACCTCGTGGAACGCATGAAGCGCGACCCTGCGAAGGTGATCGTCTACTCGGCGTACAACAGCCCCAAGGCGGCGGAGTTTCTCGCCGAACGCACCGCGATTCCCGCGACGATGCTGCCTTACACGGTGGGCGGCAGCGACAAGGCGAAGGACCTTTACGGGCTGTTCGACGACACCATCAACCGCCTGCTTGCGGCGGTGAAATGAGCTTCGACACCGCGAGCCTGGGCCTGCTCGTGCCGGCGATGGCCGCCGGCCTGCTGGTCACGGCGACCCATGTGCCGCTGGGCATGCAGGTGATCGGCCGGGGCATCGTGTTCGTCGACCTCGCGATCGCGCAGATCGCCGGCCTCGGGGTGATCCTGGCCGACGTGCTCGGCTGGGAGCCGCAAGGCATCGCGATGCAGGTCGCCGCGCTCTCGGCCGCCCTGGCGGCGGCGCTGCTGCTGACATGGACCGAGCGCCGCTGGCCCGAAGTGCAGGAGGCGATCATCGGCGTGACGTTCGTGCTGGCCTCCAGCGCCGCGGTCCTGCTGCTGGCGGGCAACCCGCACGGGGGCGAGCACCTCAAGGACCTGCTGGTCGGCCAGATCCTGTGGGTCGATCCCGCGCGCTTGCTGCCGGTGGCACTGGTGTACGGGATCGTCCTCGCGGTCTGGTTCGGCCTGGGCGAGCGGATCGGCCGGGCCGGGTTCTACGCGCTGTTCGCGTGCGCGGTGACGGTATCGGTGCAGCTGGTCGGCCTCTACCTCGTGTTTTCCACGCTGGTGATCCCGGCGCTGGCGACCTTTTATGCCAGGCGCCGGCGCCTCGCCTGGGCCTATGCGATCGGCGCGCTGGGCTATGCCGCCGGGCTCTCCGTGTCCGCGGCGGCGGACCTGCCCTCCGGCCCGATGGTGGTCTGCGCAATGGGGCTTGCCGGCGCCCTGGCGGCCCTGGCGCTCAGGCGACAATAGCGGGGGGTTGCATTTGCCGCCCGCGACCCCACTTCTCCCAGGTCAACCCTCCGGATCCAGCATGGAACAATTCCACGGCACGACCATCCTTTCGGTACGGCGCGGCAACAGCGTAGCGCTCGGCGGCGACGGCCAGGTGACCCTCGGGCACATCGTCATCAAGGGCGGCGCGCGCAAGGTGAGGCGCCTGTACCACGACAAGATCCTCGCCGGGTTCGCGGGCGGCACCGCCGACGCCTTCACGCTGTTCGAGCGGTTCGAGGCCAAGCTCGAGAAGCACCAGGGCCACCTGATGCGCTCCGCGGTCGAGCTCGCCAAGGACTGGCGCACGGACCGCATGCTGCGCCGGCTGGAAGCGATGCTGGCCGTGGCCGACCGCGACCACTCGCTGGTGATCACCGGGCAGGGGGACGTGCTCGAACCCGAGCACGGCATCGTCGCGATCGGCTCCGGCGGGCCGTATGCGCAGGCGGCCGCGCGCGGCCTGCTCGAGAACACGGCGCTGGGCGCGCGCGACATTGTCGAGAAGTCGCTGTCGATCGCCGCGGACCTGTGCATCTACACGAACCACCAACGCGTGATCGAGGTGCTGGAGTGAGTGCAATGATGCCGCAGGAAATCGTCCACGAGCTGGACAAGCACATCGTCGGGCAGGCCAGGGCCAAGCGCGCGGTGGCGATCGCGTTGCGCAACCGCTGGCGGCGCCAGCAGGTGGCGGAACCCCTGCGCCAGGAGATCACGCCGAAGAACATCCTGATGATCGGCCCCACGGGCGTGGGCAAGACCGAGATCGCGCGGCGCCTCGCGCGGCTTGCGGACGCGCCGTTCATCAAGGTCGAGGCCACCAAGTTCACCGAGGTGGGCTACGTGGGGCGAGACGTCGACACCATCATCCGCGACCTCGTCGAGATCGCCGTCAAGGGCGCCCGCGAGCAGGCGATGCGCCGAGTGCGCAGCCGCGCGGCGGATGCCGCCGAGGAACGCGTCCTCGATGCGCTGCTGCCGCCGGTCCGGGAAGTCGGATTCGCGGCCGCGAACGACGCGGCCGGGGAAAACCCCACCCGGCAGAAATTCAGGAAGAAGCTGCGCGAGGGCGAACTCGACGACAAGGAGATCGAGTTCGAGGTCGCCGCGGTGCAGCCGCAGATGGAAATCATGGCGCCGCCCGGCATGGAGGAGCTCACCACCCAGATCCAGGGCATGTTCCAGAACCTGGGCGCCGGGCGCAGGAAGACGCGCAAGATGAAGATCCGCGAGGCCATGGCGCTCGCCACCGAGGAAGAGGCCGCGCGCCTCGTGTCCGACGAAGACCTGAAGGCGAAGGCCCTGGAGAACGTGGAGCAGAACGGCATCGTGTTCCTCGACGAGATCGACAAGATCGCGAGCCGCTCCGAGGTCGGGGGGGCCGACGTGTCGCGCCAGGGCGTGCAGCGCGACCTCCTGCCGCTGGTGGAAGGCACCACGGTCTCGACCAAGTACGGGATGGTGAAGACCGACCACATCCTCTTCATCGCGAGCGGCGCGTTCCACTACGCCAAGCCCTCGGACCTGATCCCCGAACTGCAGGGGCGCTTCCCGATCCGCGTCGAGCTCGACTCCCTGTCGGTGGGCGATTTCGAGAAGATCCTTACGGGGACGGATGCGTGCCTCGTGCGCCAGTACGAGGCCCTGCTCGCCACCGAAGGCGTGGGGGTCGAGTTCCGCCCGGAGGCGATCCGCCGGCTGGCCGAGATCGCCTATGCGGTGAACGAGCAGATGGAGAACATCGGCGCGCGGCGCCTGTACACCGTGCTCGAGAAGCTGCTCGAGGAGGTGTCCTTCGACGCCGGCAAGCGCGGGGCCGAGGCGGTGGTCATCGACGCCGCCTACGTGGACGCGAGGCTGGCGGATCTGTCGAAAAATGAGGACCTTGCGCGCTTCGTGCTCTGAGGGCGCGGCGGGGGGGCTTGAAACCGGGCCCGCCTTCCCCAATCTGCTGGTGGCACGGGGCGATGCCCCGGACCCATTCAGACAGGAAAGGAGATCGATCATGGTGAACGTTACCCGTTTCGACCCGCGCGCCGACTACTTCGGCGACCTGGTCGACGACTTGTTCAAGGGCTTCCTCGTGCGCCCGGTCTACACCGAGGGGCGCGACGCCGTCGCGCGCATAAAAGTCGACGTGAGCGAGAAGAACGGCGCCTACCTGGTGCACGCCGAACTGCCGGGCGTGAAGAAGGAGGACATCCAGCTGACAGTGGACGGGGCGCAGGTGACCCTTTCGGCCGAGATCAAGCGCGAGAAGGACGTGACCGAAGGCGAGCGCGTGCTGCACAGCGAACGCGTCTACGGCAAGGTGAGCCGCGGCTTCACGCTGCCCCAGGAAATCGACGAGGCGGCGGCGCAGGCGAAGTTCGCCGACGGCGTGCTCGAGCTGACGCTGCCCAAGAAGGCCGCGGCGGCGAAGAAGCAGATCACGATCCAGTAAGGGCGCCGGGCAACAAGCCGCGCGGGGGCGCGCGGCGGCAAAAGAAGGGCCGCGCGAAAGCGCCGGCCCTTTTTTCTTTGTAGAATCCTTCATGACCCAAACCAGCCCAGCCCCCGAGAAGGCGCGCATCCTCGCCGAAGCGCTGCCGTACATCCGCCGCTTCCACGGCAAGACCATCGTCGTCAAGTTCGGAGGCAACGCGATGATCGACGCCGCGCTGCAGGCCGACTTCGCGCGCGACGTGGTGCTGCTCAAGCTCGTCGGCATGAACCCGGTGGTGGTGCACGGCGGCGGGCCGCAGATCGAGAAGGTCCTGAAGGAGCTCGACATCAAGAGCGAGTTCGTCCAGGGCATGCGGGTCACCGACGCGGCGACCATGGACGTGGTCGAGATGGTGCTCGGCGGCGCGGTCAACAAGGACATCGTCACGCTGATCAACCGCGCCGGCGGCAAGGCCGTCGGGCTGACCGGGCAGGACGGGGCGTTCATCCGCGCGAAGAAGCTGATGCTGCCCTCGAAGGACAAGCCCGACGAGTTCGTCGACATCGGCCAGGTGGGCGAGATCGAGTCGATCGACCCCGCGGTGATCACGGCGCTCGAGACCGGCGGGTTCATCCCCGTGGTCGCGCCGATCGGCATCGGCCACGACGGCGAGAGCTTCAACATCAATGCCGACCTCGTCGCCGGCAAGCTCGCCGAGGTGCTGCACGCGGAGAAGCTCGTGCTGCTCACCAACACCCCGGGGGTGCTGGACGAGCAGGGCAAGCTGCTGACCGGCGTCACCCCGCGCCAGATCGACGACATGGTGGCCAGCGGCGTGCTGTCGGGCGGCATGCTGCCGAAGATCTCCTCGGCGCTCGAAGCCGCGCGGAGCGGCGTGAAGACGGTGCACATCATCGACGGCCGCGTGCCGCACGCGCTGCTGCTCGAGGTGCTGACCGACCAGGGCGTGGGCACACTGATCCGTTCCAAGTAATGCGCATTGCCGGCATCCCCGCGTCGCGGCGGGTGTGGATCTTCGACCTAGACAACACGCTGCACGACGCGCGGCCGCACATCTTCCCGGCCATGCACGTGCAGATCAACGACTACATCAAGCAGAAGTTCGCCGTCGACGAGGCCGGGGCGAACACCATCCGTGCCGGCTTCTGGGCGAAGTACGGCACCACGCTCTCCGGCCTCATGCGCCACCACGGCACCGACCCGCGCGAGTTCCTCACGGCGACGCACCAGTTCCCGGAGCTGGGCGACATGCTGGTCCACGAAAACGCGCTGCGGCATGCATTGGCGCGCCTCGGCGGCACGAAGCTGGTGTTTTCCAACGCGCCGCGGCACTACGTCGAGCAGGTCCTGGGCGCGATGGGCGTGCGCCGCCATTTCGACGCGGTCTACTCGATCGAGAGCACGCGCTACCGCCCCAAACCCTCCTCGGCCGGCTTCCACGTCCTCCTGCGGGCCCACAAGCTCGACCCGCACCGCTGCGTGTTCGTGGACGACGTGCTGGAGAACCTGCAGGCGGCCAAGCGCCTGGGCATCGCCACGGTCTGGGTGGCGGGCGGGGTGGCGAAGCCCCGCTTCGTGGACCTCAGGGTGGCGTCGGTCATCGACCTGCCGCGGCACGTGTTGCGGCATGCGTCCGGCGGCGCGCGCCGGCCGACCCCCCGCCGCCCGTTCTAGCGATACAATCTGCGCGTCCATGAACCATTCCTCCTGACATGCCGCGCGAGAAGAGCGAACGCAAGAAGGGCGAGCGCCGCCTGGAGATCCTGAGGGCGCTGGCCGGGATCCTCGAGTCGCCGCGCCGGGAGAAGATCACCACCGCGCTGCTGGCCGAGAAGCTCGACGTCTCCGAGGCCGCGCTCTACCGGCACTTCGCTTCCAAGGCGCAGATGTACGAGGGCCTGATCGAGTTCATCGAGAGCTCGATCTTCACGCTCGCCAACCGCATCGCGGAGGAGGAGTCCGACGCGCGCCGCCAGGCACCGCGCCTCGTCGAGACGCTGCTGGCCTTTGCCGAGACCAACCCGGGCATGGTGCGCGTGCTGACCGGCGAGGCGCTGGTGGGCGAGCACGAGCGGCTGCAGGCGCGCATCAACCAGTTCTTCGACCGCTTCGAGGCGACGCTGAAGCAATCCCTCAAGCTGGCCGCCGCGCACGACGCAGGCGGCGCGGCCGGCGACCCGGCGGCGCATGCGGCGGCGCTCACCCGCTATTCGATCGGCTGCCTGCACGCCTACGCCCACAGCGGCTTCGCGAAAAAGCCCTCCGAGTCCCTGGCCGGGCACTGGCGCTACATCGGGTAGTTTTCCAAAACAGGCATGCAGGTTGGCCGGAGAGCGGCTCCGGAAGCCGCGCTCCGGATTCCATTCTTCAGGATTTAGTGCCGCACACCGGGCAGGCCGGATCCTTCGGCACGCGCACCGCTCGCCACTCGGCATGCAGCGCGTCGAACATCTGCAGCCGCCCGTTGAGCGGTTCGCCGAGGCGCGCCAGCAGCTTGATCGCCTCCGCCGCCTGCAGCGCCCCGATGGTCCCGGTGAGCGGCGAGAACACGCCCATCACCGCGCAGGCCACTTCCTCGGCCGCGGTGTCCTCGGGAAACAGGCACGCGTAGCAGGGCGCGCCGGCGCGGCGCAGGTCGAACACGGCGAGCTGCCCGTCGAAGCGGATCGCAGCGCCCGAGACCAGCGGTTTCGAGTGCTTCACGCAGGCGCGATTCAGGGCATGGCGCGTGGCGAAATTGTCGGTGCAGTCGAGCACCACGTCTGCGGCTGCGACGAGGCGCTCCATTTCCGCGCCTTCGAGCCGCGCCGCCAGCGCGACGACTTCGACTTCGGGATTCACTTCGCCGAGCGCTGCCTTCGCCGAACCGGCCTTCGGCCTGCCGACCGCGGCATCGCGATACAGGATCTGGCGCTGCAGGTTGGTGGCGTCCACCTTGTCGCCGTCGGCGATGGTGAGGCGGCCCACGCCGCTGGCCGCGAGGTAGAGCGCCGCGGGGCAGCCGAGGCCGCCTGCGCCGACGATCAGCGCATGGCTGGCAAGCAGCCTTTCCTGCGCCTCGACGCCGAACTCGTCGAGCAGGATGTGCCGGCTGTAGCGCAGCAGTTGCGCGTCATGCACGGCCGGCCCCGGGCGCGGATCAGTTCGCCTTGGCGTCCGCGACCGACTTGGGCGGCTGGCCCTTGACCGGTTCGCCCTTGAGGTGCGCGATCGCCTGCACCAGCTGGAAGTCGTCCTTCGACCCGAGCTCGACCGGCTTCTTGCCGGCCTCGTCGGCGGGATGGGTCGCCGCAGGCTTGGCTTTCTGGGCGGCGGCCTTCTCGGCGGCCTCCTTGTCGGCGGCTTCCTTGCCGTTGGTGAGGTGCCGCTGCAGGTCGGCTTCGCGCAGGCGCGCCTGCGGGTTGTCGCCCGGCTCCTCGACGATGATGTCGGGCGTGATGCCCTTGGCCTGGATCGAGCGGCCGCTCGGCGTGAAGTAGCGCGCGGTGGTGAGCTTGATCGCAGTGCTGTTGCCCAGCGGCATGATGGTCTGCACCGAGCCCTTGCCGAAGCTCTGCGTGCCCATGACCGTCGCGCGCTTGTAGTCCTGCAGCGCGCCGGCGACGATCTCCGACGCCGAGGCCGAGCCGCCGTTGACCAGCACCACCATCGGCACGCTCTTCACTGCCGCGGGCAGGCCCTTGAGGAAGTCGTCGCGCCCGCCGCCGCGCAGGTAGTCGTCCGGCGAGGCGAAGTACTTGCGCTTGGCGTCCTCGGTGCGCCCGTCGGTGGACACCACCAGCGCCTTCTGCGGCAGGAACGTGGCCGAGATGGCGACCGCGCCGTAGAGCAGGCCGCCCGGGTCGTTGCGCAGGTCGAGCACGAGGCCCTTCATCGGGCCCTGCTTGAACATGGTGTCGAGCGCCTTGGCGAGGCTCTCGGCGGTCGCCTCCTGGAACTGCGACACGCGCACGTAGCCGTATCCGGGCTCGACCACCTTGGACTTGACGCTCTGCACCTTGATGACTGCGCGGGTGAGGGTGAACACGAGCAGCTGCTGCTCGCCTTTGCGCGAGATCGTCAGCGTGATGTTGGTGTTGGGCTTGCCGCGCATGCGCTTCACGGCGTCGTTCAGGCTCATACCCTTGACCGGCGTGTCGTCGAGCTTGACGATCAGGTCGTTGGGCTTCACTCCGGCGCGGTAGGCGGGCGTGTCCTCGATCGGCGAGACGACCTTGACGAATCCGTCCTCCATGCCGACCTCGATGCCCAGGCCGCCGAACTGGCCCTGGGTGCCGACCTGCAGTTCCTTGAACGCATCGGCATCCAGGTACGCCGAGTGCGGGTCGAGGCCGGTGAGCATGCCGTTGATGGCTTCGCTTATGAGCTTCTTGTCCTCCACGGGCTCGACGTAGTTGGACTTGATGGCGCCGAACACCTCGGTGAACGCGCGCAGCTCCTCGATCGGCAGCGGCGAACGGTCGCGCTGGGCGATGGCCTGGAAGTTGAGGCTGACCAGCACGCCGGCGACCACGCCGACGAGCACCAGCCCGGCCTGTCTGATTCTGCTGCCCTTCATGCTGCTGCCCATTTCACACGCTCCTGGATGCGGATCTACCTGAGGTTCGACCACCGCAGCGGGTCGAACGCCTTGCCGAGATACCGCAGTTCAAAGTATAAGCCCGTTTCCGCGCTGCCACCGGTGCTGCCGACGGTGGCGATCGGCTCGCCGGGCGAGACCGGGTCGCCGGGCTGCTTCAGCAGGGTTTCGTTGTTCCCGTAGACCGAAAGATAGGTTTCCCCGTGGTCCACGATCAGCAGGTTGCCGAACCCGCGCATCCAGTCCGCGAACACGACGCGCCCGGCGGCAATGGAGCGGACCGGCTGGCCTTCGGCGGAGCGGATGAAAATGCCCTTCGAACTCCCGCCTCCCTCCTTACGTTGACTGCCGAAGCGGGCAAGTAGTTCCCCGCGCACCGGCAGGCGCAGCTTTCCGCGCAGCTGCGAAAACGGCCCGTCCGCGCCTTCCGCGCCCGCTTCGGGCACCTTGTCCGTCGCGATGCGCTCCCTGCGGGCATAGCCTGCGCCCGGCTTGGCGGACAGGACCTTGCCGATCTCCTCGACGAGGCGCGCCAGCCGCGATTCGTCGGCCACCAGCACCTTGATCTCCCTGCGGTTGGCGCGGATATCGCCCGCCAGCCGCTCGAGCACCCGTTTTCTCTCGCGCGATTCGGCCAGGATCCGTTCGCGCTCGGTGCGCTTGCCGGCCTCGATCGCCTCCAGGCTCGCCGCCTTGTCGCGGACCGCCTGCGCGAGCTGCTCGAGTTCCGCGGCGTTGGCGCGGAAGGTCCCGAGCAGCCGCGCTGCGGCGCGCGACAGCATGCCGAGGTAATAGAGGTCGCGGGCGGCGTCGTTGGGATCCTTGCCCGACAACGCCACGCGCACGGCGTCGCGCAGTGGGTCGGAAGCGCCGGACGCATAGCGCGCGGCGAGCATCCGCCCGAGCGCGGCCTGCTGGTGCTCGAGGCCTTCCCCCAGCGCGCGGCGCCGGGCCGAGAGCCCCTTCAGCTCCTCCTGGGCGGCCCGGCTCTCGGTTTCGAGCGCGCGCAGTTCGCGCCCGGCGTCCGAGATCGCGCGTTCCGACTCGCGCAGCGCATCGCGGGATTCGCGGCGCGTGGCTTCCTTCTGGTCGAGCTCGGCCTTGAGGGACTCGATGCGGGTGCGCAGGGCCTTGAGGTCTTCGGCCTCCCGCGGCGCGCCTGCCGCGCGGACCGCCGGGAACGCCCCATGGCCGATCGAACCGCAGAGCAGGACGGCCGCAAGGAACGGCGCGACCCTCATCGCTCAGGCCTTGGCCTTCCCCTGGCTGGAGACCGCGGCGACGCGCCGGGCCACCTCGTCCGGATCGCCCAGGTAGTAGTGGCGGACCGGCCTGAGTTCCCTGTCGAGCTCGTACACCAGCGGGATGCCCGTCGGGATGTTGAGGCCCACGATGTCGGCGTCGGACACGCCGTCCAGGTATTTCACCAGCGCGCGCAGGGAGTTGCCGTGCGCCGCGACCACGACGCGCTTGCCCGACCGGATGGCCGGCGCGATCGACCCGTTCCAGTAAGGCATCACCCGCGCCACCGTGTCCTTCAGGCATTCGGTGAGCGGCAGTTCGGCGCCCGCCAGGCCGGCGTAGCGCGGATCTCCGCCGGGATAGCGAGGATCGGTCTTTTCCAGCGCGGGCGGGGGCGTGTCATAGCTCCTGCGCCAGACGAGCACCTGCTGTTCGCCGAATTTCGCCGCCGTCTCCGCCTTGTTGAGCCCCTGCAGCGCGCCGTAGTGGCGCTCGTTCAGGCGCCAGCTGTGCTCGACCGGGATCCACATGCGGTCCATCTCCTCGAGCGACAGCCACAGCGTCTTGATCGCCCGGCGCAGCACGGAGGTGAAGGCGAGGTCGAAGTCGTAGCCTTCGGCCTTCAGCAGGCGGCCCGCGGCGCGGGCCTCCTCGACGCCCTTGGCCGAGAGGTCCACGTCGGTCCATCCGGTGAACCGGTTTTCGCGGTTCCAGTCGGATTCACCGTGGCGGAGCAGGACGAGCTTGTGCATGGTCTGGGGGCGCCGGGCGCAGCGCGAAGGGGCAGGTTGGCCGGAGCGGCCTATTCTATAATACGGCCCCGGAACATTTGTTCCAGTTCACCCTGCAGGCACCTTGGACTCCTTTCCGATTCCCGTGGAATTCATCAAGAACAACCTCATGCTCATCGCGGTCGCGGCCGTTTCCGGCGCGATGCTGGTGTGGCCCTACCTGCGCCGCAGTTCCGGCGGCCCCTGGGTCAGCACGCTCGAGGCGACCCAGCTGATCAACCGCGAAGACGCGCTGGTGCTCGACGTGCGCGAGCCGGCCGAGTTCGCCGCCGGCCACATGCCCGGCGCGAAGAACCTCCCGCTCGGCAGCATCGAAGCCCGCGCCGGGGAGTTCGACAAGCACAAGGCGAGGCCCGTGATCGTGATGTGCGAGACCGGCAACCGCTCGTCGAAGGCGGCCGGCGTCCTGCGCGCGCGCGGGTTCGCGAACGTGGTCAACCTTTCCGGCGGTTTCCCGGCCTGGCAGCAGGCGGGGCTGCCCGTGGCCAAGTAGCCATGGCGCGCGTCCTCATGTACTGCACGGCGACCTGCCCCTACTGCATCGCCGCCGAGCAACTGCTCAGCTCCAAGGGCGTGCGCACGATCGACAAGGTGCGCGTCGACCTCGAACCGCAGCGCCGCGCCGAGATGGCCAGGAAGACCGGGCGGACCTCCGTGCCGCAGATCTGGATCGGCGACACCTACGTCGGCGGCTGCGACGACCTCCATGCGCTCGACGGCGCCGGCAAGCTCGATCCCCTGCTGGCGCGCGCCTGAGCGCGCACCGAACCCAACCAAAGAGAACCGCCATGGCCGAACAGCAAGCCTCCTTCAACATCGAGAAGGTCTACGTGAAGGACCTCTCGCTCGAGGTCCCGAACGCCCCGCAGGTGTTCATGCAGGCCGACTCGCCCCAGCTCGACGTGCAGGTGCACACCGCGGCCCAGCACTTCAGCGACGCACTGTATGAAGTGGTCGTCACGGTGACCGTGACCGCCAAGTCCGGCGACAAGACCATGTTCCTCGCCGAGGTCGAGCAGGCCGGCATCTTCACGATCGCCAACGTCCCGGCGGAGGAGCTCGATCCGCTGCTGGGCATCGGCTGCCCGACGATCCTGTACCCGTATGCGCGCGAGGTGGTGTCGGACGTGGTCACGCGCGCGGGATTCCCGCCGGTCCTGCTCGCGCCGATCTCGTTCGAGGCGCTCTACATGCAGCGCCAGCAGCAGGGCGCGGCCGGCGAGCCCCGGATCGAGATCGCGCACTAGCCATGCGCGCGGCCCTGGCAGCGGCGATGCTCTCGTGCGCCGCGCTGGCGCAGGCGGCGGATTTCCGCTCCGTGGCCGAGGGCGCCGCGGTCATGTACGACGCGCCGTCGAAAGCCGCGACCCCGGTCTACGTCGCTTCGCGCTTCTATCCGGTGGAGGTGATCGTCAACCTCGATGCGTGGGTCAAGGTCCGCGACCACACCGGGGCGCTCTCCTGGGTCGAGAAGAAGTCGCTGTCCGAGCGGCGCATGGTGATCGTCACGGCGCCGAACGTCGAGGTGAAGAGCCGCGCGGAAGATTCCGCCCCCGCGGCGTTCCAGGCGACGCAGAACGTGGCGCTCGAACTGGTGGAGATCGCGCCGGGCGGCTGGGCGCGGGTGCGCCACGCCGACGGCTCGGCCGGTTTCGTGAAGGCCTCGCTCGTCTGGGGCCTGTAGCCGCGCCGTACGGATGAAGATCGCGATCCTCGGCGCGGGCGCCTGGGGCACGGCCCTCGGCATCGCGCTCGCCGGCCGGCATCCGACCGTGCTGTGGGCGAGGGACGCGGCGCAGGCCGCGGCCCTCGCGTCGACCCGGCGCAACCAGAAATACCTGCCCGAAGCGGTGCTGCCGGAAGCCCTCGCGGTCACAGCGGATTTCGACGCGGCGCTCGCGCACGCCGAGCTGGCTGTCATCGGCACGCCGGCAGCAGGTTTGCGGCCGCTGGCGGAGGACCTGCAGGCGCGGGGCGACCCCCTCCCGTTCATCTGGCTGTGCAAGGGATTCGAGGCGGGCACGGGCTTGCTGCCCCACCAGGTGGTCGAGTCGGTGTTCGGCGCGGCGGCGCCTGCATGCGGCGCGCTGTCCGGTCCGTCCTTTGCGATCGAAGTCGCGCGCGGGCTGCCGTGTGCGCTCACGCTGGCGTCCCGCGACGCGGAGTTCGCGCGCTCGACTGCTGCGGCCCTGCACGGCGGCCACATGCGGGTCTACTACACGACCGACCTGGTGGGCGTCGAGGTGGGCGGCGCGGTGAAGAACGTGCTCGCGATCGCCGTGGGGATCTCCGACGGCATGGGCCTGGGCCAGAATGCGCGCGCGGCGCTCGTCACCCGGGGCCTCGCGGAAATCCAGCGCCTGGGGGTGGCGCTGGGCGGAAGCGCGGAGACCATCATGGGCCTCACCGGCGCCGGCGACCTGATCCTCACCTCGACCGGGTCGCTGTCGCGCAACCGCACCGTCGGGCTCGAGCTTGCGAAGGGCCGGCCGCTCGAGGCCATCCTCGGCTCGCTCGGCCATGTGGCCGAAGGCGTGCGCTCGGCGCGCGAGGTGCTTGCGCTTGCCGAGCGCGCCCGCGTCGAGATGCCGATCACCCGCGCGGTGAACGCCGTGCTGGCCGGCACGGCCTCGCCACAGGCGGCGCTGGAAATGCTGCTGTCGCGCGACCCGAAAAGCGAAGGCTAGCCCGGGGGCTCAGCCAGCCCCTGCGAACCCCGTCTGGCGCCAGGCTTCGAAGACCGTCACGGCCACCGCGTTCGACAGGTTCAGGCTGCGGTTGCCCGGGCGCATCGGCAGCCTGAGGCGGCGTCCCGCCGGGATGCTTTCCAGGATCTCGTCGGGAAGCCCGCGCGTCTCCTGGCCGAACAGGAACGCGTCTCCCGCAGCATAGGCAGGCTCGGTGTGCCTGGTGGTCGCCTTGGTCGTGCAGGCAAACAGGCGCGCACCGGCCAGCGCTTCGAGGCAGGATGGCCAGTCCGGGTGTACGCGCATGTCCGCGTACTCGTGGTAGTCCAGCCCGGCGCGCCGCAGCTGCCGGTCCTCGATCGAGAACCCGAGCGGTTCCACGAGGTGCAGCTGCGCGCCGGTATTGGCCGCCAGGCGGATGACGTTGCCCGTGTTGGGCGGGATCTCGGGGCGGTAGAGAACGATGTGGAACACGCGACGTCCTGTGGTTCAGTCGAGGGTGCGGGCGACCACCCAGTTCACCACCCGCGTGGCGCCGAACCGTTTGAGGGTCGCGGCCACTTCGCCCAGCGTTGCGCCGGTGGTCATCACGTCGTCGACCACCGCGACGCGCCTGCCGTCCAGCGCCCGCCGGCAGCTGAAGGCGCCGCGCACGTTCTCGCGGCGCTCCTTCAACGGCAGCCCGAGCTGCGCCGGCGTGTCGCGCACCCGTTCACATACGTCGGCTGCGACCGGGAGTCCGAATCGGGCGCCGACGCTGCGTGCGATTTCCATCGACTGGTTGTATCCCCGCTCCCTGAGGCGCAGGGCGTGCAGCGGCACCGGGATGACCAGGTCGACGCCGCCCGCGGCCGGCAATTCGTCTGCGAGGAACGGCGCCAGCGCCAGTTCGCCGCGGAATTTGAGGCCCTGGACGAGCACGTCCGCCGGGAACGCGTATGCGAATACTGCCAGCGTGGCATCGAAGCCCGGCGGATCGCCGATGCAACGCCCGCACTCCGCGCCGCCCGCTGTCGGCAACGCGCAGCGCGGACAGCGCTCGCGCGGCAGGCGCGGCAGGTCGCCCGCGCAAGGCGGGCACAGGACGCCGCGGCTTGCCCCGCGGCACAGGTAGCAGGTGCCGCCGAACAGCCGCCCGGCCAGGGAGGCAACTGCGCTTGACCACGGAATCGTTCGCATCGCGAACGATTATGCGGCAAGCCGCCCCGTATTGTTGACGCGGCGGCGGCGCGCGCCGCAGAATCGGCGCCTTTCCCCAGAATCCGGATGGACGAAGACATGTGGACTGTCGCAACGCTCGGCACCGAACTCGCCGCAGGCAAGGTCACGAGCCGCGCGCTGGTGGAACAGGCACTGGGCCGCATCGCCGATCCCGCCGGCGAGGGGACGCGCGCCTTCCTGAAGACCTACGCCGAGACCGCGCTCGCCGAGGCGGACCATTCCGACCGGCTGCGCCGCGCGGGCATCGTGCGCTCGCCGGTGGAGGGTATCCCGATCTCGCTGAAGGACCTCTACGACGTGGCGGGTGACGTGACCCGTGCCGGCTCCAAGGTGCGCGACGATGCGCCCCCCGCTGTCGCGGACGCGCCGGCGGTGGCGCGGTTGCGCGCCGCGGGCGCCGTGATCGTCGGCCGCACCAACATGGTGGAGTTCGCGTTCGGCGGGGTGGGCCTCAACCCCCACTATGGGACGCCGCGGAACCCCTATGACCGGAAGACCGGGCGGGTGCCCGGCGGCTCTTCGTCCGGCGCCGCAGTCGCGGTGGCCGACGGCATGTGCGCAATGGGCCTCGGTTCGGACACGCGCGGGTCGGTGCGCCTGCCGGCGGCGCTTTGCGGCGTGACGGGGTTCAAGCCCACCGCGAGCCGCATTCCGCGGGAGGGCGCATTCCCGCTGTCCTGGACCCTGGATTCGGTCGGCCCGCTGGCCAACACGGTGGATTGCTGCGCCACATACGACGCGATTCTCGCGGGCAGCGCCCCCGATCCCCTGCCTGCGCTTGCCGTGAAGGGCCTGCGCCTGATGGTGCCGAAGTGCAACCTGCTCGACGAGCTCGACCCGCAAGTGGCGAAGGCGTTCGAGCGTGCGCTGTCCACGCTCTCCAAGGCGGGCGCCTTGGTCGCCGAAGTGGACGCCCCCGCGTTCACGCAGTCCCTCGAGTTGTACAAGAACGGCGGCTTCGCCGGCGCCGAGGCCTACCTGATCCACCGCAAGCTGCTCGAAACGCGCGCAGCAGGGTACGACCCGCGGGTATCGAAGCGGGTGGTGCTCGCAAAGGACTTCTCGGCGGCCGATTACATCCAGCTCGGGTTCGACCGGGCCGCGTTCATCCGCGCGGCCGAGGCCCTGGGTGCGCCGTACGACGCAATGCTGTATCCCACGGTCGCCGCAGTAGCGCCGACCATAGAGGAAGCCGGCAGGGCCGACGACGACTACTTCCGCTGGAACATGCGCCTGCTGAGGAACACCGGCCTCGGGAACATCCTCGACGGCTGCGGCGCGACCCTGCCCTGCCAGGCGCCGGGCGAGGCGCCGGTGGGCCTGTCGGTGGCCGGGTTCTCGGGCACCGACCGCCGCGTACTGGCCGTGGCCCGCGCCATCGAGGGCGCGCTCGGGCCGCACACCGGCCGCGCCGCGCGATAGCCCTTCCACCCGCACCGGCCCCGCCGATTTCCGCGCCGCCTCCCGCCTACGCGATCGACCCGCGCCGCGCCCGTCGCAAGGCCGACGCAGCGGCGGGGAGCTACGCGGGCGCCGCGCGGCTGGAGCACGAGGTCGGCCTGCGGATGCTCGAGCGGCTCGATTACGTGAAGCTCGCGCCGCGCAGGATCCTCGATGCGGGTTCGGGACCCTCCCCGCAGGCGGCGGAACTGCTGAAGCGCTACGGCGCTGCCGAACTCGTGGCGCTCGATTTCTCCCTGCCTATGCTGCAGGCCCTGCCCCGTCCGGGGTGGCTGGGTCGGCTGGCGGGCAGGCGAGCGCCGGTTCCCGTATGCGCCGATCTCGGACGCATCCCGCTCGCGTCGCGCTCGTGCGCCCTGGTCTGGTCGAACATGGCGCTGCACTGGGCGGCGGACCCGCAGCTGGCGATCGGGGAGTTCCAGCGGGTGCTCGAAGTCGAAGGGCTGCTCATGTTCAGCACAGTCGGCCCGGACACGCTGAAGGAATTGCGCGCCGCGTTCCCGGGCGCGGGCGGGGCGCCCCACGTGCACGGTTTCATCGACATGCACGACCTGGGCGACATGCTCGTCGCCGCGGGCTTCGCCGCCCCCGTGATGGATACGGAAACGATCACGCTCACTTACGAGTCGGTCGATGCGATGGTCGCGGACCTGCGTGCCACCGGGCAGACCTGCGCGCTCGGCGGCCGCGCGCGCGGGTTGCTCGGCAGGGGGCGCTGGAAGCTTGCGCGCGCAGCACTTGAGCGCGGGCTGCGCGAGGGCCGGCTGCCGGCGACGATCGAGGTCGTGTACGGGCACGCGTGGAAGCCGGCGCCGCGCCGGACGCCGGAAGGCCATGCGATCGTAAACCTCGGCCCGGTCCGCAAAAGATGAAACCGATTCCGGAAAACACTTCTAAATACGCGGCTTTATCTCGGGTTCCGAACTTGTTTGGTCCGGGGGTCTGTGGTAACTTACGCGGGCTTTTTTTGCGGTGTCCGCCACGACGCTTCCATGAAAGGTTGGATCCAGGAGCTGCCCCGCCAGGAATTTGCGTTCCAGGGCCGGGGGCCGGGATTCAGCCTTCTCCTCAAGCGCAACTGCTCGATTTCCCCGGCCGGCCTCATGTGGGCCTACGGAGCGATTGCGGCAGTCACGCTCGGGGTCGCGGCGGCGTTCGCGGTGTTGGGGGCGTGGATGGTCTTGCCGTTTGCCGGGATCGAGGTGGTCGCGCTGGGCATCGCGTTTGCAATGAACGGCAGGCATGCCGCCGACTACGAGCGCATCCAGCTCGCCGGGGGCAGGTTGCTGGTGGAAGTGTGTGAATCGGATTCGGTCCGCCGCCACGAGTTCAATCCGGCTCGGGCGAGCGTGATGGTGGCAGGCGCGGGGCACGGCATGCGGATCATGCTGGAGTCGCCGGGCCGCAGCCTGGAGATCGGCCGGCACCTGCATGAGCGGGCGCGGCTCGAGCTGGCGGGCGAGCTGAACAGAAGATTACGGAACTAGGAGTCGAAAGGGTGAGCATGCAACAGGTCTCTGCACGAAAGATGGGACGTTGGGCGCTGGCGGCAGGGTTGCTCGCGCTCGCAGCGGCAGGCAGCGCGCACGCGCTGGAATGGAACCTGCAGCCGGCGGCGACCAAGATCGCCGAAGACATCCACAGCCTGCACGAATACGTCATGGCGCTGATCGTGGTGATCTTCTTCGGCGTATTCGGAGTGATGTTCTATTCGATCTTTGCGCACCGCAAGTCGAACGGGCACAAGGCGGCGAATTTCCACGAGAACACCACCGTCGAAATCGTCTGGACGGTGATCCCGCTGCTGATCCTGATCGGCATCGCCTGGCCGGTCACCAAGACCGTCATCGCGCAAAAGGACACGTCCAACTCGGACATGACCATCAAGGTCACCGGGTACCAGTGGAAATGGGGCTACGACTACATCAAGGGCGAAGGCGAGGGCATCAGCTTCGTCTCCCAGCTCGCCACCCCCCGCGACCAGATCGAAGGCCGGGCGGCAAAGGGCGAGCACTACCTGCTCGAGGTGGACAACGAGGTGGTGGTGCCGGTGGGCAAGAAGGTGCGCATCCTGACGACGGCGGCCGACGTGATCCACTCCTGGGGGCTTAACGCATTCGGCGTGAAGCAGGACGCGATTCCCGGATTCGTCCGCGACACGCATTTCACCGCCACCAAGATCGGCACCTACCGCGGGCAGTGCGTGGAGCTGTGCGGCAAGGAGCACGGGTTCATGCCGATCGTGGTGCGGGTGGTGAGCGCCGAGGACTACACCAAGTGGGTGGACGGCGAGAAGAAGAAGATGGCCGCCCTCGCCGACGACCCGACCAAGACCTACACCCTCGACGAGCTGAAGGCGCGCGGGGAAAAGACCTACACCGCCAACTGCGTCGCCTGCCACCAGGCCACCGGCAAGGGCATGCCGCCGGCATTCCCGCCGCTGGACGGGTCGAAGATCGCGCTGGGCCCGAAGGATGCCCATATCCTGCAGGTGCTCAACGGCAAGGCGGGCACCGCGATGGCTGCATTCGGCAAGCAGCTGAACGACACCGAGATCGCGGCGGTCGTCACGTACGAACGCAATTCGTGGGGCAACAAGACCGGCGAGGCGATCCAGCCCGCCGAGGTCAAGGCCCTGCGCAAGTAACGGATATATTCAGGAGACCCCAATGAGCGCAGTCCTCGACGACCACGGCCACGATCACGGTCACGACGATCACCACCACGGATACAGCGGGATCATGCGCTGGATCACGACCACCAACCACAAGGACATCGGCACGCTGTACCTGTGGTTCAGCTTCACGATGTTCATGGTCGGCGGGGTGATGGCGCTGGTGATCCGCGCCGAGCTTTTCACCCCCGGGCTGCAGATCGTAAATCCGGACTTCTTCAACCAGATGACCACGATGCACGGGCTCATCATGGTGTTCGGCGCGATCATGCCGGCGTTCGTCGGCTTCGCGAACTGGCTGATCCCGATGCAGATCGGCGCGCCCGACATGGCGTTCGCGCGCATGAACAACTGGAGCTTCTGGCTGCTGCCGTTCGCCGGCGCGCTGCTGATCATCTCGTTCTTCATGCCGGGTGGCGCGCCCGGGGTCGGCTGGACGATGTATGCCCCGCTGACCGTGCAGATGGGCATCGGCATGGACTTCACGATCTTCGCGATCCACATCCTCGGGATGTCGTCGATCATGGGCTCGATCAACATCGTGACCACGGTCCTCAACATGCGCGCACCGGGCATGACCCTCATGAAGATGCCGCTGTTCTGCTGGACCTGGCTGATCACGGCCTACCTGCTGATCGCATCGATGCCGGTGCTGGCCGGGGCGGTCACCATGACCCTGACCGACCGCCACTTCGGCACCTCGTTCTTCAACGCCGCGGGCGGCGGGGACCCGGTCCTCTACCAGCACATCTTCTGGTTCTTCGGCCATCCCGAGGTGTACATCATCATCCTGCCGGCGTTCGGCGTGATCTCGCAGATCATCCCCGCCTTCTCGAGGAAGCCCCTGTTCGGCTACGCCTCGATGGTCTATGCGACCGCCTCGATCGCGATCCTCTCGTTCATCGTCTGGGCCCACCACATGTACACCGTGGGCATGCCGGTCACCGGCCAGCTGTTCTTCATGTACGCGACCACGCTGATCGCCGTCCCGACGGCGGCCAAGATGTTCAACTGGCTGGCGACGATGTGGCGCGGCTCGCTCACGTTCGAGACGCCGATGCTGTTCGCGCTGGGCTTCCTGTTCCTGTTCGCGATTGGCGGATTCTCGGGCCTGGTGCTCGCTCTCGCGGCGGTAGACATCCAGTTGCAGGACACGTATTACGTCGTGGCGCACTTCCACTACGTGATGGTCGCGGGCGCGCTGTTCACGGCGTTCGCCGGGATCTACTTCTGGCTGCCGAAGTGGACCGGCAGGATGTACAACGAAACCCTGGGCAAGGTCCATTTCTGGCTGTCGATGATCTTCTTCAACATGATCTTCTTCGTGCAGCACTTCCTGGGCCTCGCGGGCATGCCGCGGCGCATCCCGGACTACCCGCTGCAGTTCGAGACCTGGAACAAGATCTCCTCGATCGGCGCGTTCGGGTTCGGCCTGAGCCAGCTGCTGTTCCTGTACATCGTCGTGAAGGCGATCACGAGCGGCGAGAAGGCCGCCGACAAGCAGTGGGAAGGCGCCGATTCGCTCGAGTGGACCCACCTCCCGAGCCCGGCCCCCTACCACTCGTTCGAGACCCCGCCGGTCGTCAAGTGACGGCCAGGGCAATCGATGGGACGGTCGCAGCAATGCCGTTGAGCCGCAACGCGAGGACCGGGCTGGTCCTGGCGGCCGTCGCGCTGGTGTTCTTCGCCGCCGTGATCGTCAAGTACTGGGTGTTCCGTTGAGCGCGACCCAGGGCAACCACGCGGCCGGCGACAACCGGCGCCTGCTGGTCAAGCTGTCGATCGTCGCTTCGCTGATGTTCGGGTTCGGCTACGCGCTGGTCCCGTTCTACAAGCAGGTCTGCATCGCCCTCGGGCTCAACAGCCTGGAGCCCGTGGCGGTGGCGGGCACGGAAAACACGCAGGTGGACTACGCGCGCGACATCACCATCGAGTTCGACGCCAATGCGCACAACCTGCCCTGGCATTTCCGCGCCATGCAGAACCACATCTCGGTGCATCCGGGCGAGTTGACGACGGTCGAGTACGAGGTGGTCAACCCGACGTCCGCGACGGTGACCGGGCAGGCCGTGCCGAGCTACGGACCGCAACTGGCCGGGCAGTATTTCAGCAAGCTGGAGTGCTTCTGCTTTTCCAAGCAGACGTTCGCGCCGGGCGAGAAGCGCCGCATGCAGGTCGTCTTCCTCATCGACCCGAAACTGCCTGCGGACGTGCACACGATCACGCTGTCCTACACCTTCTTCGAGGTGGCGGGGATGGGAGGCAAGACGTGATGGCGCAGGACGTGCCGCCGAAGGCGTCGTTCCTGGCGGTCGCGAAGGCGGTGTTCTGGTCCTTCTTCGGCGTGCGCAGGAAGGCGGATTACGACCGGGACTCGGCCAGCATCGGCCCGGTGCAGGTGATCGTCGCCGGGATCATCGGCGCGGTGCTGTTCATTCTGACGCTATTGATGGTGGTAAGGCTGGTCACCAGCTGACCGCTGCAGGAATTCTGCAAACAGGGAATACGGGAGAATACGAAAATGTCGCAACATCCGACCGCACAAGGCACGCCGGCCTACTTCATACCGCAGCCGATGCCCTGGCCCATAATGGGATCGGTGGGCCTTTTCTGCATGGCGCTGGGCGCGATATTCGTGTTCAACGGCATGGGCGGGGGCTGGGTTTCGCTCGCGCTCGGCGTGATGATCATCCTGTACATGCTGTACCGCTGGTTCGGGGACGTGATCCGCGAGTCCGAAACCAACATGTACTCCAAGAAGGTCGACATGTCGTTCCGCTGGGGGATGAGCTGGTTCATCTTCTCCGAAGTGATGTTCTTCGCCGGGTTCTTCGGCGCGCTGTTCTGGACGCGCGTCGTTTCGGTTCCGGATCTCGGCAGCCTGCTCCACAACGAAATCCTGTGGCCGGGCTTCGCGGCGCACTGGCCGTCCGCCGGGCCCGGGTTCGCGGAGAAATTCACCCCGATGGCCGCGTGGGGCCTGCCGGCGCTGAACACGCTGCTGCTGCTGTCCTCGGGCGTGACGATCACCATTGCGCACTGGGCCCTCAAGGAGAACAAGCGCGGCCTGCTGAACCTGTTCATGTTCTTCACCGTTGCGCTGGGAGCGACCTTCCTGGTCTGCCAGGCGATCGAGTACGGCCATGGCTACTCGGAGCTGAACCTGAAGCTGTCGACGGGCGTGTACGGCTCCACGTTCTACATGCTGACGGGATTCCATGGTTTCCACGTGACGCTGGGCGCGATCATGCTGACGGTGATCCTCGCGCGCTGCCTGGCGGGCCATTTCAAGCCCGACCACCATTTCGCGTTCGAGGCAGTGGCCTGGTACTGGCACTTCGTGGACGTGGTGTGGCTCGGGCTGTTCATCTTCGTCTACTGGCTGTAGGCGGTCGCCGGCCCGGTTTCGGACAACGAGGAGGAGGGTTCCACGCGAGCGCACCAAGACGCACGCCGGGAACCCCGGAGGTAGCAAGTCTTGATGCCGCACCGAGGTGCGGCATCTTTTTTTGCGCGCTCAGCCGCCTACGCGGCCGGGGATGAAACCAAAGTAGTAGCTGGCGATCAAAACGAGGAACAGGGCGACCGACAGCCCGACGCGAACGGCAAGCGCCTTGACGGCGCGCTTCGAGCCGGCCTCGTCGTGCATGACGAAATACAGACCGGAAAACAGGCTGCCGACGATCAGCAGCAGCATCAGGATGACGACGTAACGCATGGATGCAGTGTATCCGATGGGGCGGGGCCCTTCTAGCAATGCCCGTTAGCGCATTGGGGTTCCGGTTTCGCCCGCGCTGGTGGGCGCTCCTGCTCGCGCTTGCCGCGTGCGCCGCGACCATTTCGCTGGGCAACTGGCAGGCGGGGCGCGCCGCCGAGAAGCGCGACCTCGCGGCCCGCTTCGGCGAGGCCGGGCGGGCGGCGCCGGTTGCGGTCCCGGGCGACCCGGTGGCCCCCGAAGCACTGGTGTTCAAGCGCCTGTCCGCGAAGGGCGAGTTCGTGCCGAAATTCACCGTACTGATCGACAACAAGGTCTACAAGGGGCGCGCCGGCTACTTCGTCGTGACCCCGCTGCATCTATCCGGCAGCGCCCTGCATGTGCTGGTCAATCGCGGCTGGGTCCCGGGCGGCGCACGCCGGGAGGATCTCCCGGCAGTCAGGACGCCGGAAGGCGAAGTCGTGGTCGAGGGGCTGGGACTGGCGCGCGCGCAGCGCGTTCTCGCCGCCGGGGAGCGCGCCCCGGGCGCGCGCGTCTGGCAAAGCCTCACCAACGAAGAGTTCGCGCGCTGGTCCGGGCTTCCCTTGCAGCCGGTGTTCCTGGAGCAGCATTCGGCGCTGGACGACGGCCTGGTGCGCGACTGGCCGTCCCCGGATTTCGGCATCGAAATGCATGAAAGCTACGCGATGCAGTGGTACCTGATCGCGGCCCTGTCGGCCGTGCTTTTCCTCACCCTGAGCCTCGAGCGCAATGGACCTACTGCCGGCTGACCCCGTAAAGCGCGGGCGGATCAAACTGCTTGCGCTTGCGGCCTTCTTTGCCCTGCCCGTGTTCGCGGGATATGTGGTCTATTTCTTCGGCTGGGCCCCGGGAGGCGCAGCGAACTACGGCACGCTGCTCACGCCGCGCCCGCTGCCGGATGCGCAACTGCGCGGCGCCGATGCGCGCCCGCTCAGGATTTCCGAACTGCGCGGCAAGTGGCTGCTGGTGCAGTTCGATTCGGGCGCCTGCGACGCGTACTGCGAGCGCAAGCTGTATTTCATGCGCCAGGTCAGGAAGGCACTTGGCAAGGACATGACGCGCGTCGAACGCGTCTGGGTCGTCACCGACGAGCAGGCGCCTAAAGGCGCGCTGATCGAGGCCATCGACGCCACCCGGCTGGTGCGCATGAACGGCAGGGAGTTCGGCGCCGAGTTTCCCGCCGACCGCTCCAACGTGGACCATATCTACCTCGTGGACCCGCTCGGCAACCTGATGATGCGTTTTCCGCGCGACCCGGATCCCTCGCGCATGCTCAAGGACATGCAGAGGCTGCTGAAGGCGTCGCAGATTGGATAAGGATTCTCCCGGCACGTCCCGCGCGCAGGGTGCGTACCGGGCGCTCGTCTTCGCCGCCGCGTGCCTCACCTTGCTGGTCGTGGTCGTCGGCGCCTACGTGCGGCTTTCGGATGCGGGCCTCGGATGTCCCGACTGGCCGGGCTGCTACGGCAAGCTGACGCCGGCGCATGCCGAAGGGCAGATCGGGCGCGCGGTGCAGGAGCAGGGGGGCACGCACGGGCCGGTCTCCATGCCCAAGGCCTGGAAGGAAATGGGACATCGTTACCTCGCGGGCACGCTGGGCCTGATGATCTTCGCCATAGCGGTCCTGGGGTGGATGTGGCGGGCCGCGTTGCGCCAGTCCCCGTGGCTGCCGACGGCGATCGTGCTGGTGGTCGGGGTCCAGGCCACGCTCGGCATGTGGACCGTGACCATGCTGCTCAAGCCCGCGATCGTCACGGGTCACCTCGCGGGCGGGATGGCCACGCTGGCGCTGCTCGTCTGGCTTGCCTTGAAGCAATGGCCGTTCACGGCGGGCGCCGGCGCTCCCCGGGTGAAGGCGCAGCTCGGTTTCGCGCGTGTCGCCCTGTTCGTGCTGTGCGCACAGGTGCTGCTCGGCGGCTGGGTGAGCACCAACTACGCCGCGCTCGCCTGCCCGGACCTGCCGCTGTGCCGTGGTGCGGTCGTGCCGCCCATGGATTTCGCCAACGCGTTCCATGTGGTGCGCGAGCTCGGCATGACCCCCGACGGCAGCCTCCTTTCGGCCGAGGCCCTGACGGCCATCCACTGGACGCACCGGATGTTCGCGCTGCTCGTGGTCGCGACGCTCGGCTGCCTTGCGATGCGCCTGCTGCGCGATCCCGACCTGCGCCCGCTCGGCGGGCTCCTGGCCGGTGTGCTGGGTATGCAGTTTGCGCTCGGCCTCGCCAACGTGGCCTTCAGCCTCCCGTTGCCGCTCGCGGCGGCCCACAATGCCGGCGCGGCGCTGCTGCTGGCACTGCTGGTCGTGATAAACTACGTTTCTTTCCATGGACTTGCGCCGCGAAGTGGGGCGCAGATTCCGCCTCCCTGATCCGCTGAACGTGTCGACACAAGCCCTCACTCCCTCAGGACCGCGCTCGCTCGCGCAGAAGCTGCGCTCGTTCTACGCGCTGACCAAGCCGCGGGTCGTGTCGCTCATCGTGTTCACCGCGGTGATCGGCATGTTCCTCGCCACGCCCGGGATGGTCCCGCTGCAGATCCTGCTGGCCGCGACGTTCGGGATCGCGCTGGTGGCCGGGGCGGCCGCGGCGGTGAATTGCCTGGTGGAGCAGAAGATCGACGCGCTCATGCGCCGCACGAGCTGGCGGCCGCTGCCGCGCGGCGACCTGACCGCGCTGCAGACGCTGGTTTTCGCCGGCGCGGTCGGCGGGCTCGGGCTCTGGATGCTGAACACCTTCGTCAACCCGCTCACGATGTGGCTCACGCTCGGCACGTTCGTCGGGTACGCCATCGTGTACACCGTCATCCTCAAGCCGGCGACCCCGCAGAACATCGTGATCGGCGGCGCCTCGGGCGCCATGCCGCCGGTGCTTGGCTGGGCCGCGGTGACCGGCGAGGTGACCACCGAGGCGATGATGCTGTTCCTGATCATCTACACCTGGACCCCGCCGCACTTCTGGGCGCTGGCGCTGTACCGCACCGAGGAGTACGCCAAGGCCGGGCTGCCCATGCTGCCGGTCACCCACGGCCAGAAGTTCACGCGGCTGCATGTGCTGCTGTACACGCTCATCATGTTCGCCGCCTCGCTGCTGCCGTTCGTGATCCGCATGAACGGCTGGCTCTACCTGTCCGCGGCGCTGGTGCTGGGCGGGATCTTCATCGCCTACGCGGTGCGCATCTACGTCGATTACAGCGACCGGCTTGCGCAGAAGACCTTCCGCTACTCCATCCTCTACCTGTCGCTGCTGTTTGCGGCGTTGCTCGCCGACCACTACCTTGTGGCCTAGCTTCGTCAGGGTCCTGGCCGCGGTCGTGGCGGCCGCCGCACTGCTGGCCGGATGCGACGGCGGCGGGCCGAAGTTCAAGAACACCGACATCACCGGCGCCGACTACGCCAAGGGATTCGCGCTGACCGACCACACCGGCAAGCCGAGGACCCTCGAGGATTTCCGCGGCAAGGTGGTGGTGGTGTTCTTCGGCTACACGCATTGCCCCGACGTCTGCCCGACGACCCTGGCCGAGCTGAAGCAGGTGATGCAGGCGATCGGCCCGGACGCCGACAAGGTGCAGGTCGTGTTCATCACGCTCGACCCGGAACGCGACACCCAGCAGGTCCTCGCCCAGTACGTGCCGGCGTTCGATCCCCGCTTCCTCGGGATGTACGCGGACGCCGCGACGACCATGAAGACCGCCAAGGACTTCAAGGTCTTCTACGAGAAGCGCGCGGGCACCAGCCCCGGGAGCTATACGATCGACCATACGGCGGCGAGCTTCGCGTTCGACCCGCAGGGACGCCTGCGGCTGTATGTGAAGACTGACTCGGTCGGCACGCTGGTCGACGACATCCGCACCCTGCTGAAAGGGTAGGGGCGGAAACGAAAACGGCCGCGCGAAGCGGCCGTCTCCAGGGCGGGATGCCGGGTCAGGCGGCGGCCGGCCCCATGAGCTTCCGCATCTTGTCGAGGGCCTTGGCTTCGATCTGGCGGATGCGCTCCGCGGACACCTTGAACTCGTCCGCGAGGTCGTGCAGCGTGAGCGGGTCTTTTTCCCGCAGCCAGCGCGTTTCGACGATCCGGCGGCTGCGCGCGTCGAGGCTCGCGAGCGCCTTGGCGAGTCCTTCGGCCTGGAGCCGCTCGGACTGCTCGGCTTCGAGGAGCCGCGACGGCTCCGCGTTGGCGTCGGCCGTAAGGTAGTTCGCCGGCGCGTAGGTCTCGTCGTCCTCGTCGGCCTCGAAGGTCATTTCCTGGCCGGCGAGGCGCATCTCCATCTCCGAGACCTCTTCGGGCTTGACGTTGAGTTCCTTCGCCATGCGGCCGACGTCCTCGGGGGAGAGCGTGCCCAGGCCCTGCTTCATCGAGCGCAGGTTGAAGAACAGCTTCCTCTGCGCCTTGGTGGTGGCGACTTTCACCATCCGCCAGTTGCGCAGGATGTACTCGTGGATCTCCGCCTTGATCCAGTGGATCGCGAACGACACCAGCCGCACCCCGCGCTCGGGGTCGTAGCGCTTCACGGCCTTCATGAGGCCGATGTTGCCTTCCTGGATCAGGTCGGCATGCGGCAGGCCGTAGCCCAGATACCCGCGCGCGACCGAGACCACCAGCCGCAGGTGGGACAGCACCAGACCGCGGGCCGCCTCGAGGTCCTCGGTATCACGGTACCGCCGGGCGAGGTCCTGCTCCTGCTCCAGGCTGAGGAGCGGGAACCGGTTCACGGTCTGGATGTAAGTGTCCAAGCTCCCGGCCGGCATCGGCACCGGGAATTGCGCTGGCAGATTCATCGTGGCTTGCATGTGGCGATATCTCCTGTAAGGAAATTCTAGCACTCCAAGCATTAGAGTGCTAATCCGCCTCAAAGTTCCGTTGGGTGCCGCACTGACCCCTACCGCGGCCCCATTCCACGTAAGTATACACTCACTGACAGGTACGCCCCGAGCCACCCTAGCAGGCTGGCGAACAATGCGACCGCCAGTGCGTCCCCCGGCGCCAGGAAGGTCAGGTGAAAGCTCGAGCCGTAGGTTTCCGCGAGGGTGCGGATCCCTTGGTTGAGCAGGGCGAGGCTACCGGCGAGCACGGCCAGCCCGACCATCCCCCCGGCCAGGCCCTGGATGGCGCCGAGGTAGTAGAACGGCCGCCGGATGAACCCGTCGGTCGCCCCGAGCAGCCGCGCGACTTCGATCTCTTCGCGCTGCGTGAGGACTTGCAGGCGGATGGTGTTGAACGTGACCGCCACCAGCCCGGCCGCCAGCAGCGCGGCCAGCAGCGCGATCCCGAGGCGGCCCACCCCGATCAGCGCCGACAGGCGTCGCGCCCACGCCGAGTCCGCCTGCACGTGGCCGACGCCGGGCAGCCTGCCCAGCTCGGCCGCCAGCGCTTCGAGCTGGTCGGGCGGGATATCCTTGAGCCTGATGACGAACGCATCGGGCAGCGGATTCTGGTTCAGGGCCGCGATGACTTCGGCGATCCCTTCGGTCTTGCGCAATTCGGCCAGCGCTTCGTCGCGCGGTACGAAGCGCACCGCCGCCATGCGGGGGTCGTTCCTGAGGCGCTTCTCGAGTCCGTCCCGGTCGGCGGGCCTGGCGCCGGGCTCGAGGAACACGCTGAGCTGCGGCTCGAGCGAAAAGCGCGCGGCGATTCCCTGCAGGTTGCCGAGGATCACGTAGCCCCCGGCCGGGAGCGCAAGCGCAATGCCGATCACGAGCACGTTCAGCAGGCTCGACGCGCGCTGCGCCGCGAGCTTGCGCAGGGCGCCCTTGAAGGCCTGCACGTGCTGGGAAAACCACGCGTTCATTGCGGGTCGCCTCCCGCCACGAGTTCCCCCGCCTCGAGCCGCAGCACGCGCCCGCCCGAGCGTTCGATGAGCGCCATGTCGTGCGTCGCGATCAGCACCGTGACCCCGACCTGCTGGAACGAAACGAAGATCGCGATGATGGCCGCCGCCGAGTCGGCATCCAGGTTGGCCGTAGGCTCGTCCGCGATCAGGATGGCGGGCCGGTTCGCCACGGCGCGCGCGATCGCCACGCGCTGCTGTTCGCCGCCCGAGAGCTGGATCGGGTTGGCCTTTTCGCGGGAGAGCAGCCCGACCTTGTCCAGCGCGGCGCGAGCGCGCCTGGCCGCCTCCTTGGGTGCAAAGCCGCTGAAGGCCAGCGGCAACAGGACATTGTCGATCACGCTTCGGTCGTAAAGCAGTTTCTGGTCCTGGAACACCAGGCCGAGGTTTCGCCTCAGGATGGGCACGGCCGCGGGCTTGATCGCGGAAACGTTCTGGCCGTTCACGACCACCGATCCGCTGGTGGGCCGCTCGATCGCCGGGATCAGCTTGAAGAGCGTCGACTTGCCCGCGCCGGAGCGCCCGGTCAGGAAGACGAGTTCGCCCGCGCCGATGGCGAAGCTCACGTTCCTCAGCGCCTCCTGCCCGCCCGGATAGCGCTTGGAGACATTGGAGAACTTAATCAACGAGCGCCTCGACGAAGTCACGCGCGCTGAACGGGCGCAGGTCGTCGATGCCCTCGCCCACGCCGATGAAATACAGGGGCACGGGACGGTTGAGCGCGATCGCCGCGACGACGCCGCCCTTCGCGGTCCCGTCGAGCTTGGTGAGCACCAGGCCCGTGAGGCCGACCGCGTCGTCGAACGCCTTCACCTGATTCAGCGCGTTCTGGCCAGTGTTCGCGTCGAGCACGAGAATCACCTCGTGGGGAGCTTCCGGAATCACCTTGGCGATCACGCGTTTCACTTTGCGGATTTCCTCCATCAGGTGCAGCTGGGTCGGCAGGCGGCCGGCGGTGTCGGCCAGCACGATGTCGGTCTTGCGCGCGATCGCCGCGCTCACCGCGTCGAAGATCACCGCGCTCGGGTCGCCCGATTGCTGCGCGACCACGGTGATGCCGTTGCGCTCCCCCCAGACCGCCAGCTGCTCGCGCGCGGCCGCACGGAACGTGTCGCCGGCCGCCAGCAGCACGCTCTTGCCTTGCGCCTGGAAGTACTTCGCCAGCTTGCCGATCGAGGTGGTCTTGCCTGCGCCGTTCACGCCGGCCACCATGATCACCAGGGGCTTTGCGCGCGCGATGTCGAAGGGCTTCTCGAGGGGGGACACCAGCCGGAGGAGTTCTTCCTTCAGCAGCGCCTTCAGGGCGATCGCCTCGGTCGCGCCTTCCTTGCGCACTCGGCCGCGCAGGGCCTCGAGCAGCCCGCGGGTAGCTTCCACGCCGCAGTCGGCGGACAGCAGTGCGGATTCGAGTTCCTCGTAGAGGGCCTCGTCGATCTTGCCGCGCGAGAACAGGCCGCCGATCGCCTCGCGGGTGCGCGACAGCCCGGACTTGAGCCGCGCGGTCCAGGACTGCTTTTCTTCGCTGGGTTTCTTTGAGAAGCCGAACATGGGGGCCGGCGGCAGGGAAAGCCGCTAAGATGGGACTGCATTTTAGCAAACGCCCCCCACCACCTTGGCGAAATCGACCGAAGTCCCCGCAGGCCGCGTGCGCATCATCGGCGGCGCCTGGAAGAAGAGCGTCCTGCGCTTTCCCGCGCTGGCCGACCTGCGGCCCACGCCGGACCGGGTCCGCGAGACGCTGTTCAACTGGCTGGGGCAGGACCTGTCCGGGCAGGCGTGCCTGGACCTATTCGCGGGCAGCGGGGCCCTGGGGTTCGAGGCTGCCTCGCGCGGCGCGAGCCGCGTGGTGCTCGTGGAGCGGGACCGCGAGGCCGTGCGGGCCATGCTGGCCAATGCCGAGCGGCTTGCGGCCAGGACGCTGCAGGTGGTGGCCGGCGATGCCTCGGCCTTCCTCAGGACCGCGAACGAGAAGTTCGACGTGGTTTTCCTCGATCCCCCGTTCAGGCAGAATGTGCTCCCCGAAGTGCTGGCGCGCCTGCCGGGCGTGCTGAGGCCCGGCGCGCGCGTTTACGTCGAGGCGCCGGAACCGCTGGAGGCGCAGGGCGCATGGCGCGAGCTGAAGCGCAGCCGCGCGGGGCAGGTCAGTTACCAATTGCTGGAGTGGAGCGATGATCGGAGCGGTCTATCCGGGGACGTTTGATCCCCTCACGCGCGGACACGAGGACCTCGTGCGGCGCGCGTCGGTATTGTTCGGCACGATCATCGTCGGGGTGGCCGACAGCCGCGCCAAGAAGCCGTTCTTCACGCTGTCCGAGCGCGTCGACATCGCGCGCGAGGTGCTGGGCGACCTGTCGAACGTGAAGGTAGTGGGCTTCAGCGGGCTGCTGATCAATTTCATCCACGAGCACAACGCACGCGTGATCATGCGCGGCCTGCGCGCGGTGTCCGACTTCGAATACGAGTTCCAGCTGGCCGGCATGAACCGCAACCTCTACCCGGACGTGGAAACGGTGTTCCTCACCCCCTCCGAGCAGCACATGTTCATCTCCGCGACGCTGGTGCGCGAGATCGCGACGCTCGGCGGCGACGTCTCCAAGTTCGTCCACCCGCTGGTGCAGAAGAAACTCAGGGAAAAAGTCACCGCCCTGGGGGGGTGAAGAGCTATTTCTGGCAGCTCGGACAGTAGAAGGTCGCGCGCTGCCCCATGACGACACGGCGGATCGTCGTGCCGCACTTCCGGCACGGCTCGCCGGCCCGGTCGTAGACCCAGTAGTTCTGCTGCATGTAGCCCGAGCTGCCGTCGCTGTGCACGAAATCGCGCAGGCTCGAGCCGCCGGCGCGGATCGCCGATTTCAGCGTGTCCTTGATTTCGGCGACGAGCTTCGCGCAGCGCTCCTTCGACAGACGTCCGGCCTGGGTGCGAGGATTGATGCCGGCGCGGAACAGGCTCTCGTTCGCGTAGATGTTGCCGACGCCGACCACCTTCTTTGCATCCATGACGAACAGCTTGATTGCGACCCGGTGGCCGCGCGACAACGCATGCAGCAGCCCCGCGCTGAACGCCGCTGACAACGGCTCCACGCCGAGGCTGGCCAGCAGCTTGTGGCTGAGCACGTCGCCGGTGGCCCATAGGACCGCTCCGAAGCGGCGCGGGTCGCGCAGGCGCAGCACCTGGTTGCCCGCCCTCAGGTCGAAGTGGTCGTGCTTTCCCGGGGGCGTGCCGGGCCTGAGGATCCGCAGGCTGCCCGACATGCCCAGGTGCAGGATCAGGTGGCCGCTGCCGCAGTCGACGAGGATGTATTTCGCGCGCCGCTTGACCGATACGATCTTCAGGCCTGTCAGCCTGCTGACTTCGGCCGGCACACGCCAGCGCAGCCGCGGCTCGCGCACCTCCACGCCGGCGATGGTCTGGCCGGTCAGGTGCGGGGCGATGCCGCGGCGCGTGATCTCGACTTCGGGGAGTTCGGGCATTCGCGAGAACTTAAGGGTGGGCCCGCGGTCGAACGCAGGCAGGTTGAGTCGGCCGCGCGGGTTCGAAACCGCAGTTGTACCTGAAGTTGCGCCTTGTGCGGAGCGGCGAATATACCTAATATGCCCCGTGACCGACAGCGCGATCAGCGCCCCTTCCTCCGCCCCGTGCTCTTCCGACTCTTCCACGATTTTCGCGCCCCCCCGCAGCCTGCCCTGAGGCTCGCCGTGGCGGCGCTCGCCTTCGCATTTGCCTCGGCCGCGTTCGGGCAGGCCAAACCCGGCGACGACGACGATGACGACGACGCGCCGCCCGCCGCAAGCCCGCCCGCCGCGCAAAAGAAGGACGAAGTCGTCCTTCCCAAGCAGGAGCTGACCGAGCCGATCCTGCTCGGACTGCTGGTTGCCGAGATTGCCGCGCAGAGGAACAGCGCGGGTTTTTCGGCGCAGACCTACGTGGACCTGGCCCGGCGTACCCGCGATCCGCGAGTGGCCCGGCGCGCGGCCGAGGTCGCGACTTTTGCGCGCCAGCCCGGGCTCGCGCTCGAAGCCGCGAAGATCTGGTACGAGACCGAGCCCGGCTCCGCGCAGGCACTGCAGACCCTCAGCGGGCTGCTCATCGGCGCCCGGCGCGTCGACGAGGCGGAGCCCTACCTGGAAAAGCTGTTCGCCGGCGACCCCGTGTCGGCGACGAACGGGTTCATGCAGATCAACCGGTTCCTGTCGCCCAACCCGGACCGGGCGGCCAACCTTGCGACCGTGCGCAAGCTCGCGTCCCGCTACCCGGACCTGCCCCAGGCGCACTTCGCGGTCGCCCAGGCCGCGGCCGCGATCAACGACGACGCGCTGGCGATCGCCGAGATCCGCCGCGCAGGGGAACTGCGCCCCGACTGGGACCTTGCGGCGATCTTCGAGGCGCAGTTGCTGCAGGCCAAGGCGCCTGCGGAGGCCCAGGCGCGGCTGGCCGGCTACCTGCAGAAGTATCCCGGGTCGCGCGAGGCCGGCCTGAACTACGCCCGGCTGCTGGTGCTCGACAAGAAGCTCCCCGAGGCGCGCGACCAGTTCAAGTCGCTGCTCGCGGCCTTCCCGGACAACACCGACGTGCTGTACGCGGTCGGCCTGCTCTCGGTGCAGCTCAAGGACTATGACGCCGGCGAGGCCTACCTTGCCCGCCTGCTGCAGACGCGCTTTCGCGACAAGAACGGCGTGCGCTACACGCTGGGCCAGCTCGCGGAAGAGAGGAAGGACTATCCCGGGGCGCTCAAGTGGTATGCGCAGATCGAGTCGGGCGAGCAGTACATCCCTGCGCGCGTGCGCTACGCGGTGATCCTGTCCAAGCAGGGCAAGCTGCAGGAGGCGCGCGAATACCTGCACAAGGTGGACGCCGGCGACCAGCAGGTGCAGATGCTGATCGCCGAGGCGCAGCTGCTGCGCGATGCCAACCAGAACGCCGAGGCGTTCAAGGTGCTCGACAAGGGCCTGCAGGCGCAGCCCGACCAGCCGGACCTGCTCTACGACCATGCGCTGACCGCGGAGAAGCTCGAACGCTACGACATCCTCGAGTCCAACCTGACCCGGCTCATCAAGATCAGGCCCGACCACGCGCATGCCTACAACGCGCTCGGCTATTCGTACGCGGAGCGCAACGTGCGGCTCGACGAGGCCAAGAAGCTGATCGAGAAGGCCATGCTGCTCGCGCCCGAGGACCTGTTCATCGTCGACAGCATGGGCTGGACCTACTATCGGATGGGCGAATACCCGCGCGCCATCGAATACCTGCGCCGCGCCTGGACCGGGCGGCCGGACGGGGAGATCGGCGCGCACCTGGGCGAAGTGCTGTGGGTGACCGGCGAGCGCGCCGAGGCCGAGCGCATCTGGCAGGAAGCCGTGAAGAATTCGCCCGACAACGAGGCGCTGCAGAAGACCATCAAGCGCTTCAAGCCCTGACGCGCCCGCGCGTCCCCCGTCCGTGAATCCCTGCGCCCGCGCCTTCGCACTCCTTGCGGTGCTTGCCCTGGCCGCCTGCGCCGAGCTCCAGCGCGCCGGTCCGCAGGAAGACGTCGAGTTCGAGCTCGCCGGCCGCATCGCGGTCCGATACCGGGAGGAAGCCGCCAGCGGCAACGTCGCGTGGCGGCATTCGCGCGACAGCGACGAACTGCTGATCACCTCGCCGGTCGGTTCCGCGGTGGCGCGGCTGGTCCGCAACGGGACCGGGTACGTGCTGACCACCGCCGACCAGCGCGAGATCCGCGCAGGCGACGCCGAGGCGCTGACCGAGCAGGCGCTGGGGTTCCGCCTGCCCGTTGCGGGCCTGTCCGACTGGGTGCGCGCAAGGCCGGTGGCCGGGCAGCCCTCGGTAGTGGTGCGCGATGCCGAAGGACGGCCCGCCTCGCTCGAGCAGGGCGGATGGCGCATCGAATACCAGGAGTTCCGCGCGGACGGCCTGCCGGTGCGGCTTAAGCTCAGCTATCCGGGCGTCGACCTGCGCCTGGCCATCCACGACTGGAAGGCATCGCCCTGATGGAGTGGTACCCGGCGCCTGCGAAGCTCAACCTGTTCCTGCACGTGCTTGGCCGCCGGGACGACGGCTACCACCTGCTGCAGACCGTATTCAGGCTGATCGACCGTTCGGACCGGGTAGGCATTTCGGAGCGCAACGACGGCGTGATCCGCAGGGTGGACGAAACCCCCGGCGTGGATCCCGGTTCGGACCTGTGCCTGCGCGCGGCCCGCCTGCTGCGCGAACGCGCCATCGGCAAGCAGGGGGCCGGCGCCGCCACCCTCGGGGTGGACATCGGGCTGGAGAAGAACCTGCCGATCGGCGGCGGGCTCGGCGGCGGGTCCTCGGACGCGGCCACCGTGCTGCTGGTCCTGAACCGCCTGTGGAAGCTGGACCTGGGCCGGACCGAGCTCATGCGGCTGGGCCTTGCACTCGGGGCGGACGTGCCGGCTTTCGTGTTTGGCGAGAGCGCGTTGGGCGAGGGCGTGGGGGAGCGCCTGACGGCGCTCCCCCTGCCCCCCGCCTGGTATCTGGTCCTTGTTCCGCAAGTCTCGGTATCCACAAAAGAAATCTTCTCCTCAAGCGCGTTGACACGGGATAGCAAACCGCTCAAAATGCTGCCCTTTTTGCCGGGTTCGGGGAAGAACGACCTGCAGCCGGTCGCAACCGCCCTGTACCCTGAGGTAGCCGCGCACCTGGAATGGCTTGCAAAGCATGGGGATGCGCGCATGACCGGCTCCGGCGCGTGTGTCTTCGCGGAGTTCGGGTCCGAGGCCGGGGCGAAGGCGGTTGAGGCGCAGTTGCCGGGCGGGATGCGGGGCTTCGTGGCCCGCGGGCTCGACCGGCACCCGCTGCACGGCTGGGCGATGGACGAGTGAATTTGCAGCAGATGCATGCGGTAGACGGGCAGTAAGCAAATATTGGGGAGTCGCCAAGCTGGTTAAGGCACCGGATTTTGATTCCGGCATGCGAAGGTTCGAATCCTTCCTCCCCAGCCACGAATGAGTGCGGGCCGCAGGGTTGCGGCGCGAAGGAAGAGTTGAGGCTATGGCGAACCTGGTCCCGGCGCGAGCGCTGGATCGCTTGATGGTGTTCACGGGCAACGCCAATCCGCGGCTGGCCCAGGACGTCGCAAGGCACCTGAACATCGGGGTCGGCCGGGCGTCGGTGGGCAAGTTCTCCGACGGCGAGGTGATGGTCGAGCTGCTCGAGAACGTCCGCGGCAAGGACGTGTTCGTTCTGCAGCCGACGTGCATGCCGACCAACGACAACCTGATGGAACTGATGGTGATGGTCGACGCCCTGAAGCGCTCGTCCGCCGCCCGCGTGACCGCCGCGATCCCGTACTTCGGCTACGGGCGGCAGGACCGCCGGCCGCGCTCGGCGCGCGTCGCGATCAGCGCCAAGGTGGTGGCCAACATGCTGACCACGGTCGGCGTGGCGCGGGTGCTGACGATGGACCTGCACGCGGACCAGATCCAGGGGTTCTTCGACATCCCCGTGGACAACATTTACGCGGCGCCGGTGCTGCTCGGCGACGTATGGAAGCAGCGCTACGAGAACCTGATCGTGGTGTCGCCGGACGTGGGCGGCGTGGTGCGCGCAAGGGCGCTGGCCAAGCGCCTGGAGTCGGACCTGGCGATCATCGACAAGCGCCGGCCGAAGGCGAACGTGTCGGAGGTGATGAACGTCATCGGCGAGGTGGAGGGCCGCACCTGCGTGATCATGGACGACATGGTCGACACCGCTGGGACGCTGTGCAAGGCCGCGCAGGTGCTGAAGGAGCAGGGCGCCGTCAAGGTGGTGGCGTACTGCACGCACGCCGTGCTTTCGGGCGGCGCGGTCGGGCGGATCGCCGAGTCCGACATCGACGAGCTGGTGGTGACGGACACCATCCCGCTGCGCGAGGACGCGCGCGCGTGCGCGAAGATCCGCCAGCTGTCGGTGGCGGCGCTGCTGGCCGAGACGATATTGAGGATCTTCAGCGAGGACTCGGTGAGTTC
>JAFEDL010000063.1:0-2506 GCA_018241645.1 Pseudomonadota bacterium
GTCGGCCCACAGCCGGCCCTGCAGTGCCTTCAGCGGCGTGGCCTTGCGATCGGCGTCGATCCAGCCGAGCAGCACTTCGATGACCTGCGCAAGCGGCGCCTCCGGCGGCAGACCGGCCTCGGCACGGGTCGCGGCGAGCTGGGCGGCGACTTCGGGCTCACTGGCATGCACGGCCAGCCAGCCGGCCAGCCGCGCGCGCGCATACGGGAACAGCACCTCGTGCACGAAGGCGATCGAGCTGGTCGTGCCTTCGATGTCGGTCAGGATCGCGCGGATCGCCACGGACGTGCGCTGCCTTGTACGGTTCAGTTGACCAGCCGCGGGAAGCGTTCGGCGATGTCGCTGCCGGTGAAGTTCGCGACCCAGCCCTCGGGCGTCGTGAACAGCCGGATGCACTTGAAGCGCGGGTTCGGCCCCATGTCGAACCAGTGCGTCATGTTCGCCGGGATGCTCAGCAGATCGCCGGCCTCGCAGAGGATCATGTACACGCGATCGGCGTGGTGGATGTAGAACTGGCCGCTGCCCTCGACGAAGAAGCGCACTTCGTAATCGGAATGCGTGTGCTCGTTCAGGAACTTCTGGCGCAGCGCGTCCTTGTCCGGATGCGTCGGCGTGACGTTGATGACATCGACGGCATGGAAGCCGTAGCGCGTCATCAGCACGTCGACCTGCGCGCGGTAGGCACCGATGATGTCGTCGTTGCTGGCATCGGCCGGCAGCGCGCGATCGGCTTCCCAGCGCGAGAACAGGATCTCCGGACCTTCGAGTTCCAGCGCGATGTCGGCGCCGAGCGTGTGTTCGACGATCGGGGTGTCCGGGGCGTCGTCCCGGTAAACACGCAGCTTGCTCATGGTCTGCCCATCCTCCGCATCAGGGATTCGCATTCGAACAGGAACTCGAAGGCCTCGACGTGGCGTACCGCGTCGGCGACCGTCGCGCCCCAGGTGTAGAAGCCGTGGCCGGCGATCAGATAACCGCAGCAGGCCGGATCGCGATCGAGGGCTTCGGCGACGCGCGCAGCCAGCCGCGGGATGTCCTGATCGTTGGCGAGCACCGGCACGCGCACGGTGCTGGCGTGCGTGACGATGTCCGGGAAAGCCTTCAGGACTTCGAGATCGCGCAGCACGAGTGCATCGCCGGCAAGCATCGACAGCACCGTCGCGTTGACCGAGTGCGTGTGCAGCACCGCGCCGATGGCCGGATCGCGCGCGTACAACTGCAGGTGCAGGCCGGTTTCGGCCGAGGAACGCTGCCCGGCCCGGGCCGGGCGGCCGTGCAGGTCGACCAGCATCAGGTCATCGGTGCCGAGCCGGCCCTTGTGCCGGCCCGAAACCGTGATCAGCACCTCGTCGGCGCCGGTGCGCGCCGAGAAGTTGCCGCTGGTCGCCGGCACCCAGCCGCGCGCGAAGAAGAAGCGGCCGGCCTCGATCAGTTCGTCTGCCAGCGCGCGGCGGCGCGCCTCGGCAGGACTGTCGGGATGACTGTCGGGATGGCTCATGCAGCAGGTCCGCTCTGGCACGGGGCGCCGCACTGTAGTCAAGCCTCCGGCAGCCGTAAACCCGTGCATCCGCTCCCTCAGTCGCCGCGCAGCATCTCGTAGAGCACGCCCTTCAGCTGTACGCGCCGGCTGGCGAGCGCCGCGGCCTGACCGGTCAGCGATTCGCCGTCCTGCCCGAGGCCGTGCAGCTCGCGGCTCACATCGAGATAGCGTTCGTAGAGCCGTGCGAAGTGGGCATCTTCCGCCTGCAGCACCCGGATGCGTTCGCGAAATTCCGGGAGTTCGTGCACGAGGTGCGGGAAGTCGTGCGGGGGGAGTGACATGCGATCAATATCCTTTTTCCGGCGGGGTGCATCGGCGCAAGCGCCCTGTGCCTGACACCACCGCATTGCAACACAGGCATGGCCGGCTTGTCCTGATCGCGGTCAAAGCTCCGGCCGTCTCCCCCGCTGTCATCGGAGTCCACCGATGTCCTCACTGCTCCGCCATCCCCGCCGTCTCTGCTGTCTGCTGGTCGCGCTCTCGGCGCTGCTGCCCGTGGCCCGCGCCGCCGAAGTCCCCCGCGGCCTGGTGCTGCCGCCGGGCTTCACGATCAGTCTCTGGGCCGAGCTGGAGGACGCGCGCACGCTGGTGCTCGGTGCTGACGGGCGCACCGTCTACGTCGGCTCACGCCGGGCCGGCACGGTCACGGCGCTGCGCGATACCGACGGCGACGGCCGTGCCGATGCGCGCTGGACGCTGGCCACCGGCCTGAGCATGCCGAACGGCCTGGCCGTGCGCGCCGATGCGCTGTACGTCGCCGATGTCGACCGGCTGCTGCGCTTCGCGCGCATCGAGGCGAGCTTCGGCCAGCCGATCGCGCCGCAAGTGCTGCGCAAGGATCTGCCGCGCGACAACGCGCACGGCTGGCGTTACCTCGCCTTCGGCCCGGACGGCAAGCTGTATCTGTCGATCGGCGCGCCGTGCAACGTCTGCGAAGCCCCCGGCTACGCCGAGCTGCGGCGCATG